>CALDWC010000023.1 GCA_937923945.1 uncultured Treponema sp.
TTTAAAAAAGCATCAGGATGATTCGATTTTAATCATCGGGCAGTACATCGCCCAGCTCGAATATATTGCACAAAAAGTTGCCGCTCCGATTTTAACGGGAAAAACGTCAACTCTGGAGCGTGAACGTTTATATGAAGATTTTCGTGAAGGAAAAGAACGCGTGCTGGTTGTATCAAAGGTTGCAAACTTTGCGATTGATTTACCGGATGCGTCCGTTGCAATCCAAGTTTCAGGCTCCTTCGGCAGCCGTCAGGAAGAAGCCCAACGACTCGGCAGGATTTTACGCCCAAAAGAAAAAGATTCTTACTTTTATACGATTGTCACCAAAGAAACCGTCGAAGAAGAATTTGCGGAAAAGCGTCAAAAGTTTTTAGCCGAACAAGGCTACGAATATTCCATTATCGCCGACGGTAAAATTCTCTAAATACTTTTTTGGACAAAAAATACCTCGTGAATTGAAATTAATACAAAACTTGCTTGACCGCTCCCTAAAATTCGAGTTTCGGGAGAAACGGTTTTTCGGTTATTTGGGCGGCTCGGTTTTCTTTTTGGATTTCTTCGTATACTTCACGGCGGAACACTTTTAAGTTTCGCGGAGCTTCGATGCCGATTTTTACTTGCTCACCTTTTACTTCGATGATGGTGATTTCTACATTTTCACCGATGACAATTTTTTGGTTCGTTTTTCTGGAAAGTATCAGCATGCTATTTTTCCTTTGCCTTCAGTTCGGCGATAACGTCGTGCTTCGTTTTCCATTTTTCACCGCCGGCAACAACCTGCATTCCTTTTTTGTTGAGTTTGTTGATGACGAGTGGTCCCTGCAAGTTCGCCGTAATCGGCATTCCGTTTCCGGGAATGGTAACCAGCGCAAAAATGAGAAGATTTTCCGGATTGGTTGCACCGATCGGTTTTAAACTTTCATCGCTAATTTCAAGTTCATAATCGGGACGGAATAAAAACGGATCGAGCACAATAAATGCGAGCGATTTATCTTCGAGACTTTGCATCCAATAAAAAGGAGGCTGTTCCGAATCAATTAGCGCAAATTTATGGTTATCTTCAAAACCGTAAAATCCTTCCGGCATGGTGATTACTTGCTCATCGCTGATTTCAACTATTCCCATACTTTTTGTTTCAATTTTCATATAATATTCCTATTCTCATGAACGATTGTATAGTGCTTTGCTGTTGTGGCGGACGCCCTTGCCGATTTCGATAGTACACCGAATTCGGCAAAAACGCTTAAAATTCTCGGACTTTTCCAAAAAGATCTGTTTTTAGAAAAAGCCTTATTCTTTGCCAAGCAGTACCAAGACTTTTGTCGGACAACCTTCGACACAGGCGTTGCAGCTCGTGCAAAGGCTATAATCGATTTCGGGGATGCCGTTTACCAGTTTTAAGGCTTTTGCTTCGCAGGCTCTTTCGCACTTGCCGCATTTAATACAACCGCGTTTGCAGTTTTTCATAATAACCGGTTTTCGCGGATTTCGGCAGCTACATAACGCAAGAGCACCTTTTGTGTTTGCTGCAAACAGGCGCAAAACATGTTGCGGACATTGAGCAACGCAAATCCCGCAACCCGTGCATTTCGTTTCGTCGATTTGCACCAAGCCGTTATCAAGAACGGTAATCACGTGAAAGGGACAAGCGACCGCACAATCGCCGAAGCCGATACAGCCCCAGTCGCATTCTTTGGTGCCGTTAATCGACGTTTTTGCGGCAGCACAGGTTTTTACGCCGACGTATGCTGCTTTCGGTTTTGAAACTTCATAGCAGCCTTGACATATAAGATGGGCAACTTGCTTTTCTGTACTTGACGCTTCAACGCCCATGATTTTTGCCACTTTTGCGGCAACTTCGTCCGCACCGACACTACATCCGTTTGTCGGAGCTTCGCCTTTTGCTACGGCGGCGGCAAAGCCGTCACAGCCCGGATATCCGCAAGCTCCGCAGTTTGCACCGGGGAGAACCGCGCGGACTTCTTCCACTTTCGGGTCGACTTCAACATGGAATACTTGCTTAAAAACTCCGAGCAATATTCCCAACAAAAATGCGATACCGAGGGCAACCAAGCCGCTTACTACAATAGTATTCATAATGCGAATTTCTCCTTACACTTTAAAAAATTCCGCCCAAGCCGATAAAGGCAAGCGACAAAAGTCCCGAAACGATAAACAAAATAGGCGTTCCTTTTAAAAATTGCGGAATCGGCGCGGTTGCCAGTTTTTTACGCAAACCGGCAAGGAGCAACATCGCAATTAAAAAGCCGGCTGCTACGCCGAGCGCATACACCATCGCCTCAATAAAGTTATATCCTTTTGCAATCACGTTTCGGGTTACCGCCAAAATAGCGCAGTTGGTCGTAATGAGCGCGAGGTACACGCCCATCGCACTGTACAATGACGGAGCCGATTTTTTCAAGAAAAACTCCACGAGCTGAACCAAACTTGCGATAACTAAAATAAAAATCAGCAGCTGCAAAAATTCAACATGAAGGGGCAGCAAAATATACTTGAAAATCGGATAGGTGACGGCGGTCGCCATCAACGTGACGAAAGTAACCGCCCCGCCCATTCCGATAGACTTATTCACATCAGTTGACATCCCGATAAACGGACACAAACCGATGAACTGAATTAAAACAATGTTATTACCGATACAGGCAGAAAAAAATATCGTTAAAAGATTACTCATAATCGTTGCTCCTTATGCTAATGCATGTGCTTCGTTTGAATCAGCCGACAATGCTTTTTTACTTGCCATTTTATCCAACAATTTTCTTATTCCAACATTGAGGGAAATCAATAGACCAAAAACCAAAAAACCTCCGGGCGGTGTGGTAAAAAAGCCGATGCGGTAGTTTTCAGGAATAAACTCAATTCCCCAAAAAGCGCCTCCGCCCAGGATTTCACGGATCGCTGAAATTAAAATCAACACAATGGAATAACCGATTCCCATTCCCAACGCATCAAGCACCGCATTCAGCGGATTTTCTTTCGATGCGAAAGCTTCAACCCGTCCCATAATAATACAGTTTACCACAATCAAATCAATAAAAAGCCCGATTGAATCATATAGCTGCGAAAAATAGGCGCGCATCATTAACTGCACAATCGTAGTAAACGATGCAATAACGATGATAAAAATCGGAATACGGACATCATTCGGGATGATTTTTCTAAAAATGCTGATAATGAGCTCACTCATTACCAATACAAAGGTCATCGAAAGTCCCATCGCGACTCCCGAAAATACGGAAGTTGTAATTCCGAGCGATGAACACAATCCGATCATTAAAACCAACAGCGGATTTTCGCGAATAATACCCGCCGTAAAAATTTGTGATTTACTTTTCATTATTTTGCCTCCGCGGTGAGTATTTGTTTGTCGGTTAAATAAGTCAACGCAGCTTCGGACACCGCTTTCAAAATTGCTGCGACTCCTTTAGAACTGACCGTCGCGCCGGACACACCTTCCACATCGGAACCGACTTTAAATTCCGAAGCGGCGGCTTTACCGTCAAATTGCGAAGTGAACGAAGGTTCCAGCACTTTTGAGCCGATTCCTTTCGTGTCGTCATTGGCGATAAACATAATCGTTTTAATTGTTCCGTCCGTCTGAACGCCAACCATAATTGTTGATGAATTGTAAGTCGGTCCCGTCGCGGTAATCACCACACCGAGAATATCCTTGTCCGACTTCACTAAATATGCGTTATCGAATTTTACAACAGGGTTGCCGGAGTTCACTTCTGAAACAATATTTTCATTTGTTTTCGCTTCGGGAAAAATTTGTGTCAACGCTTGTGTAATCATAGCATTGGTACGCGCTTCAATAACCGGAGCAGTAAACGAATTAACTAACGCCAACGCGCAGCACGCAATCACCGACCAAACTGTCAGCGTCAACGCAAGTTTTAAAGTGCTTTTCATTATTTGCCTCCTTTAACGAAGCCGTACTTTTTCGGTAACAGCTGATTCAAATATGGGACCAGCGCATTCATAATCAAAATGCTGAACATAACACCTTCGGGGTTTGAACCGAAAGTGCGAATTACTACGGACAAAAATCCGCAGCCCGCACCGAAAATAATTCTGCCGCGGGGGGTTACCGGAGACGTGGTATAATCCGTTGCCATAAATACGGCGCCGAAACATAAACCGCCTGAAAGTACGGTTAAAAGCGGATCAATCGGTTGTCCGAAAAACAAGAGTCCGATACACACAGCCGACAAAGCGGCGGATACCAACATTGAAACCGGAATGCGCCAATCAATTGTTTTCGTCGCAAGCAAAAATATAAAAGCAAGCACAATGAGAAAAATAGGGGATTCTCCCATTGAGCCGCCGCGGTTTCCAAAAAAGAGATCAAGATATAAATTTTTTGCATCGCCTAATCCTAATCTGAAAGCAATTTTTCCGGCACTGAAAACCGTTCCGTCAACGGGATTGATTTTCGACAAAATGGTCGCACCTGAAAGTGCATCAACGGACCCGGAAAGCCCTCCGAAAAAGGTTGAACTTCGGGTTGCAACCCAGGTAGTCATCGGTTTTGCAAAGCTGACAAACGCAAACGCTCGTCCGATTAATGCAGGGTTAAACGGATTTTTTCCCAATCCGCCGAAAAACTCTTTACCGACTACAATCGCAAAAAACGCCGAAAGGATTAAAATCCACAGCGGAATATTTGCGGGCATAACCAAGGCTAAAAGAAGCCCCGTAATTACGGCGGAAAAATCATTTGCGCGAACCGGACGTTTTATGAGAGCGCGAAAGCCGGATTCAAAAACGACCGTTGCAATAACGGAAATCACCAGCCGCACCAAAGCCTGCAATCCGTATAAATACACCGAAAAAGCCGTAATCGGCAACAGCGCAATTACCACATTGAGCATGAGTCGCTGTGTCGTAACCGGCGAAACAATATGCGGTGCATTCGCAAGGTAGATTTCATTTAACGCGGTTTCCGGATGTTCGGGCTGCTTCGGTTTCTCGAGTATTTTTTTTGTTTCTTGTTCTTTTACCATATCGCTCATATTAAACTCCTACCTTTGCTTTTTCGGCTGCTTGTTTTGCTTTTTCTTTTATCATGCGTTCGCGAACCAGTTGTTTTCCGATTTTGAACTTTTGTATCAACTGCATACGAGCCGGGCAGACATACGCGCAAGTTCCGCATAAAACGCAGTCGTTTAAGCCGCAACGAATTGCTTCATCCAAATCTTTGCGGGCAAGCGCTTGCACAATCAGCACGGGTGCCAGCCGGCAGCTGCATATTTCGACACACTTTCCGCATCCGAGACAGGTATCTTCTTCTTCAAGAGTCGTTTCCGCTTTCGTTAAAAATAACACACCGGAAGTGTTTTTTTCAATAGGAAAGCTTGCATTTTTCATTGCGGTACCCATCATCGGTCCGCCCGAAATAATTTTCGTAATATTATCTTTCAAGGTAATTTCTTCCGGAATTAAATCCGAAATGCACGTTCCGATAGGCGCAATAATGTTTTGCGGATTTCCGCACGCTCCACCTGAAATCGTCAATGGGCGGTCAATGAGCGGTTTTCCAAGCCGAAAAGCTTCCGAAATCGCTTTCAGCGTAGCGACATTGTCTATGATACACCCGATTTGGAACGGCAAACCGCCAGACGGAATTTCCCGCCCGACCACTGCCGACGTGATGTTTTTTTCACCGCCTTGCGGATACTTGGTTTTGCACACCTGAATGGAGATATCGTACGCCCCTTTTGCAACCGGATTCGACTTTGCTTTCCGAATCGCTTCTTCGAGAGCGGGCAAAACATCCCGTTTGTTTTCTTCAACGGCAATGATGCCTTGGGCGGCACCGGTAATCCGCATGACAATCGCCAATCCGTCGACGATATCACCGGCGTTTTGCTGCATCGTTGCCGCATCGATACACAAATACGGCTCGCATTCCGCACCATTTGCAATCACATAGTCGATTTTTGTTCCTTTCGGCGGACTGAGTTTTACATGGGTCGGAAATGACGCGCCGCCCATACCGGTGATACCGGCTTCTCTAACGCGGGCTAACGCTTCTTCCAATGTGCAGGTAAAAGGATCCAAAACCGGCATAAAACTTTCGGTGTTCAAACCGTCATCTTCAATTGCCACACAGAGTTTATCGGCATTACCGATCGCTTCGTGCGTTTCAATTTTTTTCACTTTTCCTGAAACTGAAGCATGAACGGGGCAAGACATAAACTTATCCGATTCGGCAATCTTTTGCCCGCGGGCAACCGTATCGCCGACTTTTACCAAAAGCGTATTTTCAGCACCGCCTTGGGTTACCGGAATCCAAACCGTATGCGTCGATGGGGCAACCCGCTTTATCTCCGCATCGGGAGAGATAAGTTTCATTGATTGCGGATGAACCCCGCCTTTAAAAGTTTTAATACTCATAAGTTATATTTTATCTAAATAAAAGATTTAAATCAATACGTTTCATTCATTGTTTCTAAATGTTCCGTACAATAAAATCGTCACTCGCAGAAATCATCAAAGCCTTGCGGCTTTGTTCTGTAAGGTATTGTGTTTAACGAGTCCGCTTATCGCGGACTGCGAATCAAAGCCTTGCGGCTTTGTTCTGCACAGAAATTTTTTAACGAGTTAGCTGTCTGTAAGCCGATCTGAATTTTGAAGCCGCAGTAAAAAAAATTTACTTCCAATTTAATCAAAACGCAAGAAGTGCTTTATACAAAGACGTGCGATTCGGCAAGGCGTTTATAATCGCGCTCAAGCATTGCACGGTGCGACAAAAATTGTTCGTCATTAAAATATTTTGCACCGGTATGACAATGCACGATGCAGGATTGACATTTTATGCAGGTACCGGGAACCTCACATTCGTTTTCACGGCTGATTGCATCCATCGGACAAAGCGCCGCGCACACACCGCAATGATCGCATTTCGCTTCGTCGGTAAGCGGCTTAGCTTTTAAAAACTTCGCAGGTTCTCCCGAAAGCTGCAATGGCGTATAATACGGCGCTGTAGCATCGCCCGGAATATTTTGTATCGGCGTTAAGTTTTCCGCCTGTAGTTTTTCCAAAACCGCATCACAAACTCGTACGCACGCACGCTCATCCGCCGCCGTCGGATGTTCGGTTCCGATTTCCGCAAAGGCATGCTTACACGCAAATGCTGCAGCCGCTAAAATCGTAAAACCGTTTTCGGACAGCACGGCATGTAATTCCGCAATCGAATTATCAAAGGAGCGATTTCCGAATGTAACGAATGCAAGCGCCGGCGTATTTTTGCCTTTGAATAAAGTTTTTATATCGGGTAAAATTTTATTCGGTAATTTTCCCGCGTATGTCGGACTTGCAAACACGACCAGTTCATTCGCGGAAAAATACCGTTCTTTTTTTCTGTTTTTAAAAAGCGTAAAATTATCGTACAAGACTGCGCAGCCGAGTTTTTCTGATACATATCTACCGATTTCGTTTGCAATTTTTTGCGTATTTCCATGCGGACTGAAATATACCACGTTTATTTTTTCAATTTTTTTCATAGCGTTTTATTCCTCGAATTTAAAAATTTTATAAAAGCGAAAACAAAAAATTAAACTGCAAAACTCCTCGCTAATTTGAGCAAGCTACAAAATAACAAAGTAACGAACGATCAGACAAATAAAAACGCCGCGATAATCTTTGCGGCGTTTTTATTTCAAGTACCAAGCGGAAACGCCGGAACACAAGGTAGAAATTTATCGCTTATTGCTCCGCCGCCAAATGTGCATTTTTTCTGCGTCTTTAATCAGTTGATCGCGGAAATCGGGATGCGCTACGGAAATAATCGCTTCAGCGCGCTGCCATGCCGACAAACCTTTGAGATTGACCTTACCGTATTCCGTTACAAACCAATGCACGTTCGGACGGGCAGCCGTAACGACGGAACCGTCCGCAAGCGTTGGGCGAATACGAGAGGAAACCGTGCCGTCTTTACTTTGGTACGTTGACGAACAGCACAAAAAACTTTTTCCGCCTTTAGAAAGATAGGCACCGAGTACAAAGTCAAGTTGACCGCCTGCGCCGGAAATCTGCCGTGTACCTGCCGTTTCGGAGTTTACCTGTCCGAACAAATCAACGTCTACGATATTGTTCACGGAAATGAAGTTGTCGATTTGCGAAATAACGCGCACATCATTCGTGTACGAAACGGGTGCCGGCATACATTCCGGATTATTGTTTACGTAATCATACAATTTTTGTGTTCCACCCGCAAATCCGAAAACCTGTTTTCCCGTATCAATCGTTTTTTTACTTCCGTTGATTTTACCCGCTTTTGCAATGTCAACAAACGCATCGACATACATTTCGGTATGTACGCCCAAATCTTTTAAATCGGATTGAGCAATCAGCGAAGCAACTGCATTGGGCATGCCGCCGATACCGATTTGTAAACATGCACCGTTCGGAATTTCATCTAAAATAAGTTTAGCGACCGCTTTATCAACATCAGTAGCCGCTCCTCCCGCAGGAATAATTCCGACAGGCGGATTGTCGCCTTCGATAATCATCGTAACATCTTTAATGTTTACGCTGTCATCCATTCCGCAAATGAAGTGTGGCATATTTTTATTTACTTCAACGATAACGATATCGGAAACTTCGCACACTGCTTTCAAGTGAGAGGCTGAAAGTCCAAAATTGAAATTACCGTTTTCATCCATAGGAGCGGTTTGTATACACGCAACATTAACATGCTTAATGTTTTCGCGATACCAACGTGGAAGTTCACTGTAGCGAAGTGCGTTGTAAAAACCAAAACCGAGCTGACTCGTTTTTCGGTCGGCGCCACCCATGTGCCACGAATTCCATGTCAAGTGAGCTTCCGGGTTTTCAATTTTGAAAATTTCAGGTACCGCTACCAAAACGCCGCCGCGAAAATTAACATCAGACAATTCAGGAAGCCGCTTCGCAAGTGCTTTATCAAATGCCACCGGAGTATTTGTACACCACGCATAATCTACCCAGTCTCCCGATTTTACAACACTCGCAGCTTTTTCGGCAGTTACCAATTTATCCTTATACATCGATTGAAAGTTCATATCATATCCTAGTTATTCAACTATTTATTGTTAAATTTTTCTACCGACTCTTTTTTCATAAAAGCAGTCATCGCCATTTTTTGATCTTCGCTTGCAAAACATGACGCAAACTCGTTCACTTCGATTTTTAGCGCTTCCGCAAGAGGACATTGCATACCGTCATTAATTGCTTTTTTTGCATTGCGTACTGCAATCGGCGCCTGTTTTGCGATTGTCTTCGCCATAGTCTCGGCTTCATTCATCAAGACTTCCGGTTCGCACACTTTGTTTACCAAACCGATGGTAAACGCTTCGTCGGCTTTCACATGACGCGCCGTATAAATCATTTCTTTTGCACGCCCCGTTCCGATCAAACGCGGTAAGCGCTGGGTTCCGCCAAAACCGGGCGTTATTCCCAAACCGACTTCCGGCTGCGCAAAACGAGCTTTCGTTGAAGCAATGCGGATATCGCATGAAAGTGCAAGTTCACAGCCTCCTCCCAAAGCAAAACCATTTACCGCTGCAATCCACGGACAACGGAAATTTTCTATGCGTGAAAAAATCGTATGCGCTTTTTCCGAGTAAATTTTTGCTTCATTCGTTGTGTGATCTTTCATTTCCGCTATGTCGGCACCGGCGACAAAGCTTTTTTCCCCCGCGCCCGTAAGGACAACCGCGTACACTTCAGCCGCTTTATCCAACTCATCAAGCACGCTCGATAAATCATTAAGCACCTGCGTACTAAGTGCATTCAATGCTTCAGGACGATTGATAGTAACATGTGCAATGTGTTCTTTAATTTCGCAAAGTACCGTACTCATTTTTCTCTCCTATTCCGCATAGTTGAAAAAACCTTTACCGCTTTTTCTGCCGAGTAAGCCTCCGCGAACCATTTTGCGGATAAGCGTACAACAGCGGTATTTACTATCGCCCGTTTCTTTGTAAAGCACATCCATAATTGCCATAACAATATCAAGTCCGATTAAATCTCCAAGCGAAAGCGGTCCCATCGGATGATTTGCCCCGAGCATCATCGCCTTATCGATATCTTCCGCGTTTGCGATTCCTTCTTGTAAAATAAACGCAGCTTCATTGATCATCGGAATCAAAATACGGTTCACCACGAAACCGGGCCCTTCATTTACTTCAACGGGATCTTTGCCGATTTTTTTTGCCAACTCGATAATCGTTTGTTTAACATGTGCAGGGGTGTTGATGCCCGAAATAACTTCGACCAATTTCATCCTATCGGCAGGATTGAAAAAGTGCATACCGATAACCGGATGCGTAATTCCCTTTGCAATTTCCGTTACCGAAAGCGAAGATGTGTTCGAGGCAAAAATAGTCTCTGTCTTACAAATTTTATCAAGTTCGCCGAATAATTGTTTTTTAGCATCCATTGTTTCCAGAATTGCTTCCACAATTATATCGCAGTCAGCTAAATCGGAATAATCCGATTTTCCGACCTTCAGGCGCGATTTAATTTCCGCGGCAAATTCTGCCGTAATTTTGCCTTTGCTAACCAGTTTTTCGTGTTTCCCTAAAATTTTATCTATTCCGCCTTGCGCCCATTCTTCTTTTAAATCACAGACAACAACGGAATATCCATTTGACGCAAAAGCAGTTGCAATCCCCTGCCCCATTGTCCCCGCGCCGACAACACCAATTTTTTTCATTATGCACCTCTTTTATTTTTTATAAAATTACCGCCGCATGAAACATCACACGGCGGTACTGATAGCGAGTATACCGCCCTACATTTTGCACGAGCGGTAACCTGTGTTTTTGAATTAAAACTATCTGCGTTCGCCGGGGAAGTGAATGCCGTCAACAGGAAGCTGCGGTACGCCTTCCGGCAACGAGATATCCGTCTTTTGCACCGATTCAACGATTTCTTTTGCCATTGCATCAAGTTCATAGTCTTTATCGGGATTCATTGAAGATGCAATCGTGATGCGTTCGTTCAAGATTTCCATATCGTCCATATTCTTTTCAATATAGGATTGGATCAAATCACCCGACTGAACCGCCCACGAACCGTTTTCCATAATGGAAATTTTGCGGTTTTGCAAATTCAAGTGCGACGCATGGTGCAAGAAATTCTCTACCGGCGGGAAAATATTCAAGTTATATGTCGGCGAGCAAAGCACGATATGACTCAATTTGAACGCATCGGAAATAAGATACGAAACGTGCACTTCAGACGCATTATGTACAACAACATTTGAGCAACCGTGCTGTACGATTTTCGCTGCAAGTGCGTATGCTGCGGATTCCGTATTGCCATACATTGAACCGTACACAATCATAACACCTTTTTCTTCCGGTGTATAGGTTGCCCAGTGCAAATATTTATCAAGCAAATACGGGAAATTGTCCGCTTCCCACACTAAACCGTGCAGCGAGCAAACATACTTGATTTTCGGCAACAAGTCAAGTTTTAAAACTTTTCCAACCAAGTGCATTACTTCCGGTCCGTATTTTCCGACAATGTTTACCAAATAGCGTCGCGCTTCATCAATCCAATCACGCGGATAGTTGACTTCGCTGGCAAACAATTTTCCGTCCAACGCAATGAAAGAACCGAATGCGTCTGCCGAAAAAAGAACACCGTTTGTTACGTCAAGCGTAATCATAACTTCCGGCCAGTGAACCATCGGTGCTTCCACGAATGCAACCGTATGATCTTCCCACGTGCGCGTATCGCCTTCTTTTACCTCTTCGCATTTATATGCATCCGGGTCAAACTGGAACTGGCGCATGAGCATGTAGCCTTTTTCCGTCGAAATAATCGTCGGCGACCATTTGTGTAAAATCTGACCGATAGAACCGGCATGGTCGGGTTCCAAGTGATTGACTACCAAGTAGTCAAGTTGTTTGCGTCCGTATTTTTTCAACAAATAATCGATGTTTTCCATCATTTGCGGACAAGCCGAAATATCGACCGTATCAAACAAGATAGTGCTTTTTTTATCAAAAAGCAAATAAGCGTTGTAGCTTACCCCTTGTGGAATCGGGTGGATATTTTCAAAAAGGTGCAATCTGTGGTCAAGACCGCCGACCCACCAAACATCTTTTGTAATCTCTCGTACACTGTGCATAGTTAAACTCCTTAAGAATTAAATACTGTTCTTTTAGTTGTTCCGGAATGACAATTTGATAAAGCGGTCTTTTGCTTCACCGCAATCCGGACAAGTAAATTCAGCATCCAAATGTTCAAACAACGTTCCCGCCGGAATATCTGCAATTGCATTTCCTTCTTCCGGAACATATTTGTAACCGCAACCCAAGCATACATAACGCGGTCCAATCGGCTGCGGGCGCGGGACAACCGTTTTTTTGATTTTCGGATAAGGAAGCGTCAGTTCTTCTTTTTGCAGAGAATTTAATTCTTTGATTAAAATCGGCAACACTTCTTCCAAGTCTCCCACGATGCCGTAATCGCAATGCGAAAAAATAGGAGCTTTTTTGCTCTTGTTGATTGCAATGATACGAGATGCATCTTTAATACCTTTTAAGTGCTGAATTGCACCTGAAATACCGATCGCAAAGTAAATATTTCCTTTGAATTTCTGCCCCGACATACCGACATAGCGCTGCGTTGAAATGTATTTTAAAGTTTCAGCGGCAGGACGCGATGAGCCGATGGCACCGCCTGCGGCTCTTGCCAAATCTTCAATCAATTTCCATGTCGCCTTGTCCTTGACACCGCGTCCGCCTGAAACACCGATCGGTGCAAGCGGCATCTCCATGTTGATGTCGACATTTTTATAAAACTTGAAGCGTTCCACTTCAACCAACTGTTCAACCATCTTGTGAACCTTTTCCTGCATGGTATCGCCCTCGGTAAAGATGCGTTTACGCAAACCGGTGATTCCAATTCGCGGATCACCTTTCAATCTAGCTACAGCCATTTAAACCTCCACAAATTTTAAAGTTCGATTGCTATTTTAATTTAATTGCACAATGCAGTTAAATTTTTATCTTTTTGCCTTGCCCAATTTACCCAAAATTTTAGACGCAATGACAACTCGTTGAATTTCATTCGTACCTTCGTAAATTGTTGTGATTTTTGCATCTCGGTACATTTTTTCAACGGGGATTCCTTTAATAAAGCCGGCACCGCCATGAATTTGCAACGCATCATTTACGACTTCCAGCGCAATATCAGAAGCATACATTTTTGCCATAGCGGCTTCCGTAACGTAATCTTCTTTGTTCTGCTTTCTTTCCGCTGCTTTGTAGATCAGTAAACGAGCAGCTTCCAGCTTGGTGAGCATATTCACCAGCATAAAAGACACATGCTGTTGCGCACCGATCGGCATCCCGAACTGTTCACGAGTGCGGGCATATTTTAAGGCTTCTTCGTATGCACCTTGTGCGATTCCCAAAGCTTGCGCAGCGATTCCGATGCGTCCCCCGTCCAAAGTTTTCATCGCGATTTTAAAACCTTCGCCTTCTTTGCCCAAGAGTCGGTCGTGCGGAATTACCAATTCATTAAAAACAAGCTCTGCCGTGCTGGAAGTACGGATGCCGAGTTTATCGTAATGTTCGCCGAACTCAAAACCTTTTTCGCCTTTTTCAACGATAAAGGCACTGATTCCTCTCGTTCCGGGAATATCGGGGTTTTTCGCAAAAACGACATAAATATCGGCTATCGGCGCATTGGTAATAAATATCTTTCCGCCGTTTAAAATATAGTTTGTACCGTCATCGATATATTCGGTTTCGGTGCCGCCCGCATCACTACCCGCATTCGGCTCGGTTAAACCGAACGCTCCGAGTTTTTCGCCTTTCGCCAGCGGAACCAAATACTTTTTTTTCTGCTCTTCCGTGCCGAATTCTGCAATCGGATAGGAGCCCAACGAAGTATGAGCCGAGCATACGACACCAATACCGCCGTCTACGCGGGAAAGTTCTTCCACTACTATTGCATAGCTGAGAACATCAAGCCCCGCTCCGCCGTATTCCGCCGGATAGGGAATTCCAAGCCAACCATTCGCCCCCATCTGTTTTACCTGCTCGCCCATCCAAGCATCTTCAACGGGACCGCGATCCTTTTCAAGCACTATCGGCTTTACTTCTTTTTCCGCCCACTCTCGTACTTTTTTACGAAGTGCTTCATGAGCTTCTGTAGTATGAAACAACATAGTTTCCTCCAATAATTAAATATTTTTTAATTTTATTTTTATCTTTTTACGATAACTGCAACACCTTGTCCACCACCGATACACAGCGTTGCCAAACCGAGTTTTTTATTTTCTTTTACCATTTCGTGGAGCAAAGTAACAAAAATCCTATTACCCGATGCACCGATCGGATGTCCAATTGCAATGGCACCGCCGTTTACATTAACCCGCTTCATCAATTCGGCTCGATCCATTCCGTGTTCTTTTACCAATTCCTCAATGACACCTAAAGATTGAGCTGCAAACGCTTCGTTTAACTCCATCAATTCCATATCCGCAAGTTTTAAGTTGCAGGATTTCAAAGCGTTTCTCGTTGCGACAACCGGTCCCAATCCCATGTAGGCAGGATCAACACCGCCTTGACCGTAACCGATAATTTCGCACATCGGTTTGAGATTATACTTTTTCAAAGCAGCTTCGCTGACGATTAAGCAAAAAGATGCCGCATCGTTGATGCTTGAAGCATTGCCGGCAGTTACCGTTCCGCCGTCTTTAAAAGCAGTGCGTAATTTTGCTAAAACTTCAAGGCTTGTATCGCGGCGCGGCCCCTCATCGACGTCAACAACTTTGTCGCCTTTTCTGCTGTGAATCGTTATCGGAACAATTTCATCTTTAAACTTGCCCGCATCAATTGCTTTAACCGCTTTCATGTGAGAATCATACGCAAACTGATCCTGCATTTCGCGGGTGATATGATATTTTTCCGCAACATTTTCTGCGGTTATTCCCATGTGAATATTTAACCGAGCATCGGTCAAGCCGTCTCGTAGCATATGATCAACGGCGACCATATCGCCCATTTTATATCCGGTACGGACCTTTCCCGGGACCAAAAACGGTGCCTGCGACATCGATTCAACGCCGCCAGCCAAAACGACATCATTAAAGCCGGCTTGTACCGACATTGCCGCTTCAACGATTGTCCGTAAACCGGATCCGCAAACCATATTCGTAGAATGGGCGGGAACTTCCTGCGGAATTCCCGATTCCAGTGAAATTGTTCGGGCAATATTCTGTCCCAAACCGGCACTCAAAACATTTCCGCAAATAACTTCGTTTACGTCTTCAGGCTTTATTCCGGCTTCCGCCAATACCGCTTTTACCACCGGTACGCCTAAATCTTTCGGGCTAACGGTCGAAAGTACGCCGTTAAAACTGCCGACGGCTGTTCGCTTTGCCGCAACTACATACGCCTTGTTTAATTCCATAACTATCCTCCCGGAGCTTTAAATTTAAGTCAAATTTAATCTACTGTGAAAATCGTAGCACAGCTTTTAATTTATGTCAAGTCGAAAACAGCAAAAAACGCAATCTTTTTAAATTATTTTTATTCTAGAATATGAGAATAAAACACATGGAAACGCGGTTAAACGGCGTCAACCTTTTAATCAGCTTTTCCTTTAAGGAGGCACTGATTAATTCAATCGATAATTGAGGGCGTCTTTCAGTGTCCACCTTTAAAATCGTTGTTTCGTAAATGTTCCTTAAAATTCAGCGAATAAGTGAACATTAGTTCACGAAAGAGCTGAATTTTCGCCGTTTCGAGAAAACGAGAAACGGCGGTATAATAAGCGATGTTTTGAATTGTAGCTGCAAGTTTCCAATCTTCTTTAAAATATAATCGAAGATTGGAAACTTGGCCACTTTGAAACGTATCCGATTTTTAACGTTTCAAAGTGCAAACTCTGTCAGTTTAACGAGCCGCGCTATTTCAGCGGCGAAGTTAAACGTCCGGAATTCTACATTATTATACTGAACATTGAGAAACAATTAGGAAACGCCGGTAAACGGCGTCACGCCTTTAATCAGCGTTTCCGTATGCCTCACACGATTTTTACCGCATTTCCTCCAAATATTTGCCAAATAATTAA
>CALDWC010000024.1 GCA_937923945.1 uncultured Treponema sp.
CTCGACGGGCATCTCTAAAAATCTAACCAAGTTTTTAGAGATGCCCTCAATTCTCTATTGAATTACTCAGTGTCTTTTTAAGGAGTTAACAAAATGAAAAAATATTTAAATTATGCTTTTTTTTATTCACTTGCTGCAATGGCAGGAGGTGTTTTTTATCGTGAGTTTACAAAGTGGAACGGTTTTACCGGTAGAACAATGCTTGGAAAAGTACACACGCATTTTTTCTTGCTCGGTATGATTGTTTTTATGTTGGTCGCTCTTTTTGCGAAAGAAAAAGATTTGCGAATCGACAAAAAGTTCAGAACATTTCTTTGTGTGTATAACATCGGCGTACCGCTTACGGCTTTGATGATGCTTGTGCGAGGCATTAGTGAAGTACTTCATATAACGCTTTCTACCGCAGTTGACGCATGCATTTCAGGAGTGGCGGGAATCGGACATATTCTTATGGGACTTGGACTTGTTCTTTTATTTTTATCGCTTAAAAAGCAGTTTGAGCACAGTGCTTCATGAACAAGCTTTCCTTCTTCTTTGTAAAAAAACGGACGCTTTTGGCAGTGGCGGGAACGATATGGATGATTGCAGGCTTTAATGTTTCTCGGATGGGGCTTATTTCTTATTCGATGCTTGAAAAAGTTTCTGCAGTCCATATCGTTTTGTCGCTCCTTGTTTTTACGGCGTTTGCTTCGATGTTTTTGCGGATGAGCGTAAAACACACAAAACGAATCCAATCGTACCGTGAAGACAAAAAACCGTTTTGGTATTTTTTCGATATAAAATCGTATGCGATTATGATTTTTATGATGGGCGGCGGTATTATGCTCCGCTCGTCAAAAGTTCTTCCCGAACAATTTATTGCGGTCTTTTATACCGGATTGGGTTTTGCACTTGCACTTGCAGGCGTTTCGTTTTGGTACCGCTTTTTTTCGTATACGAAAAATGCGTAAGGAAACGCCGATTAAAGGCTTGACGCCGCTTAATAGCGTTTCCTCAAGATGGTCACTGCATAGTACTTAATCGTGCCTCGGTATAGTCTATAGTATATCCTGTATTGCGCTCGTAATGTGTCCGGTAATCTGTTCGTACGGTATCCTGTAATACGATATGAATGGAGTTAACGTTTAGTGTATAGTAAAAGAGAAATCTAGCCTATATTTCTATAGAAATATAGGCTAGATTCTTGGAGAAACAGAGGCTATGTTTCAGATACGATACAAGGGGCAGCTTGTTCTGCTTGCAATAGGAAACGCTGATGAAAGGCTTGTAGCCATTTAACAGCGTTTCCTAAAGCCTTCGGTGAAAAATACCGAAATAAGAGAAGGTGTGTCTTATGAAAAAGTGTTTTTTTCTTTATGCATTATGTGTGGTTGTTGCGGTGAATGCGCAAGAAATTGATGAGTATGTATATAAAAAACTGGTTACCGAAATTGTCAAGGTGCAAGCGCCGCAAGTTCGCAACGGGTTTTTAATTTTTACGGAAGATCAAAGCTACCGTCATGCAGGGATTGCGTTTGAGTTTGAAGATTATAAAACCGTTCATAATTTTACACGGGTGCCAACCGACCGTGAAGGTCAAAGTGAAGATGTGCTTTTTTACATTTTGGAAATTCCGAACGATACGACAGAGATCAATTACCGCGTGGTGCTTGACGGACTTTGGACGAAAGATCCGCAAAACGACGATTGCTTTTTCGATTACACGCTCGGTGTTACCGTTTCAAAAGTAAAAACACCGCTCACAAAATTGTATCGCACAAAAATTTTGGAAAACGGCTTTGTGCAGTTTTATTTTCAAGCGGCAGCGAATGAAAACGTGCGGCTTGCCGGTTCATTTAACGGTTGGGATCCTTTTATGTATGAAATGGAAGAAGTGCGAAGCGGCGAGTATTTTTTAACACTGCCGCTGCCTGCAGGTGAATGGACGTATGCTTTTTTTATCGGTTCATCGCAATACAAAGACCCGACCAATCCGAAAACCGTTTTCAGCAAAGAGGAAAAAGCCGCATCGGTGATTGCCGTGCCGTAAGTTTTTCCCGCATTTTACAAACTCGCCAATAATTTTTCCCGTCCTGTTTTTTTTAGCGTCGAGGTCAGTATGATTTCATCCGGTGGAAGTGCGAAAAACGCTGCGAGAATCTGCTCTTGTTTGAACTGTTCCGATTTTGAAACTTTATCACATTTAGTCGCGACAATACGGAACGCAATACCGTTTTGCGTAAAAAATTCGCTGATATCTTTTTCAACCGGACTGGGCGGACGGCGAATATCCATGAGCAAAAACATACATTTCAGTGCCGTGCGGTGTGCGCAATAATCGGTGAGCATTCTGTCAATGTTCCGCACGGTTCCTTTTTTGAGCTGCGCATACCCGTAGCCCGGCAAGTCCGCAATATAAAACGTTGTTGCGGGTGCCGATTCGTTGACAACAAAAAAATTCACCGACTGCGTCACTCCGGGTTTTGCGCCGGTTTTTACCAAATTTTTTCGGTTTATGAGCATATTAATGAGCGAGGATTTACCGGCGTTTGAGCGTCCGAAAAAAGCATATTCGGGGAAATTATGTGCCGGATAATCTTTCGGAAAAATTGCCGATTTTACGAACCGGGCTGAAACAATCGTACGCATTGTGTTTATTGTACGTAAGTGGACTTTTTTTTCAAGAGCACGGAAAAATAAACGGCTTGAAAAAAAACGGCTAGTTCGCTATTGTTGTACCAACTGGTTATGAATAT
>CALDWC010000025.1 GCA_937923945.1 uncultured Treponema sp.
AAATAAAGATAATAAAAATGAAAATTCTGGGAATAGAAAGTTCGTGTGATGAAACGGCGGCAGCGGTTGTTGAAGACGGTAACAAAATTTTGAGCAATATTGTTGCAACGCAAATTCCGTTTCACAAAGCATATAACGGCGTGGTGCCGGAAATAGCAAGTCGAAAACATGTGGAGTGGATTTTGCCGGTCGTACGGCAAGCGGTTTCCGAAGCGGGTGTGAGCCTTGCGGAGCTTGACGGCATCGCGGTGACCAACCGACCGGGACTGATGGGTTCGCTTTTGGTCGGACTTAATTTTGCAAAAACGCTCAGCTGGATTACGGGCAAGCCTTTTATTGCCGTCAATCACATGCTCGGTCATATTTACGCCGCGCACCTTGAACAGGATATTGCGTATCCGTATTTGGGACTGATGGTTTCAGGCGGACATTTTATTTTGTGCGTAGTAGAGAATTTTGATCGTATCCGCGTTTTGGGAACGACGATTGATGACGCTCCCGGCGAAGCCTTTGACAAAGTGGCAAAGTTTTACGGCTTCGGATACCCGGGCGGTCCGGTTATTGATGCGCTCGCACAAAAAGGCTCGGCAAAAGCCGCACATTTTTCCATGCCGCATTTTAAACCGGGACACCGCTACGATGTTTCCTATTCGGGATTAAAGACCGCCTGCATCAATCAGCTTGAACAGTTTTGGAATCCCGACTTTGAAAAAACGCCCGAAAATATTGCGGCAAGTTTTCAGGAACAAGCGATAAAAATACTCGTCCGTCCGATTGTTGAAGCGGTACAAGACACCGGCTTAAAAACGCTTGTTGCGGGAGGCGGCGTTGCGGCAAATTCGTTATTGCGGAAAAAACTTTCCGAAATACAGGGCATACATTGTATTTTTCCGTCTCTGAAATACTGCACGGATAACGCCGCTATGATTGCCGGTCTCGGCTTCCACTACTTACAAGCGGGGATACGGTCAAAACTCGATGTAACCGCGTCTCCCCGCGTTACCGGTTTTAGCAAAAAAGGGCGGCAATAAGCAGTGCATGCGCGAAATCGTTTCCTTACACATACTGAAAACAATCCTTATAAAAAAAAGCTTTAGCAAGTGAGTGAACATCATTCACGAAAGAACATAATTTTCGTGATGCTGCCTAGACAAGCAAAGCATTTTTTGATACTATATTGGCTCATGAATAAGCGTAATTTTACCGATTTTATTTCCGCTTTACAATCAACAAATGCAAGTTTAAAAACTTTCGTTGATTTTCCGAAGTGTAGCGATAATGTAAGGAAAATTTCCATAAAGCTAAATACGCTCAATTATTTACTGGGTAAAAAAGATTTATTAAGCGAGATAAAATCATTGTTTTCCGAAAATAAATCTTGCTTTGAAGTACTTCCGATATTGATAGCTGTCAGGGATAAAAACACTTTAATTTTAAATCCTGCAAAGACGGCTAAAAATAAAACATGTCTTTTATCAAACTGTTTTGAAAGTCCTGAAAAGATTTATACATTTTTATGTGAAACAGGGTTGAAAGAAATTTTTGAAAATGCCGAAATAAAAAATTTAAATGATTATGTTTTCGGCGTTGAAGTCGGACTTGATACCAATGCAAGAAAGAACAGAGGCGGAAGTAATTTTGCCGATTTTATTGAAGGCGTTTTTTTCGCAAATAATATCACGGTACATAGAGAAGTGAGCAGCAAAAAATTTGAAGACCTTGATCTCGGTGTGGACGAAAAACGATTTGATTTTGTCATATACGATACAGTAACATATCTTATAGAAACAAACTTTTATAATACCGGAGGTTCTAAACTCAATGAAGTTGCACGAAGCTACACGGAGTTAAGTAAAAAAATATCCCAAAATCCGAAGTACCGATTCGTATGGATTACGGACGGCAAAGGATGGCTGCAAGCAAAAAATAAGTTGGAAGAAGCATACCGTTGCGTAAATATTTATAACACTGCCGGCATTGCGGACTTTATCGCTGAGGTCAAAAATGAATAGCTTTGTAAGTGCTGACAAACTTTTTACGATACATCAGGCTGACTGTTTTGACTTGCTGCCAAAGCTTGATGCGGAATATGATTTAATTTTTGCCGACCCACCGTATTTTTTATCCAATGACGGTTTAACTATTCAAAGCGGAAAAATCGTAAGCGTAAATAAAGGCAATTGGGATAAAGCTGAAATAGATATTGATGCCTTTAATTACGAGTGGTTAAAACGTGCAAAAGAAAAATTGACCGATAACGGTTCAATTATGGTAAGCGGCACATATCACAATATATTTTCACTCGGACGATGTCTGCAAAAGCTTGATTATAAAATACTGAATAGTATTACTTGGCAAAAAACAAACCCGCCTCCTAATTTCAGTTGTCGCTATTTAACGCATTCAACCGAGCAAATTATTTGGGCGCGCAAAAGCGAAAAGCACAAACACATTTTTAATTACGCGCTTATGAAACGGCTCAATGACAACAAGCAAATGAAAGATGTGTGGACATTCCCTGCGATTGCTCCATGGGAAAAGTCTTGCGGAAAACATCCGACGCAAAAACCGCTTGCATTGTTAGTGCGTCTTATCGTAATGGCAACGAACAATGAAAGCAAGGTTTTAGACCCGTTTGCCGGAAGTTCGACAACCGGTATTGCTGCCAATATTGTAGGTCGTTCGTTTACCGGTATTGAAAAAGAAAAAGCATTTTATGAAATGAGCATTGCCCGCAAAAATGAGCTTGATGCAAATCGAGATACAATAATTTCAAAGATAAAAGATCTGAAACTCTTATCAAAAACTCCATAAAGCAATCTATAAACTTTTTCACTTTTGAGTTTTGAAAAGTCGTCTTTCAAAAAACTAAAAGTTTTTAAAAGACTTCCTTTCAGTGCTCATCTTTAAATCTCTTGTTTCGTAAATGCTCATCGCTACTTATACCAAACATTGAGAAACAAGATAGGAAACGCTATTAAACGGCGTTAAGCCTTTAATCAGCGTTTCCTGAAACACTTCGTAGTAACAGTAATGCGATCATCTTACCTAAGGTAATGCGATCATCTTACCAATGGTAAGACGATCATCTTACATGAGGTAATGCGATCGCCTTACACAAGGTAAGATTGCACGCGACCTCATTTCTTGCAGGGATTATTCCTCACTTTGCGCAAAATGACAGGAGACCTTGCCTGTCATGGTGCGGCACTAAATACTTCAATCGAGGACTAATCACAGCCTCTCTTAAGTGTACTCTTTAGAAGCTCTTTTAACAAAGACACTATTAAATGCGTCAAGCCTTTAATCAGAGTTTCCTTAACCACAACGGGCTAAAATTTTTTCGATTTGTTTTTCAAACGCCTCTTTTTGCCTTTTGGTAAATTGTAGTGTGCAGGCAATTTTATAACACTCGACAATTTTTGCCGTATCGTGCGTTGTTTTTAATCCGGTAAGACAATTTTTTGCAAGCCGGATAACTTCGGGAAAAAAATGCGTAAAGTAAGGCTTTTTTTCTTCCATGATAAAAATTTCTTCGATGAGAATAAACGCTTCATAGTAATGCTTTTCAAAAAAAAGCTCTTCGGCAAGTACAAAACCGTAATCCATAAAATCTTCGCGTGAAAAATATTTTGAAAACGTAAAAGGCATATCCAAGGTTAAAAGCCGCAAATATTCTTCGACGCCGCTTTTTTCCCGTTCGTGAAAAAGGTCAAACACGATAAGTTTTGCACGGCTTTCATAATCTTCCCGTTCTAAAAGCCATTGCCGGTAATTAAATTCTTTTACACGCCTACTTTGGAACACGTTCCGGTCGACAAAAGCTTTGTGATTTTCAAGAATTGCGCGGTAGGCTTCCAAAAGTTCCCGCATTTTTTCAGTGCGGTCGTTTTCACCGGAGCCGGCATTCAAATCGGGATGGAGCATTTTCGCTTTTTCACGAAAAACATGCTTAATTTCCGAAATGCTGGAAAACGGCGTTACGCCTAAAAGTTCATAATAATTTTTCATACGCTGTTTCAAGTCTCTATAATAATAAAAACAAAAAAAAATGTAAGATGGAATTGTATCCGCGACAATACTTTTATTTTATGATACAATTATAAATGCAGAAAAGGGAAATAAAGTAATGGCGAGCCCGCATAAAATGTCCATTCGTTTTTTTAATGATTTTTAATGATAAAGAAGTGCGTGCCGTTTGGGACGACGAGCATCACACGATAAGTATTTTGTGAAAAAGCACCGGTCGTATTTGTAGCAGCTCGAAAGTGTGCGGAAAAATTTTTGACGGGATCGCGCTTCGCCCGTCGCTCAACGGACCGTACCGCAAATAAATTTGAAAATGCGGCGGGCGTGCCGATTGGTTAAAACCGGAAACTTATGACGCAAAAGGTGAGCACTGATTCATTCAATCGAGAATTACGGTGGTCTTTCAAAAACTAATGTTTTTTAAAGACCACCTTTCCGTGCCCATCTTTTAAATCTGTTTTTCACACATGTTCAAAATACTATTATTATACCGAATATTGAGAAACAATAAAAGCATTTTGCGATGCTGTGCTACTATTTTAAGATACCGAGTTCTTTTCCGGTTTTTTGGAAAATAGCAACGGCTCGGTCGAGCATATCGTTTGTGTGTGCGGCACTGACCATGCAGCGAACGCGTCCTGTTCCTTTCGGTACCGTTGGAAACACAATCGGACCGGTGAATAATCCGTTTTCAAAGAGTTTTTTAGAAAATTCGAGCGTTTTTCCTTCGTTACCGATAATAACCGGTGTAATCGGTGTTTCGCTATGTCCGGTGTTAAAACCGAGCTTGTTGAGTTTTTCTTTAAAGTATTTTGCGTTTGCCCAGAGCCGATCAGTGTATTCGGTTGACTCTGAAAGAATTTTAATTGCTTCAATACAAGCACCCGCATCTCCCGGCGTCATACCGGTAGAAAAGAGAAACGGACGAGCGCGGTTTCGCAACCAGTCAATCGTAACCTGTTTTCCGGCGACGTAGCCGCCGACAACGCCGATTGCCTTTGACAGCGTTCCCATGGCAAAGTCGACGCGTCCGTGCAGTTTAAAGTGGTCAACGCTTCCGCGTCCGCTTTCACCTAAAACGCCGCTGGCGTGTGCATCGTCAACATAGGTCAAACATTGATACTTTTCGGCAAGTTCGACAATACCGGGTAGTTTTGCGATATCGCCGTCCATTGAGAAAACACCGTCAGTGATGATCAATACATTTTTGTATTGATCCCGTTTTTCTTTGAGTACTCGTTCCAAATCCGCCATATCCGAGTGCTTAAAAATCGTTCGGTCGGCTTTAGAAAGGCGCGTTCCGTCAATAATCGACGCGTGGTTTAATTCATCGGAAATGATTAAATCGCCTTTTTCGGTTACCGCTTGGATAACACCGGCATTGCAGTTAAATCCCGACTGGAACACAATAACCGCTTCTTCACGCTTGAACTTTGCCAAAGCGGCTTCCAATTCGTTGTGGATTTTCATGTTTCCGACAATCGGACGTACCGCTCCGGCACCGACACCGTATTTTTCAATTGCTGCTATAGCCGCTTTTTTTAATCGCGGATGATTCGCAAATCCTAAATAATTGTTTGCAGAAAGATTGATAACTTTCTTTCCGTCGATAACACATTCAGGTTCATTCGGTCCGTCAAGAGTTACTAAACTCTTGTACAGACCGTCGTCTTTCAGAGCTTGAACCTTTTCTTTCAAATAGTCCATATCATGAACTGACATAAATTCCTCCATAGGACTATATGGTACATCTATTTAAAAAAACTATCAAGATACTTTTCCGATGTTTTTCACAATATATGCTTGCAGTTTTGAAATATCTTTATTATGTAAGATACTTTAAGTTGATTTTTTTACTTTTTATCCACTTTCGCTTATTCGATGGTTGTTGCCTGCACCTCTTTGCCGAGAACTGTTAAAACGACAATTGAACCTTTTGAAAGTCCGTACGGGAACGTAAAACTTCCGCCCGGATGCTTGCAGTGGAGTAGCTGTGTCCGCTCTCCGTTTGGATTTATAACATCGACGATAACATCAACGGCATAGGGGTATGCCGGTAAATCAATCGCATAAATCCCGAAAAGCAATTTTGTATCCTTCGGCGCTTCTATGCTGACATCAACGCGGGAATATGCTTTTAATGATTCGCCTTCTGCATTTGATTGTTGGACAACGGTTGCGTTTTCAGCCTTGTCCGAAACGGTTTGCGTAAAATTAAAAAGAAGCTTGGTATTTGACATCGCTTCATAAAGCTTATTCAGCGTTGCACCCGTCAGTGAAGGCATCGCGACCATTTCGTTTTCAGGTCCCTTACTCACGACAAAGGTTAACACCGTCCGTCCGATAATATCGGTACCTGCCGGAGGATCCTGACTTAAAATGGTGCCGCTCGGTGCATTGTCAAACTTATAGCTGTACGGTTCATGCAGCACGACCGGATGCTTGGTACCGGACGTAAACAGCACTTGCAAATCCTGCTTTACCTCGTGAACATTTTTTCCGATATAGTTTCCTACCTGCGTCATCACGGTACCGTTACTGACCACCACTTCAACCTTGCGTCCGGCTTTAATGATTGAACCCGGCCCCGGTTTTTGCTCCAGCACCGTTCCTTCATCTGCAGGATTATTCGAATATCGCAGCTGCAACCTGATATTCAGTTCTTTTTCCTGCAATGCAATAATCGCCGAATTCAAATCTTTTCCGACAATATTCGGCACCATCACCTGATCTTCCGGCTGTAAGCTCAGAAAAAAAACAAGCACCGCCCCTGCGATAACCACGAGCAACATCACGAGCGACGTAATTAAAATCGTTTTCCAGTTTTCTTCAACATGTCCGGTAAAATTTCCTAAACCCATAATCCACCTATCAAATCCGACTTCAAAAACCGAGTTTTAAAGTATCGTTATTCAAATTTCAAATCCAAAAAATTTTTATAGCCGTTCAAAAAATCTTTCCAGCTCAGTTCCTTTTTTCCTTGACGCTGCAATTTTTGAATCGCTAAAATTCCATTTCCCGTTTGCACTAAAATTCCGTGTATTTTGTCAACACCGATTATTGTACCGATTTCTCTTTTTTTTTCAACAAAGTTTTGAGAGTCGGCTGACGCCGAATCCTTTTTTAAAGCTTTTGCGTTCCATACCGTAATGCGTTCTCCTGCAACTTCGCTGAACGCCTTTGGGGTCGGTGTCAGCGCGAGAACCGTTCGGGCGATTACCTCGGCACTTTCGTGCCAGTTAATTTTTTCCCGTGCGATTTTAGCGCAGTAGGTCGCTTCCGATTCATTCTGCGCACGTGCGTTTGCAAAGGCGGTATCCGCATCGGTTAAAACCGTTTGCAAAAGCGGAATCGCTTTTGCGGTGAGGGCGCGGAGAACCTCGCCGGTGTTTTCCGTGTCCGTGAGCGGATACGTATCGGCGATAAGAATTTTCCCGCTGTCCATTTTTTTTGCAAGCGTTTGAATGGTAACGCCGGTTATTGCATCGCCTGCCATAATTGCCGCCGGTACCGGAGTTGCCCCCCGCCACCGCGGTAAAAGCGACGGATGAATATTGATGCCGCCGTAGCGAAAAAGCTTTAAAAAGTTTTCACTGAATATTTTTCCGAATGCATAGCATACCAGCATATCCGCTTGCATTGCTTTTATTTTTTCAAAAACGGGTTCGTCTATTTTGTCCGTTTCCAAAAGTTCGGCGGCGGAAAAAGCCGCTACAATTTTTTCGCTTTGTGCATCCGCGCTGCTGGCTTCCGTCGCACGGTGAGTTTGTTCTATAAAGTTTCGGATACGACGAACAAGCGGAGCAGCTTGCATTTTTTTACCGCGTCCGGTCGGACTCGGTGCATTCGTAATCACGGCAGCAAGTTCATGTTCAGCGGCGATTACTTCCAACACCGGAAATATAAAATCAGGAGAGCCGGCGAAAACAATTTTCAATTTGCTCATGTGCGGTTGGCATCCTTTTGCTTCCGCCCTTTCAGTTTTTTTAAAAAAGAAAGCTGCTTTTTTGTTACCGCTTCAACCGCTTGTGCCCTTTGTTCCGGTTCGAGCTTATCAATAAAAAGCACGCCGTTTAAGTGGTCGTTTTCATGTTGAATCACCCGCGCCAAAAGTCCGTCCGCTTCGAGGATGCACGGTTTACCGACTTGGTCTACATATTGTACGGTTATTTTTTCCGCTCGGGTAACCGGCGCGTAAAATTTCGGTACGCTTAAACAACCTTCCTCCATTGTACACATCGATTGCGAAGTTTGAATAATTTCCGGATTGATAAAAATGCGTTCAATCCCGTCATCGATTTTTACCACAAAAAAACGCTCATTGATTCCAACCTGAGGTGCGGCTAAACCGATACCGTCTGCCCGTTCCATCAGTACAAACATTTCAGTAATGGTTGCCGCAAGATTTGCATCAAACGCGGCAACCGGTTTACTGATTTTTGTTAAATGTTCATCACCTAAAAGCACTAATTTCATAGGCGATTATTGTAGTAAAAATACCGATAAAATGCAATACCGTTATTTCCAATATTCCAGTTTGCGATCATCCAAACCGATGTTGCGTGCAATAAACTCAGGATTCTTGCCGGCTTTCTTTTGCGCTTTGTAGTCTTCAAGTGTGTTGACCGCTTGCGAGCCGAGAATTAAAATCGTCGGAATGTTCACGAGACACATAAGTGCCATCGTAAAGTCGGCAAGGTCCCAGACGAACTGCATTTGCATACCGGCTCCGATAAAAATGAGGAGCGCCGCAATAATGCGGTAGCATATCATAAAGACTTTTGAAGGCTCTTTTTTGTTCATATAGGTGAGGCACGAATCGACGTAGTAGAGATTTCCGATTAACGTTGTAAATGCAAACAGCGAAAGAGACAGCGTGATAAAAGTATTGCCGAACGTGGAGCCGAATACCGTTGCGAGCGCCAGCTGGATATATTGTGCGCCCGCCACTTCTGCAGTCGGTTGAACATCGGTCAGCAAGGCGATAAATGCGGTTGCCGAACAAATGACGAGCGTATCCAAAAACACGGAAAGCATTTGCACCAAGCCCTGCTTTACCGGATGCGATACATCGGCTGCTGCAGCTGCGTTCGGTGCCGATCCCATACCCGCTTCGTTGGAATAAAGTCCGCGTTTAATACCCTGTACCATACATGACCCCGCGATACCGCCGAAAATAGCCTTGAAGTTAAAAGCATCGCGGAAAATATTTGCAAACATTTGCGGAATGTATGTAATATGGATAATAATCATCAGCAGCGCGATAATAACATAAATGATGCCCATAAACGGAACTAAGGTTGATGCAAATTTAATAATCCGCTTTCCGCCTCCTAAAATACAGTAGCCTGCAAGTGCGGCAAGTACTGCACCGATGATCCAGTTGGTGCGTCCGTCCGTATAAAACGAATAGACTTGAAAGGATTGCTGCAAATTAAATGACGCAAGCATGTTAAAGCCGACTCCATAGGTTAAAATAAGAAAAATTGCAAAGATGATGCCGAGCCAGCGCGCATTGAATGCCGTCTCAATATAATAGCTCGGTCCGCCAAAACTCATTCCGTCCTTACCCCGTCTTTTATAGATTTGCGCGAGTGTCGATTCGACAAAAGCGGAAGCCCCGCCGACCAAAGCAATGAGCCACATCCAAAAAACGGCGCCGTAACCGCCCAAACAAATCGCGTTTGCAACTCCGACAATGTTTCCCGTGCCGACGCGGGAAGCGGTCGAAACCATGAGCGCTTGAAACGAAGAAACGCCGCCTTCTTTCGGTTTTTCCGTGATAACCTTAACGGATTCCTTAAAAAGCGTAAACTGCAAACCTTTTGTACGGATGGTAAAATAAAGACCGCACCCGACCAACAGCACCACCAAAATAGGATAATACAAAACCCCATTTGCTGTGTTGATAAAAGAAGAAATAAAACTCATACCCTGCCTCTCATTATATAGGATATAAATAGTTTAGCACAGCATTGCACACAGCGTCAATTGTTTCAAGGCAAAAATATGAAAAATTTATATTTTATTTTTGTTATAGTTTTAAAATAAAAAACCCGTGCTTATTTGTGCAAACTGCACCAATAAAGCACGGGCAAACCATCAGATTACAGATATTCCGGTTTAGTGCCTGCTTCGCGGTATTGCTTGACTTCAGCGACAACGGCATCTACATCCATTACCATTTCCATCATGCTCACCTGCTCTTCGTAGACAGCTGGATCTATCTGTTCCTTAATCTCCGGTTCTACCACATGGAAACACGCGAGTCCCAACGAGACTCCTGCTAAAGGACCTGCAAACGTAGGATCTCCCACCGTAACGGTTTCACAAGCTAAACCTGACGATTCAGCTTCCGCACCGCCCAGCAAGACAACAACATTTTCCGGACCATACTTTTCAGCTAAGTCCTTCACACGCTGTTGGTTTTCCAAGTCCATCGCACCTGCGCTTGTTCAGACAAAGCATTCGGTAGCAGCGTATACTACTTCAGCTCCAGCCGACTCTGCACAGAGTTTTATGGCTTCCCCGGGAATGCCGTCTCGGTCACCAATAATGATGGCCTTTTTACCTTTAAGTTTCATAGCATCCTCCTAGGATAAATTTAAACGCACAAAAGAAATTCTATGCGCTTTTTTACAAAATCAATCATTTTTTTATAAAAATGAAAAAACTTTCATTATGGAAAAACACACGATTAGATGTGTTTTTTAACCATTTCCTCAATCTGTGCAATGGTTAAATCACTTCCGGTTACACGATCTTTTTCAACACCGTCGATATAAATCAGCATAGTCGGAAGACCCAATACTTTTTCTTTCATTGCAACACGACGAGCACCGCCAATGTTGAAAGAACAGAATTTTGCCTTTCCTTCATACTTTTCAGCCATTTTATGGACATCCGGCATTAATTGTTTGCACGGCACACAACCGTCAGACCAAAAATCAACAAAGGTAACACCTTTTGATTGATGTACTTCCGCTTCAAAATTATCTTTTGTCAACTCTAACATCGCAAGTCTCCTTAAAAATATAGTCGCTTATACTATACTAAATTTTGTTTTTTTAATCAAGCCGTAATGAGAATCAGTTTACGGCTTTGAAATAAAATATTATTTTTTCATTGCGGCGCGGGCTTTAACGTCGTCAACATAGTGTCCCGCCCAAATTCCGGCTAAGGCGCCGTCGGCAGCAGCGGTTACTACTTGGCGGCTTTCTTTTTCAATAACGTCGCCGATAGCATAAACGCCCGGTACGTTGGTCTCCATTTTGCCGTTTGTTAAAATGTAACCTTGCTGGTTGAGTTTGATCTGCCCGTCCAAAAAGTCGGTTTGCGGGTCATGCCCGATAAAGACAAACACGCCTTCGGTTGCCATCGTGGTGATTTCACCGGTTTTTACGTTTTTGATTTTAACACTGTCAACCAAGTCTTCACCGCAAATTTCATCGATAACGGAATCCCAGATAAAAGCCATTTTTTTGTTTGCAAATGCTTTTTCCTGGATGGATTTTGCCGCACGCAATTCATCGCGGCGGTGAATAATCGTTACCTTACTTGCAAATTTGGTTAAATACATCGCTTCTTCAACGGCAGAATCGCCGCCACCGACTACGACAATTTCGCAGTCTTCAAAGAAAGCGCCGTCGCAGGTTGCACAGGATGAAACGCCCTTGCCTTTATGTTCTTCTTCGCCTTTGCAGCCTAAATTGCGCGGGCTTGCGCCGGTTGCAACGACAACAGCCAAGCATTCGTAACTCTCACCGTCGGCGGTATGCACAATTCGCTTTGATGAATTCGGAACGATTTCCACTTTTTCCGCTTTCGTACGAGCGAATTCAACACCGAATTTTTCTGCGTGCTTTTTGAATGCTTCGGTCAGCGACGGACCGGTTGCTTCCGGAAAACCGGGGTAGTTTTCAATTTCTTCAGTGATGTAGCACTGACCGCCCATGTTCGGTTTTGCTTCCAGCACAATCGTTTTCAGCTTTGAACGAGCTGCATAAATGCCGGCGGCCAGTCCGCCCGGACCGCCTCCGATAATAACTAAATCATACACTTTAGACATACGTCCTCCTCAAATTGAGTAAACTTAAATATGATAATGTTACTATGAAGTGCAAAAAATTTCAAGGGGGGTATTTTGTAACGGCGAAAAACCATCGGTTTTTGTTAAACTTCACCGGATTGTTTTTTTTACCGTCTTGTGATAGCATTTACTGCTTACGGAAACACTGTTAAACGGCGTCAAGCCTTTAATCGGCGTTTCCTAAACTGTGGTGCCGCTATCGTAAAAAGCGGTTCCGCTGTTTTGTATATATAAATATTTAAGGAATTAAAATGTATGAAAAAGTTTCCCATCATCAGTACCGTTGAAACGACGATTCGTGCAATTGTGGACGCTGCACACGAAGTAGCCCGTGAAAAGCTGGAATTTTTTCATGTTCCGTCGTTTCAAAGCAGTATTCCCGTATTAAAGTACGGATTGCCTGAAATTAAAATTATCGACTTCGATGATAAAAATACCGATGCAGAATCGTGTTTAAAACTTATTGAATCCGATCCGTGGTTGTTATTCGGTGGAGTGATTGCTATTGTTACGAGCCGCTCGGAAAAGCATGAACTGGAAGAGCGAAAAAATGCGAACTTTTTATTTGTTATGACGCGAAAAGAGTTCGAAGAACATGCGGTACAGATTGTAAAGATTTTAATGCAACAAGAACGTTTTTTATATAGTCGGCGTTTTAAAATCGATCCTACGGAAATTGAGCGGGGATATTTTGTCAGCGAAACAAATCCGTTTGAAGTAGCGTTTTATACGAATTTATTGTCTACTTATCTCTATAATACAAACCGCTTGAACGAATTTGGGCGCTCAGCCTTTCAAACATCCATGATGGAATTTTTACTCAATGCCGTTGAACACGGTAATTGCGCTATTACCTACGATGAAAAAACGGAGTGGCTCAATGCCGGAAAAAATATTTTAGATTTGGTTGCCGAAAAACTAAAAAATCCTGCCGTGTCACAAAAAAAAGTGTATATCCACTATGAAATTTTGCCGGAAAAAACGCGAGTAACCATACGGGATGAGGGAAACGGTTTTGATTGGAAAGCACGGTTGGAAAGTGATTTTCAACCGGGCTTACACGGCATGGGAATTAAAATGTCGCAGCAGATGGTACAGAATTTGCGATATAACGATGTCGGTAATGAAGTTTCTTTTGAAATTGAAAATCTACGCAACGTAGCAAACTTAACGCCGTTAATTTTGAAAGAACAGCGGGTTGTTCCCTACAAACACATGCAGCTTGTGTGCAAAGAGGGCGAAGAATCGGTAAACCTTTTCTACATTTGTTCGGGACGTTTTGCCGTCTATGTGAAAAATAAACTTTTAACGGTTTTAACCCCTGCGGATATGTTTTTGGGGGAAATGGCTTTTTTGCTGGATAATAAGCGGACGGCAACTATTGTGGCGATCGGTGAGGGAAAGTTGATAAAAATCCCGAAAACAAAATTTATCAACCTTATTGAGGAGCATCCGCATTACGGAATTTTTATTGCAAAGCTGCTTGCAACTCGTTTGGAACGGCAATCAAAAGCGGCGGCTGATTTAAAAATACAAATAGGGCGTTTTACAAGCAATGAAGAAAATTTATAAACATTTTGAAAAAAAACAATAAAAACTACTCGACAAAGTTTTTATTATCGGTTATAATATAATATCCATTTTTAAGGAGATTAAAATGAAAGCACTTTATTGCGACATTTGCGGAAAAGAAATTATCGATCCGATTACCGGACGAAATTACTGGCACATCAAGGAATTTGATATTTGCGAAGACTGCAAAGACAAAACCGAGTTTCAGCTGCGCCCGATAATTCGTAACCACTTCCCGTTCTCTCAAGCATGGTATGAAAATGAATTCATTGGTTTGCTTGAAGCGGGAGCTGCCGATCAGGAATAGTTTTTCCGTATTGTCAAAAAAGCCTTGTTTATTGAGCGATCGCACCGTTTACAAGGCTTTTTATGTATCTTTTATTTTTCACAAAAAGCGGTTAGTGTATATTTCTAATCGTCTCTTTTACTTTAAATTATTCTGGATTGCATGATGAAAAAAGTTTGCGGACTTACGGCGTCGGAGGGAATTGCGCTGGGTAAAGCATATATTTTACCGGAGGAAAAAGAACCGGTCATTTTGGCATATTCCATCGCGGAACGGGATATTTCTACACAAGAAAAAAAACTTGATACGGCGATTTGCACGGTAAAAAAGAACCTTTTATCATCGCTTGAAAAAATTGAAATCCAACAAACAACGAAACAAATTTTAGAAACACACCTTTCCATGTTGGAAGATGCAGTATTTATTGAGAGTGTCAAGGAAGAAATGCGTCAAGCCAAAATGAATATTGAGTATGTTTTGCATAAAAAAGTGTCTGAGCTTACCGATATGCTGAACGCGCAAGATGATGTGTATATGCAAGCGCGGGCGATTGATGTAAAAGATACCTTTGATGATGTGTTATATGTGCTTTTAAATAAACCGGAATATTCGCGGAATCGTTTTAAGAATATTCCGCGCGGTGTGATTTTATTTGCAAAAGAGATAAAACCGTCTGAAGCGATTTTGGTACGAGAAGCGGGGGTTTCGGGCTTGGTTACCGAAAGCGGAAGTGCAACGAGCCATATTGCAATTATGGCGCGTGCTTGGGGGATTCCGATGTTAGTCGGAGTACAGGATTGCTGTTTTGACAATTTCGGTTTTCACGAAAGAACGGTTATTTTGGACGGTGACGAATCATCGGTGATTTGTGATCCGAGTGAAAGTGAAATTGCCCGCTTTACGGAAATAATTCGTGAAAAAAACAGTCGAGAAGATGCGTTATTCAACGTTGACACGCAGCACCCGCGTATGTATACGAGCAAGGACGGTATTTCGATAACGCTGGGAGCAAATATTGCCTTACCGGACGAAATTGCCGATAAAAAGTTTTCTTATGCTTCGGGAATCGGGCTTTTCCGTACGGAGTTTTTAATCTTGGATGAGGGTAAAATTCCCGATGAAGAAACGCAGTTTGAAACGTATGCGCATCTGGTTCAAGCGGTACAGAATCGGTCGATTGTGATACGGACGTTTGACACCGGAGCGGATAAGATGATTAGCGAACAGGAATTGCTGCAGGAAAAAAACCCCATACTCGGTTGGCGGGGTATCCGCTACTCCATTGATAAACGTACGCTTTTTAAAACACAGCTTAAGGCGATTTTGCGGGCGGCAGTGTTCGGTCAGGTAAAAATTTTATTGCCGATGGTTTCTACGGTGCAGGAAGTACTTGCAGTAAAAGAAATTATCGCGGAAGCCTGTGCCGAATTAACGCAAGAGCAAAAAGCGTTTTCAACCGATGTTCCGCTTGGAATTATGATTGAAGTGCCATCCGCCGCACTGATGGCGAAAACATTTGCGCACTATGTTGATTTTATGTCAATCGGGACGAATGATTTAACGCAGTATGTAATGGCGGCTGATCGCGAAAATTCAAAAGTTGCTTCCATCGCGAGTTATTTTAATCCGGCGGTGTTGCAGCTTTTAGCGAATGTGCTGCAAGCGGAAACGGTGATGAAACCGACCGAGCATGAACCGAAAGTTTCGATGTGCGGTGAAATGGCGGGTGATGAAATTGCAATTCCGTTGCTTTTTGCGATGGGTTTACGCTCGTTCAGTATGCAACTGAGAAAAATTCCGAAAGCGGCGACTTTTTTTTCAAAATTGACGCTCGATGATTCAAAGACAATTTTAGCAAAAACCGAAAAAGCTGTTTCAGCCGATGAAGTTAAAACGATTGTCTTACATTCATTGCATGAGCTTTCTATGATCTAGATTTTTTATTTCCTTAAGGAGGTACTGATTACTTCAACCGAGAATTGAGGGCATCTTTCAATGACCTTAAAAACCGGCGTCAAGCCTTTAATCAGTGTTTCCTTTACGCGTTTCAAAAAATTTTTTGGCGGAGGCAATTCGTACTATAGTTTCAGCAAAAACACAGTATGTTTTGGGTAAAAACATACTGTGTTTTTTTTAAAACGTACTATGTTTTTAGGTAAAACACAGTACGTTTTTGGTCAAATCGTACTGCGTTTTTTGCAATGCTCGCGTTCACTCAGGTGTTTCCATTTTTTTCTTTTTTTGTGCTATCATGAGCTTGGTTCATCGGTATCCTCCGGTTGTTTGGTTTTTAATCAATTATATCGATGTGTGGCGGTCCAGGTAACCACCTTTTTTCCATCACAGAGGCAATACATTTTACAACTTACCGTTTACAACAAAGACTTTAAAATACCTTGCTATTTTATACGGTACACGGTATACTGAACGCATTCAAGAGGCGATAAACGCGGTGGAATGTTGTTTCGGCTTTGATCGTTTCGTAAGGAGTGTACGGATGTTTTTGTTGAAATTTATTGAATGTGATCGTGAACACTGTGTCGGTCTTTTTTCTTCGCGTGAAGGCGTTAAAGAATTTTTAAAAAATATTCCGTCATTTGAATGGTCGAGTGACGGCGGAGACTATGAGTTCGGTAAATTTCAGGTTTCTGCCTTGCCTGATTATATGGAAATCAAGTACGGGAAAAAACGCTTCCCGCTCAGTCGCTTTTCGTTTGCAGACGATACAGCCGAAGCGATTGCCGTTGAGATTGAAAACTTTGATGACGGTAAAACAAACAGCGTTGAAGCTTGGACGCTTGTCGACGCATACTGCATTGGCAATCATGAATTAAAAACATATATTGAAAAACGAGAGCGAAATTTTTTACGGGTAAAAGCTATATTGGAAAAAAAAGGATTTTCGGTATTTCGCGAATATCACGGTTCCGAAGACGGGGAAGCTATTACCTATCGGAATGCACAAGGCGAGCATCATTTTTTAATGCATATGGATCCGAGCTTTGTTGATGACTTACCGGAAGATGATGCGGAACTGGAACGGTACTTACGGGAAATGGAATAAGAAAACACGATCGAGCAATTATAATTGAGAACGCTTTGCTTGTGAGACAGAAAGAAACATGTATGAGCGAATTGCAAAAGGATAAAACTATTGACCGCTTGGCGATTGACTTTAAGTCACTGATTGTGGACAATTACAAAAAAGAAAACCTAAAATTTTTCAAGTCCCTTGCCTCATAAAATGCTCGTGCGGGGTACCATGTCCGGTAAAAGAGCACGGCTGATTAATTCTCGATTGAATTAATCAGAGCCTTCTTAATGGAGTATGTATGAATAAAATTGCAGAACTGATTAAAACGCACGCGGCTCATTTTTCAAGTGTGTTTGTTTTTCCGACTCAGGCGGAAGCTCGCGAATGGTTTATCCGTTCGCTTGAAGTAACTGAGGCTACCGCTTTGCCGGAAGATATGTTTATTGCATGGGATACATTCAAAACAAAGTTTTTGTATTCCGATGAAACACGAAAACCGATTTCGCAAATTATACGGAAAATTTTTGTGTATGATATGATTCGCCGAAATGAAAAACAGAAGGAAAAAATCGGCACTGCAATTTTTAAAAAAATTATTTTAGAAAAGTTTTTAGACAGCGCTTCAAACTTGACGTCTTGGTTTGTTTCGATTTTGCCGCAGCTTGATAACTTGGCGCGAAAAGCAAATGAAAAACATTTTTCCACAGATGAAATTTCCGAATTTTTACTTTTAAAAACGTATTATGAAAAATTTTTACAAAAGCACGGACTGTATGAACCGTCTTGGGTTCCCCAAACACTGAAACTGAATCATGAAAAAATAAAAATTATCTTTCCGGAACTGATTGATGATTTTTTTGAACTGAAAACAATTCTTGAAAAAAATACTTCCGTTGAATTAATACATACGGATATACTTGAAAAAAAACAGTTGCAAGCGGTTGAATTTGATGATTCACGAAGGGAACTTGATTTTTGCATTTCAAAAATTGAAGCGCTTTTAACGGATAGCGTTCCGGCAAATGATATTGCGGTGACCGTGTGCAACCTCGATGAGTTAAAACCGTACTTGCAGCGGGAAGCGGAACTTCGCGGGATACCGCTTGAATTTCGCTCGGGCGCTATGCTCGGTGCAACGCAAACGGGACAATTTTTTTCCCAAGTTCAAACTATGGTGAATGAACATTTCAGTTTCGATTCGCTGAATCGCCTCTTTTTAAATACACATCTTGTATGGAAAGAACCTGCGCTTATTCAAAAACTTTTAAAGTTCGGTATCGAAAAAAACTGCGTAGCTTCTTGGGAAGAAAAAGGAAAGTGGAAAAATTGCTGGGAAGAAGCTTTTTCTATGAATGAGGGAGCAAAAAGTAACGACGAATTTGAAATAGAAAGTTTTTTTCGAAGTCTAAAAACACTTTCGGAAAATATTGTTGCGTCAAAAAATTTTACCGAAATAAAAAAGAACTATCAACGTTTCCGCTCCGCGTTTTTTATGCCGGAAAAGTTTTTTATCGATGACGATTTAATTTTAGCACGGTGTGTTGAAAAATTAAAAACGCTTTCATTACTTGACGACGAGTTTAAAACCGAGCTGCCGGAAAACGTATTCGGGTTTTTTGTTTCCGTGCTCGATGAAACGATTTATGTGTATAAAAATAACGGCGTCGGTGTTTCCGTTTTTAATTTTCAAGTTATGGCGATTTCACCGTACCGGTATAATTTTTTACTCAATGCAAATCAAAAAGCGGCGCGGGCTGATTTCGGTAATTTAACATTTTTACGGAATGATATTCGAAAGCGGGTTGGCGCAGATGATACCGATGCGTCCCCGCATTTTTTTAAATCCTACTATCACAATGAAAACGCTTTTATTTCTTTTGCGAAAAAAACTTTTTCCGATTATGCAATGGTGCATCCTGCCTGTACGAAAAGGTGTTTGACGCCGGACGAAGAAAAAATTTTTGCCTGTAATTCTTTTTCAACGGAAGAAAAATATTTTTGTATCGGCACGGATGTTGCGCTTGACAAAAGTTTTATTCCCTACATGACGCAACAGCAAGGAGTAAAAAACTTTTTTGATCATTTTAAAATAAAACAAAAAAATGATTTTTCAATTTTGAAAAATGGATTTGAAACAAAATTGCACTCTTCATTGGATGAAAAATTAAAGCGTTTTTGTACAAACGATAATTTTACGATAAGCGCAACACAGCTCAAAAAGTTTTGCGCTTGTCCTTCGTTTTATTTTCTTGAAACGGTTTTAGGAATTGAACGGCAGTTTTTTGCGCCGATGCTTTTTACACCGCTGAGCGCCGGAATTTTATCGCATGGAATTATTGAAAAAATTTTAACACATATCAGCATAACCGATAGAATTTTTATTGAAGCTCATTACGAAACTTATGTTGATTACGCAAAAAAAATTATTTTAGACGATGTGAATAATTCAAAGTTGCTCAACGGAAGTTTTTCAAAACCGTTTACCAATATCATCGTACAAAAAAAGATTTCGGAAATTGAAGCACTGCTCAATTACTTTGTTAAAAATTACAGCGGCTTTTCGATACCGGTTATCGAAAAAGAACTTAACGCTCATTTTGAATACTACAATCTTGCCGGAAAAATCGATGCAGCTTTTTGTGATGATTCGGCGGATTTTACGCTCATTGATTTTAAAAGTTCATGGACACCGAAACTGGCGGAAAGCCGCGTTACCGATAGGGGCGATGCGGTAACCGATTTTCAAATTGCAATGTACGTGTATTTATTGGAACATAATTCCGCTTCACAGGATGTCGGTGCGGCTCTTTTTTGGAGTCTTGCAAAAAAAATGCCGGTACATATTATCGGCGAAAAAAATACGCGGGTAAAGTTTGAACCGACCATTGAAAAATTGCATGCAGCATGTAAAAACTTTTTTGCTGCCGTGTCAACACATAATTTTTCCGTCGGAAATATTCATGAGCGGAATTGTATGGCGTGTACGTTTGCAAAAGTGTGCCGGACAAAATTTCAAGTGGAGGGAGAAACATGGAATTAACCTATTTGGAAAAATTGAATGATGCACAGCTTCGTGCCGTTAAAGAAAACAATAACTGTGTCGTCTCCGCCGGTGCCGGTTCGGGAAAGACACGGGTTTTGGCAAAGCGTTTTATTTATTTGTTGCTTAAAAGGAAGATTCCGATTGAAAAAATTGTTGCCTTGACTTTTACAAAAAAAGCAGCATTGGAAATGCGTGAACGGATTTATGCGGAACTCGTTGAAGTGCGATCCGTTTTGGATGATAATGCAAAACGTGCAGCCGTTGATGCTGCTATCGAGAATTTTTCAAAAGCAAATATTTCTACGCTCGATTCTTTTTGCAGTGCGATTGCGCGGAACGGCTGCCGTCGATTCGGTATCAGCCCCGATTTTGCCGTTGATCAAAATGCCGCATATGGAATTATCGAAGCAACGGCGTTGGAATTTTTTTTGGAACATCGCGATGATGAAAATCTTATTGATTTAATCGGTAACAGCCGGATCGATAGTTTTGTTGACAGCTTCCTTGTTGCGTTTTTAAAATTAACTACGGTTACAAAAAAAATAGATATCGAAAAATCAAAAAAGCTTTTTGACAAAGGATTGCGGAATATTTTTGAAACTCAGATGAATCTTTACCGCACACATGCGGAAATTATTTTGAGTGCGGACGATGATGCATTGACTGATGCAAAAATTTCAACTGCGCAGCAGATTTTACAGGATATATCGGAAATGCCGGAGAAAGTATCCGCCCCCTCTTTCGCTGAATTTTGTGAAACGATTTCCCGCTTTAAAAATATTTCTTTGA
>CALDWC010000026.1 GCA_937923945.1 uncultured Treponema sp.
AGCAAAACTTGACCGTTTAACGAGGCACGGTAATTCGTGCCGAAGTTAAACCTTCATTAAAATTCAGCAGATGAGTGAACATCAGTTCACGAATAAGCTGAATTTACGCCGTTTCGAGAACCGAGAAACGGCACTATAAAAATGCGATCTTTTGCGGTAGCAAAAGTCGAACGTTTAACAAGCCGCGCTATTTCAGCGGCGATGTTAAACGTTGTTTTTTGTCGATAGTTATTGATGTATTTGATAGAGGCTTTTTTTTCGTCTATTTCATTAAAAACATAATGGTCTATGGTAATTTTGACATTATCACAATATAAAACACCTTGATATCGACAATAGCTTGCCTCTCCAAATAAAACTTTTGCAGGAATGGATGATAAGTCAAAAATTTCTTTTACCGTAAACTTATACATTTTTACTCCTCTTTAATAATTCTTCATAGTATTTTATACTTTTTTTTATAATACCGACTTCATAGTCGATTATACCATATTTTTTTATATTTTTCAATAACTGTTTTTTTGCAAAAAGGACTTGACTTTTTTATGCAAAGGTGCGATAATAGAAACAATAGCGGTGTTACCGCTACTGACAACAGGGCGTCCGCCCCTCCTTACTTGAGGAGCGCTTAGCCCTGTTTTTATTTTTTCTTTAAGAAAAGCTTGCGCGGATATTCTTGCAACACCCCTTTATAATCTATCATAACTTTTGTTATCGGTGTGCGCCACACTTCATTGTCTAAAGCGGCATGAACAGTTTTTATATCAATATGGTCGGCAACAGTGAGATACAAAACTCGTCCTCTTTGTTTTTGCCCTGCTCGTTTTATTTCTGTTTGCATTGTTTGTTGAGTTGTGTTTGGGTGTTTTTCATCATATCCAAAGCCTTTCATTTCTCCGAGTTCATTATCAATAATCATATCGGGGCTTTTATTTTTTCGCGTTGTTGGCAGTAAATAAATTTTATGCCCCATATCTGCAAGCCGTTTTGCCGACGCCAATTCAAGATCATCATGTTCCGCGTTTAACGCCGCTTGTACATAGCCGCCCCTTTTCCCTTTTTCAATAACTTCGTAACCTTGCAACAATTCCGGAAAGTATGACTGCATATCAAGCTCTCTTGCCTGCGCTACGATGTTCGCCGTGATGCCGTATTGGTTAGCCCGCTCAATCATCCCCGGCGTTATCTTCCACCAGCTTTCTTTTTCAAGCGGGTTGCCGCCGAAGCCGTTATCGAGCGGGGCGCTTTCTTTTGGAGCGGCAAGGGCTATTTCACCTTCGTTCAGTTCGTAGTCGTAGACGGCGCGGAAGGTCGTACGGCAATTGTAGTGATAGGGCGGAAAGCCGACGGTACTCCAAAAGGGGTCGTCGCTTTTAATTGCTTTCCCGCCGACTTCGTTCATAAGGGCAGTGCAGATTTCGCTCATGTTTCCGTCTTCCATAAACAATAGTTCCCACGCCGGAGGAGCGTTGTTTTTATAGCGCATAAGTCGCCCCGCGTTATACGCCGATTGAATGTTTGTCCTATAAACTGTTTCAAAATAGCCTGCGGAAATATCAATGCCTGCATCGCTTCCTATTTTTTTGAACTCGTCCCATATTTCAGAAAAACTTTGCTTCTGCAAAAAACTTTGCTTCGTAAATTTGCCGGTAAACGACGTCAAGCCTTTAATCAGCGTTTCCATAAAGGGTGCAATTATCATTTTTCAAAAGTTTTTTCAGAGTAAAAAAGACTTGACAAATTCGAATAAATAACGCACAATTATAGAAATGAGGAAATATTTATGACGTCAATACATAACATAATGGAAGATTTGGTTTTCGCGGAAGTCAACAAATTTTATGACGAAATCAGTACCGATAAGCAAGATTGGAATATCTGCGGTTGTCCCCAATGCCGACTTGATACCATGTGCTATGTATTAAATCGAATTAAACCTCAATACATAAAATCGGGGCGAGGGCTGGCTCACTTTGTACAACCGTCCGGTTTACAACACTCGCAGTTACTTGCCGACATCGCGGCTTTTATTGTAGAAGGGGCTAAACAGGTCTCTCAAAACCGCAGGCCGCATGAACACGAGGAAGAAGCCGTCAACACGCCGGTTTTTAATTTTCCACCCATCACCGGTCGAATTTTAGACGGGAAAACATTCAGCCCCGTCAGCAATATCGATGTTTATTTAAAAATCGCAAACACAACGGTTGAGCAACTGAACATACTTTGGGAAAATCCGTATCGCATATCGGAAAAAACGGCAGGAACTTTTACGTTTTTACCCAAATACGTAAAAGCGACAAAAGCGGGACTCAATGAAGTATTTCCGTTTGCTATTGTTGTGAACGCCGAAGGCTATGAACCGCTCAACTATTATTTTAAATTGGGCGTGCAAAGCAGTGAATCGGCTCATCTGGAAGTTTCCATGAAAAATTATTTTAAGCTGCCGGATCTGTTTTTGTTTTCATAAAATTCACAAAAAGAAACAATGATAATCAGTGTTTTCTAAAACACAACGGCTGAAAAATCGTAGAATAGAGTAAACAACAAAGCTATTTCCACACAATTTCTTGCGGAATATCTTGAGAAAGATATTCTTCAATAAAACGGTCAATTTCATCAAACCCGATCAGCCGCTTTAAAAAAAAAGCTTTGTCGGCGTATTTTATATCAGAAGGAACATTTTGCCCTGTTGTAATATATGCAATCGGCACCTCGCTTTTATCCAACGCACTGATTAAACTGCCAAAGTACGACGCTTCGTCAGTTTTGGTTATAATCAACGAGCGATACGGAAAATCAGTATATGCCTGCATGATCTTTTCAATATCAATATATTGCGTTGATGCATTCAATGTGAGAAAAAACTGAATATCATCTTCAAGTCCGGAAAAATACTCCGACATTTCGCTGATTTTTGATTGATCGTTCGGACTGCGTCCGGTTGTATCAATAAAAATAATGTCAAATTTTTCTTTTTTTTCCGCAACGGTTTTTTGGAGCTCTTCCGACGATACAATAATGCTCAAAGGAATATTCATGTGGTCGCAGTATTTTTGAATTTGTTCCCAGCCTCCGATGCGATAATTGTCAATCGTAACGGCACAAACGCTGAGCTTTCTTGGATACTTTTTTACCAACGCCAAAAAATAATACGCACAAAGCTTTGCAACCGTTGTTGTTTTTCCGACACCGGTCGGACCGACTAAGCTAAAAGTTAAACCGAGCGGTTTATCGTCTGACGTTTCGGGGAGCACCGGTAACGTAACTTTAATTGACTTTGCAATGCGTTCCAAAGCGAGTCGTTGAATAAGCGCAAAATCGTTTCCCTGTTCGAGCGATATTCGTTTGCTGACAAAACGGATTACTTCACGCGTGTACTCCGGAGAAAACGCATTTCCTTCCAAAATAGAACGCAGCTTTTTAATCGTAGGCTTTTCTGAGGCAAATTCACCCGAAACAAGCTGTCCAACTCTGTCAGCCAAAGTCGACATACCGGTTTGCAACATTTGTAGGGCTTCCGCCTGTTCCTGCTGCAACTTGCCGTTTTCAACCGGAACATAAAGCGGATCGGAGACATACGGCGATACGTTGATTTGATTAAAAGGAGGTCGATTTTGCGGAAACGCCGCTGTCTGTTTTTCTTTGGCATTCAGCTCATCAATTTTTGAAATTGCTTCTTTCGAAAGCTCTTCTGTCCGCTTGTTCGAAACCGCATTTTCATTGAGATAAAAAGTAATTTCAACGGCATCTTTTGTGAAGATACCGAAAAAGCGTTTTTTTTCAACGGTTTTTGTTGAGATAATCGTAACACTTTCTTTTCCGTATTTGTCAAAAATCTTCTTTTTGCAGCCGTCAATTGTGTCGCCGGTCTCTATATAAACGCCCTTTTGCATGATTGAAAAAACTGAACCCCAATGTCAAAAAATACCCAGCTCGTAAAAGCCCCTCATTATATCCGGTTTTAATAAAAATTACAAGTGAAATAAAAAATAATTGTCATGGATAAAACTTGCTTGCAAAAAAGTCCTAAATGCACTATGATACGGTATGCACAAAAATGAAGTTTTAGCTTTTTTACGTTCAGGCGCTGTTTCTCCGACTGCAGAAAAAGTCTCCCGTGTGTTGCTCGCAACGGTTTCAGGGGCGGCTTCAACAAAGCCGGCACTTATTCAATTTTTCAACGATGATGTTCCAGCTATCGATATAATAACAACCAAAAGCTTTCAAGTGACCAAAAACGATGGAAATCCGGAGCCGATACTCTGCGAACCGGAAATCGGTACGTTCGGAAATTCGGTCGGTTTGCGAAATGCGGGGATGGCAATTGCACTGGAAGAGCTGAAAACCTTGCGGGCGAAAAAAGCCGTCAACAAAGTTTTGAACGTTTCGGTTTCGGCTTCAAATCCACAGGATTTTATCGTGTTAGTAAAAGCTTTTTCGGAAGTTGCCGATATGATTGAGCTGAACTTTTCATGTCCGCATGCCGCAAGCGGGTTCGGGGCTTCAATCGGCGGGAGCCTTGAAATTGCCGAAAGTTATGTGCGTGAAATTAGCGCCGCGGTGCCGAATTGTCCGGTGCCGATTTTTGTTAAACTGACCCCGAATGTTTCAAACATCGGAGAAATTGCCGCGGCTTGCGTTCGAGCGGGGGCGAACGGTATTGTTGCGATTAACACGGTTGGTCCCGAACTCTACCTTGAACCGAATACGCAAAAGCCGATTCTCAACAATAAAATCGGCGGCAAAGGCGGAAAAAGCGGCGCTGCCGTTTTTGAAAAAGCTTTATCCGCTGTGAAAGAAATTCGAGCCGCAGTGGGAGCGGACATTCCAATTATCGGTATGGGCGGTGTTTCCACCGGCAAGCAAGCTGCTGAAATGATTGCCGCGGGTGCAAATGTAATCGGTATCGGTTCTGCACTTGCACGGGTTCATCAAAAACACTGGGCGGGATATTTTGCCGCCATAAAAAATGAAGCGGCGGCTTTTCTCCAAAATGAATCGAGTGTCCCGCTTACTTCCGAAACGTTTTTAGTCAAGGCGCCCCGTATGCGCTATACCGAACACGTGATTGAAAAAATTGACTATGACGGCGATGTTGTCATCTTGGAACTTGACGGTGAAATGGACTATAAAGCGGGCGAGTTCGTTTTTTTGTGGCTGCCCGATGTCGGTGAAAAACCGTTTACGATTGCGCTTTCAAAGCCGCTCACTTTTATGGTAAAAAAACGTGGAGAGTTTACCAAAGCGATATTTAATTTAAAAGTGGGAGACAAAATATATGTACGCGGGCTTTACGGTGAAGGCGTGCCGCTTCCCGATGTAAAAGACGCAATCCTTGTCGCCGGCGGAACCGGTGTTGCCGTATTGCCAAAACTCGCCGAATGTTTGTGCGATCGGCACATTCCTTTTAAAACGTTTGTCGGCGTGAGTACGGTATGCGAGCCGGGCTTTGAAGTTTCACATGAACCGGAAAATGCCGTTGAAGCGGCTTTAACTTGCGGTGAATATACGCGGGTTGCCGATAATGGAAAAATCGGACGGGTTTTGGATGTCCTTGAAGCGGTAGTAAAAAATCAGCCACCGGTGGAAACGGCTTTTTATCTCGTCGGTCCGACCCTGTTTTTTACCACAGCGGCAGAAATGCTGACGGTCAACGGTGTGCCGGAAACAGCCATCTTCATCTCGCTTGAAAAACTCACTCGATGCGGAGTCGGGTTGTGCGGCGAATGTGCGTGCGGTAAAAAAATGACGTGCCAGTATGGAACATTTGTTACTTACGCCGACTACAAAGCAGTCAAAAATTAACCCGCTTCGGTTTTGGAAACTTACAGCTGTAATACAAGAGATCGCTTTTTTATATGTCCGCGTTGCGTACGAAGATCTGCAACTCAAAAGTTGATGCTTTTCTCGTTGCTGATTTTATAGGAACATTTGCGAAACAACGATTTTAAAAGTGGGCACTGAAAAACAGTCTCTAAAAATCTAACCCGAGTTTTTGAAAGATGCCCTCAATTCTTG
>CALDWC010000027.1 GCA_937923945.1 uncultured Treponema sp.
AAGGAGATACTTTGCTTTGCAAAGTATGCTGTTAAACGGCGTCAAGCCTTTAATCAGCGTTTCCTTAGAGGTGAAGAATAGATTAAGGTAACAAGTTATGGAAATTTACAGTTTTGTGTCTTTCGGGTATGACGGGCATTTAGTGAAAGTTGAAGCTGATTTAAAAAACGGACTGCCGGTAACCGAAATTGTCGGCTTGCCCGGAACTGCGGTTAAAGAAGCGCGGGAACGGGTGCGGGTTGCGATTAAAAATTCAGGATTTGAATATCCGACTTCACGTATTTTAATTAATTTGTGTCCCGCCGATGAAAAAAAAGAGGGAAGCGGTTTTGATTTACCGATTGCGCTTTCACTTTTATGTGCGGCGGATAAAACGCAATCCGATAATTCATCGGCGTGTTTTGTGATGGGTGAGTTGGAACTTTCGGGACGGGTTCGCAAAGTGTGCGGTGTCCTTGCTGCGGTTTCCGCCGGCTTAAAACGCGGAATACGGTATTTTATTGTGCCGAATGAAAACAAAGCCGAAGCTGCAATTGCAGAAAATGCGATAGTGTTCGGCGTTAACGATTTAACCGGAGCGTTTGAAACCATCAAGCGGCTTTCGTCCGATGATGCGCAATTATCAGTTGCTCGAAGCGGTGGAACCACGGAGTTGCATTCGCCGACTATCGTTCACTGGAGCGAACCGATAACAGAAAATTACCGCGAAGTAAAAGGTCAGAAGGAGTTACTTTCCGGTTTGGAAATTGCTGCAGCCGGCGGACATAATCTTCTCGCATACGGACCGCCCGGCTGCGGAAAAACATTGACGCTAAAAAAGTTCGCGAGTTTACTCCCCGATTTGGATTTTAAAACGAGCGAAGAAGTAACCCGCATTTACAGCATTGCGGGATTGCTCGGTGCTGATGATACAAATGGCGTGTTGATACGGCGTCCGCCTTTTCGGATGCCGCACCAAAGTGCAAGCCTCGAAGGTATAATCGGAGGTGCCGGAAAATGCCTTCCCGGTGAAATTTCGCTTGCGCACGGCGGCGTATTGTTTTTGGATGAAGCCGTACAATTTAAAGCGTCGGTGCTGCAGAGTTTGCGTGTACCGCTTGAAACCGGTTTTGTTACGTTGAGCCGCGCGGAAAAACGGACAAGTTTTCCGGCTCGGTTTCAGCTACTGCTTGCGATGAACCCGTGCGAATGCGGCAACCTAGGAAGCGAAAACAAGTTTTGTACTTGCGCACCGCAAACGATTGATCGGTACTGGAAAAAATTAACCGCCCCGTTGTTGGATCGCATCGATATGCGAATCTTTGTACTGCCGCCGCATACTGCAAGTTTACTTTCCGAGTCGAGTCATTCTACGGAGCAAATGCGTAAAACGGTAAAAGCCGTATATGAAACTTCGTTTGAAAGGAATGCGTTTTATCAAAAAGGCGTTGTCGATGATTACGATAACCTCAAAAATGCTCAGATTAGTCCGGACGGAATAGAAAAAATTTGTCGGATGACGGTGGAAGCGCAACGCGCATTTGAAGCACTTTCAGAACGGTCGAACTTTTCAGGGAGAGGCGGACATGCGCTTTTAAAAATAGCACGCACAATTGCGGATATCGAAGGACTTAAAAAAATAAATACTGTCAATTTGGAAAAAGCCCTTTTGTATCGGAGTTTTAATCCGCTTTTGCCCGATTTTTTATAAGATTATTCGCTTGCTCATTTTAGGAAAAATCGCTACAATACCGGAGGCAGTAGCAATATGAAAATAAAAACGTACAGTAAAAACAATACGGAGCGGATTTTGCATTTTTTGGAAACACATCATGATTTTCAGTTTTCGGCGCTGCAAATTCAAGAGGCATTACAATCCGATGCAATACAGCCGAATTTGACTACAATATATCGCCAGCTTGAAAAAATGGTTCAAGCGAGTAAAGTGTTGCAATTTTATTCCGAAGACGGAAATACAAAACTGTTTCAAATTAACCGCCGCGATTGTGATAGTCATCTCCACGTAAAATGTGCGGTATGCGGAAAAATATTGCACCTTGATTGCTCTGAAGTAGATACGTTTTTGGCACACATCAAAGAAACGCATCAAATTAAAGTCAATTGTGAAACGTCCTTATTGTTTGGTATTTGCAGCGATTGTGAAAATTTACGCTGATGATGAGTATTTTGTTATGAAAAAAAAATTAAAAAAAATCCTTTGGATTTTGATTTTATGTAGCTTTGTCTCATGCGGGAATGAAACGGAAAGCCGCACCGAATTTGTGATCGGAACGGTTTGTACGATTACCGTTCCGAAAAATAAAAATTCATCGCGCATATTAGACGAGTGTTTTAAAAAAATAAAAAGACTTGAAACAGTTTTGAGTGCAAATGATGCGGATTCGGAACTTTCATTTGTTAATCAAACGGCTGCAGAAAAACCGGTTACCGTGTCTCCGGAATTATTGTACTTGATACAAACGGCAATGCACTGTGCGCAGATTACTGACGGTGCGTTTGAACCTGCAATCGGCAGATTGGTAAAATTATGGAACATCGGGTTTGAGCATGAGCGGGTTCCCGCTCCTTCTGAAATAGAAAATGCCCTATACGATGTGAGTTATAAAAATGTTGTAATTACCGGTAATACGGTTTTTTTTGAAAATAAAAATATACAGCTTGATTTGGGCGGCATTGCGAAAGGATATATTGCCGATTGCATTGTCGCATTTTTGAAAGAAAAAAATATTCAAAGTGCGATTATCAATTTGGGTGGTAATGTGTATGCCATGGGGAAAAAATTTTTTACCGATGCAGTGTGGCATATCGGTTTACGGAAACCGTACGGAACTGCAGATTCGTATAATCATATTGTGAAGGTAACGGATACCAGTGTCGTAACGTCCGGCATATACGAACGGTATTTTGAAGAAAACGGGCTGCGCTATCATCATATCTTGGATGTAAAAACAGGCTATCCGGTACGGAATAATCTTGTTTCAGTTTCCGTGATTTGTGAAAGTTCAACGTATGCCGACGCACTTGCAACAGCTTTTTTAGTGATGGGCTATGAAAAAGCCACACAATTTATAAAAAATTTTACCGAAAAAAAAATGGATGCTATTTTTATCTTTGATGATGGAAGCTATCAATGTACGAATGAAAACATAATGGAAAAACAAGATGACTGATATACAATGGAGTATTTTTTGTCGTATCAAAAAAGAATTTAAAAATTTTTGTGAAGCGGGGCATTCATTTAATAATAATCTTCAACTGACACAACTGC
>CALDWC010000028.1 GCA_937923945.1 uncultured Treponema sp.
ACCTTTCAGCGTCCATCTTTAAAATCGTTGTTTCGCAAATGTTCAGAGACACTTATGCTGAACATTGAGAAACAATGATGGAGATACTTTGCTTCCGCAAAAAACTTTTCTTCGAAAAGTTGCTGTTAAACGGCATCAAACCTTTAATCAGCGTTTCCTTAAACAAACTGAGTAAATTTTTTACTCGCATCTATTCAACGCATATCGATTGCTTCTTTTTATGGGTAAAGAGTGCAAAACCCGTTGTTATCACACCGGCAAAAACAAAAAAGCGTCCCAGTATATCACCGACTTTTGTATAAAGCGTTTTTGAACCGTTCGGCACGATGCACTCAACCGTTAAAAAACCTTGTTCAAAAGCAGGCAATTTTTGCACCACTTTTCCATCTGGATTTATATAGCACGTAAAACCGTTCGCCGTTGCACGCAAAAGCGGTAATCCCGTTTCAACCGCCCGAAAAACGCTCGTACTCACATGTTGCATCTGACAAGCGGCACTCTTTGACCATGCATCATTTGAAATATTAATTAACATTTGACAGCCGTTTTTTGCAAACTCCCGTGTTATATATCCAAAATTATCTTCAAAACAAATCGGCACTGAAAACTGCAAGCCGTTCACCGTAAAAACTTTCGCTTCCGTACCCGCTTCATATAAATGCGTATCCGCATGCAGTAAAAAATCATACACAAAAGGCAGCGTCCGCTTATACGGAAAACTTTCAGTAAACGGCACCAAGCGCTGTTTATAGTAATACTCCGGCGTCGGCGGGCGGACATTTTGTCCGGGCAAAAAAAGCAGCGCCGCATTGTAATCCACCCTTCCCGCTTCCAAATCGCTACCGATTCCCGCGCGAGCCGCATCGTATAAGGCTTCGTCATTTCCGATAAGAAAAGGCACATCCTGCGTATCCAAAAAATCAAGCAAGGTGTTCACGAGCGAAAAAGTCGCCTCATCGGGTCTAAACCGATAGTGCCATTTAATTCGCGGCACAAAAGCCGTTTCCGGCCACACCACTAGCGACAGCTTCTCGTGTTCGTCAAGCGCCGCTTTCGATAATCGTATCAACACGTCCAAGTCATTTCCGTAATTCAGCACGCCGCTTTTCCACGGATCGGAATTGGGTTGAATTAACGCAATTTTGTGTTTTTCACCTTCAAGGCTTGGACGGAAGAAAAAAGGCAAAAAACTTAACAAAAACAAAATTCCGTATCCGATAACAAAAAATTTTTTATCCTGTAAAAAGCAACAAAATTTTTTCAAAAAAATCTTTTCCGCGTTATGCGGTCCATTTTTTCTTTCCGATAAAAAACGAACCAAAAAAGCAGCAAAAAACGCAGACGGAAACACCGTCAACGCGGAAACCGCCCACACTCCGAAAAGAGAGGCAACCGGCAACAATGCGGTAAACTTCCACTGGCTATATCCGAGTACGCCATAAGCGAATCCCGCAAACCCCCTTGTTTTCACGTATTCATAGCCGAGATACAGAATCCACTGGGCAAAAAAGGCTTTTTCACCGAATGCTTTTGTACAAATCCGCAAAAGCGGCGTTAAAATCGCAAAAAAACAAAAGTACAAAAACGCAATTCCCAAAAATGCTGCGGGACTGAAACGAAAAAGCCACAGCACTAAAAACGCATGGGCTACCGCTCCATACAAACCGCCCCATAAAGCCGCCGTTTTTAGCGGCACAATCGAAGCCAAAACAAAAAAGGGAATTAACGCAATAAAAGCTAAAAAACCGATACCGTTCGGAACCAGTTCATTCGGTTGGCACAGCATGAAAAGAAAAGCGCCCAAAAGTACCAGTCCGAGTTTTGCAAAAAAAAGCTGCAATTTCATTTTGGTAAAGCTCCGCCGGTAAGACGTTTTTCATTTTCAAAAGATTCAGCGTCATCAGCGGACAAAGCATTTTCATTCAAACTTTTTTTTAAACTTTTACTGGGCGTGAACACCAGTACTGAAGTTTCTTCCATTGCCATAACTTTTTTTTTCTGTAAGTTAAAGCGCTTACGCCCACCGCCGCCCCGTTTTTCCGTTGAAAAAACCCCTAATCCGCGTATTTCAACGGTTTCACCCGCTTCCAAACAGTCAATCAAGCATACTACAAAAGTATCCACGGCACAGCGAACATCTTTCAACTGCAAGGATGTTTTTTCATACACTTGTGTAATAAGCGTGTTTTTTGTGTTTTTTTCTTTCATGCAATACGAATATGACCTGATTGACAACAATTTAAGATTTGAAAGCGCTATAAAATATAGTATTGAAGTTTTTAAAAAAATCAAAAACTTCAATAATCCTTTGCACCGAATGCGACCCTATTCACTTTTTTTGTTAAATGAAGTGTTGTAAAACTTGTGCATCCGTGACTTTTTTCGAGCAGCAGCATTTTTAGAAATAATACCCTTTCGTGCTGCTGAATCCAGCTGACTGGCAAGTTCACGCAAACCGGCTTCCGCTTTTTCTGCATCTCCGGCTTTAACAAGTTCCGTATAGTTTTTTGCGCAAGTTCGCACGCTACTTTTTACGGACTTGTTTCGAAGGCGTCTTGCTTCGCTTTGCTTCTGTCGTTTTACTACAGAATGATTTTTCATAACTTCCTCCACTCTTTTGAGTTACTTATTAAAAAACAAATAATTATGTATGCAAATTACAGCATTTGCATTTTTCTTGAAATTTCAACCCGCAGCTCTTGTGCATCACCGGCGGTATATCCCAATGCAACTGCACGATCCAGATCAGCAAGTGCGTCCACATAGTTTCCTTCTTGAAAATATGCCATCGCCCGCCGAAAACTGACGTGTGCTTGATACGGATTCAGTTCAAGCGATTTTGAAAAATATTCAATCGCTTCGGAATGCCGCCCCAAAAGCGTCAGGGCAATTCCGACATAGTATTGCGAGCGAAAATTATTTTCGTCATAACCGACACTACGTAAAAAATCATTCAGACTTTTTTCGTAGTCGCCTTGCGCAAAATATGCCATACCGCGATGTTTAAATATTACCGACAGTATAACATTATTATCAGTTTTGTCAATAATTTTTGTATAAATTTTTTCAGCTTTTTGAAATTCGCCGGCATTATGAGCCGAAATTGCATTCAAAATTAAATCATCAATACTTTCAGGTTCATACCACGAATCCGATTCAGTCATTTGTACACGCGCATTGGGAGCAACCGCTTTTTTATCAACCAGCCCATCAAAAAAAGCCGCAGTAAAATTATCCGCGTGCGAATAAAAATTAGTTCGCCGCTTTTCTACTTCCGTATTTAATTTATTTTGATAATCACGAATTTCCTGAAAAACAATATCAGCCAAAGTCAAGCTGGCGTTTATCGCAGCCATTTTGCGTTTGAGCGGTACATCAAACGGTGAAAAGTCCGCCTTATACACCAACTCATGTTCAACTTCAGCCCACGCATCCTGCAAAATAGTTCGAATCTGAATTTCAAAAACCAATCCGTCCGGTAATACTAGTCCTTTTTTCAAATCTTCCGGTATTTTTAAAAGCACATGAGTTGACACATAACCGAATTCAATAACATTCCGATTTGCACCTTTTCTTTCTATCTCAACAACTTCAAAATTCTTTTTTAAGATTTGTTCAACAATCGACAAATCATTCAAAAAAGAACATACAACCCGAACCGCAATAATATCCGTGATAGCAGTCGGCAAATCGTCAGTTGCCTCTTTCGGCGGATATTTTAAAAGCTTGCTATAGTAGCTGTCAAAACTTTTAACACGCGATCGATAAGACGGCTGAGATTTCAAATGTACAACCTCATCCAGGCGGTTTAAAATTCTTGAAAGAACTATCTCAAAATGCGGTTCATATGCGTTAAACTTTTCACGAAGTAGCGCCTTATGCGGCATAAACTTCGGTTGTTTGTCAGTTGTGTTCATATATAACAGGGCGGGAGAAATCGTTTCTCAAGCAAAACAGCGCTTGAGAAACGATTTGAACTAAATGCGATTTAATTATTCTTCAGTACCGGTGGTAGCATTGTTGTCGTCAACAGCTCCGGCAGACGGTGAGAAACCTTCTTCAGTTGCAAGTTTTTCGCTTTCAACAAAACGGAGAACCTGCTTTTGACCGAAGCGCTTTACCTCAGCCTTTTTCTTTTCTTCGGCACGTTGCGTTTGGATTCCCCAAATATCTTCATCGGCAAAATCGCGAATCGTTGACAATACCGCTTTGTCGTAAATAATTTTTACGTCTTTGAAGTAGCCAACGAAAGGACCGCCGTCATGAGCTGCATCGCGGGTAATTTGAAAACCGGCAAATACAACTGACGGTAACGATATCGGATAAACCGGATACAGTCGCAATTCACGAGCGCGTACATCGGTAATATACGATGGATTATTCCAAACCAGTTCTCTCCAACCATCGAACAACAAGTAACCCATGAAATAGCGTTTGGTTTCGTTATTCTGATCGCGGAGTAAGACATACAAACCGTGCGGGAAATTACCGCCGTAAGTATTCACTGCAATGGATTTGATCACACCGGTATTGCGAACAACGCCGTATCCGTCTTCGAATCGACTTTTACCGCTTGCTTTGTCTTCTTCGGTCGGTTCTTGGAGGTTTCCCTGTTCATCGGTTTGTGCCATCGGTGCATACAGCGGAATTTCAAAAGACGGCTTAACCACAGCGTTTGCGTTGTTTGCCCAAAGCGGGAATTCAACACGCACACCCATCAGCTTCTGTCCAGCAAAATTCTTTGCATCAGCTGAAACTTCAGCTTCTTTTGCATAAGAAACCGCAAGACTTACCGGATTTTGTGCAGAAGAATTCAACGCAACTTCCCATTCGGTAATCGCCAAAGAAGTCTTCATCAAAGACTTTTGCTCATCAGTATATGATGAACCGGCCGCTTGACCGTAATCCATAACCGTTCGGCGGTTTTGGGTTAAAACGCCGTTCTTTTCAATAATGTCGGCATTTAAGTTTTGGAAGTCAATAATAACCGCCTCATCTGCCACAGCAGTTCCTACTAAAAGGAAAGTTGCTGTCAAAAAAACTAACATTCGTTTCATTTTTAAAACTCCTTTTCGCTTTAAAATTACCCTGTTATGTTTCAAGTATAGTACAACTATTTTTTTTTGTCAAGTGTAAAATGAAAAATATTGCATTTTTTTAAAAATATTTTTTATAAATAATGATATAAAAAAATATTTTTTGTATTAGTGTTATGGTATGAATACCTTTGAATATTTTTCAACCGTTATGACCGAAGATGACGAACAAAGCATTTTTGAAAGCGATAATCCCGCCTACTCGAGTATCGCGGACGAAGTCGCCCTTTGTGCGGAGCGGAATTTCGGTGTCCGCTCTCTTTTCCCCTGGCAGCGTCTCGCAATCTCGAATATTTTAGACGGAGTCAGTGAAGTTTCCGGCGCGGATAAAGCCCAAACCGCTGACGTTGAAAAATCCGAATATGGAGAAAACGACGGAAAATCGGCTTTTACCTTTGAAGAAGACGGTAATGTTCGGGCAAAGCAGATTATCCTCCTGCCGACCGGAGCGGGAAAGTCGCTTTGTTTTCAGGTTCCCGCCTTGTTGCTGCCGACGCCGACACTCGTGGTGTATCCGCTTTTAGCGCTCATGTCCGACCAAGTCAGACGTTTACGCGAAGCGGGAGTTGAGCCTGTTTTACTCCGCGGTGAACAGTCCCCCGAAGAACGGGAAGCAGCACTTTTCCGGCTGAAAAATCCTGAAAAAACAAATGTCAAGATTGTCATTGCCAATCCGGAAATTTTACAAAATGAGAGGATTTTGTCTTTGTTGGAGGCGTTGCGGATATCCCATTTTGCGATTGACGAAGCCCACTGTGTCAGCGAGTGGGGAGACAGCTTTCGTCCTTCGTACCTGAAACTTAAAGACGTTATTGAGCGAATAAAACCGAAAGCAATTACCGCCTTTACCGCAACGGCAAGCCCCGACGTGTTGAGCCGTATCGGGGAAATCTTGTTTAACGGAAGCGTTCACGTTGTCCGCGGTGAAACGGATCGAGAAAACCTTTCTTATTCCGTAAAAAACTGTCGCGTGAAACTCCCTACCCTTTTACATCTCATACGCGAAAATCAAAAGCCGATCGTAATTTTTGCTTCAAGCCGAGAGGGAACAGAACGCATTGCCGCATTTTTACGCTGCACGCTCCAAACTTCGGAAGTCCGTTTTTACCATGCCGGTTTGGAGCGCGCCGAAAAAGACGCCTGCGAAGCATGGTTTAACCAAGCCGATGAAGGCATTTTGGTTGCAACCTGTGCGTGGGGAATGGGCGTAGATAAAAAAAATATCCGCACCGTTATCCACTACGAAGCTCCGTCAACCGTCGAAGCATACGTTCAGGAAGCGGGACGCGGCGGACGGGACGGGCAGCCTTCGAAAGCGATTTTGTTGTGGACGCCGGAAGACGAAGTGCGGCTCAAAAATTGTGGCAGCACCGCCAAGAAACGGGCGTATCACGTTATCGAATACGCAACAACACGCAGCTGTCGACGGGATGTGCTGCTTAAAAGTCTCGGAGATACCAACGCAACGAGTCGGTACCGCGAAATGCACAATAAAGCATGTTCAGGCTGCGATGTATGCGACAATACTGCAATCGCTTATGCGGAAGACGAAGCCGCCCTGCTTTCTTTTTTACACGCATACCCTCGTGTTTTTACCCAAGCGGACGCGGTTGAGTACCTCAAAAAAAAGAATCCGAACTGGCGTCCGACCGATTTGAACGATCTTATCAACCGGTTAAAAAAAGAACACAAAATAACGGAAAGCAAATCATTTCTATGGAAGAAAAAGCTTAAAACGCAAAAAAGCACAGACTATATCTGCGGAAAAAGCCGCTAATGAAACGCTGATTAAAGGCTTGTAGCCGTGTATCAGCGTACACCAAATTCTTACTATGGTTTAGGTGAAAACATACTGTGTTTTAAAAAAAACATAGTATGTTTTAAAAATTTCGTAGTATGTTTTTGGGAGAAACATAGTACGTTTTTGGTAAAATACAAAAAAGACCTTATTTTTCAATCGTTTCCTTGACTGAGTATTTTACTTTTGAATTACTCGGCTTCGCCCCAATTGAAAAGAAAACACCGCTGACAATCACCGCACTCATTGCTTTTACCGTATCGATTGCACTGCTGATCAGTTCAACCTATAATCCGTTTATTTATTTCAGCTTTTAGAGATGTCCTTAATTCTCGATTTAAAATTAATCAGTGACTCCTAAACTTACGTTTTAATAAAAATTTTTTATTTTGATTTTATATTATTTCTGTCTTTACATTTTTTATTCTTGAAGTATAATTAAAACATTATGCATTTTGTTGCAGCAAAACAAATTCATGATTTCTTTTATAAGCGATACTCAACTTTTCCGAGCGGGACACAGCATTTTAAACAAACAAACAAATCTAAATCGATAAATTTTTATCTGAATATTTTAAACATACCTTTAGAAGAAAGACGAGATAGCGGCTTACATTCAATGAGCAGCTGTTTCGTCTTTTTTTTATTTTTTCGGAAGACGAAAGGGAGTTTTTTATGAAAAAATAAAAATTGGGCGTTATTGTTATTGGATGTGTTTTTATAATTCCGTTGTTTATAAGCTGCCTGTTCTTGAGTGCTTTTTGGGACGGTATGTCTCTGTCGGATAGCACCGGAGTATCATCAGAACAAAATGCTGCTTCAAATAACAGAACAACTTCTTCAGATGTGCAGACTTCGTCACGTAGTACGAATACAACTAAACCGAAGCCGACACAGCAACAGGAGTGGTTATGGTATTCCGCTAGCATCGGGCACAGAACTAACAGTAATTTCGGTACAAAGGAATATGAAAGCGGATTTTGGTACCGAATCGTCTATCGTGACGATAATTACTGCTTTTGTATAAGCGAAGACCGTAAATGGTATTTACGGGATAGTCGTGGACATCTTACCAGAATAGATACATCGGATGTACCGGATTGGATTAGAGAGATGGCGAACTAAACGGTGGGTTGTTTAATATAAAAACAAAACTTTTTAATTAGGAGCGTATTTTATGAAAAAGATTTTTGGTGTTTTGGTGTTTTCACTTGTTTGTTTGGCAGCCTTTCCGCAGGAGGATGGTTTCCCACCTATAAACTACTTTTATCACAGTGATGGAATCTGTATAACACTCCATGGTGAAACATTTTATTCTTCTAAGGCATTACGAGCCTCTTTCAAGGAGCAGGACGGCTATGCAATGGTGAATGATCGGAAATTCCATTATTGGTTATATGATACATACTCAAAGCATAAGGGTGACGGTGACTTTATTATAAACAAAGTCATCCCGAAATGGGTTGAGCGGCTCGGATATGTTATTGATTTTGATAATATTGAAATTTTTAAGCCGAACACTAATTTGGCAAACTCCGTTAAAATGTTAATGCGGCAGCGTGGCTGTGATATCAGTGCTACCTTAGTTACAAAGGAAAACGATAACGTTTCTTATGATTATGTTATTATCAATAATTACGATGCCGCCAAAAAGGAATACTATAGTATTCTCTATCCGTTATATAAATAGCGAAAGAGGAAGATATATTAAGGAATAGCAAAAAGAAAAAGGAAGTAAGGTTCGTTTTGTAATTTTTATAAACGGATAAAATAAACGAAAATATTTTTATAAATGCTTGAAGCAAAATTTTTTAGTAGGAGAGATAAATTTTATGAAAAATTTTACAAAAAAAATTATCGGGGCAGTATTGCTGAGTGTAATCGGCTTTACGCTTTTTGCGGAAGAAATTAAAGAAAAAGTATACTTGGAAGTTGAAATTGACGGGAAAATACAGGGTAAATGGTTTCATTTTTTTGAGCTCGTCGAATATGATAGAAACAGTAATAAGGTTTATGAGAAAAGCCTGTATACTGGGGAATTGTGGAATGAATACGATAAAAACGGCAATCTGATTCATCAAAAATGGTCGGATGGAGAAGAATGGTGGTATGAATACGATAAAAACGGCAATATGATTCATGACAAAAGGTTGGATGGAAAAGAATACTGGTATGAATATAATAAAAACGGAAATATGATTCATAAGAAAAACTCGACTGGAGTAATCGAATATTGGTATGAATACGATAAAAATGGAAATATGACTTATCGAACAATGCCTGACTTGTCGGAATCTTGGTATGAATATGATAAAAATGGAAATGTGATTTATTGGAAAAACTGGGAGGGACATTATAAAGTCTTGGGTGAATGGTGGTATGAATATAAATGGGATAAAAACGGTAATTTGATACAGCAAAAAGACAGTGACGGCACTATTTATATTCATATCCTTGAATACTGGGATGACGGTAAAACCCTCAAAAAGGATATTACGTACTGCTGTTACAAATAGAATACCTTTACTAAAATAAATATTCCACATAATGTGTGAAAGCGAGGGGTATTATGAAAACGGACAGTAACATAACTTCAGAAGTAAAATCAGCTTTTGAAAGATGGATGGTAGATGTGTATGGAGGAAACTTGGAAATAACAAGCACAAAATCCTATGCATCTGCACTCAACCGTATTACGGATCACCGCTTTGAACATACAAAAGAAGGCTTTGATCTTTACGATATTCGACATTATTATGATTGGCAATCTAAAACGCTCGATTTTCAGAAGCTGGAAAAGATACGAGATGACTATGATACAAGTGGTAAATTTGCCGACTTTGGACATGAAGGACATGGTACCATACGGGCTGCAATAAAAAAATACTATGAGTTTTGCAGCGGAAATCGACGGCAGCTGTTATGTATTTTACAGAATAATACATCCGGTATCGGTGCCGGTCAACAAAGTGGAAACTATGGAAGCGTTCCTGCCGAACAAGCAAAAGTGATTTTAGCAAGTGCTTGCAATGAAATGGGAACCGTTGTAAAAAAACATATCGAAAAGCTCAATGAATTGATCGATACAACAGGCGGTAATAGTATTGAACTTGTTACATCTCAGGAACGAGATTCTAAAACTAATTGTCAAGCTGTCCGGTATCAAAATATGAAAGTCGGTAAGATTACACAAAATATTTTCATACCGTTATTAAACGGGAAAACAATTCCCGACAATGTACTGCAGTACTTACAAGATAAAGATTATTCAAAACAGCAATTTGATATCAATTACCCTCTTTTAGTAAAATTGTCGAATGCTCTTGCAAAGGTACCATCACATTATTACAAAAGACGGAGAATAACAATGAATGGGGAATATTTTGCAGTTTGTTGTGAATGGTATGAATGGAATAAAAAATATTTAATTAAGTGGATGCAAGAATTTAAAAATAAATACAGTTAGGGACTATAATTTTGAAAATATTTTTATAAATGCTTGAAGCAAAATTTTTTTAATGGAGAGATAAATTTATGGAACAAAAAACCTTATGTCAAAAATGCGGAGCGAAATCGAGGAAGAAAAACTAGCCGCATATTTGAAAAGCCTTGCGGATAAAAAAGAATAGTTTTGGAGACTTGATGGATAAAACTTTACAAGATGCAGTTTTTTCAGTGTTCTACGGCGGGATTGTCGGTGATGCAATCGGTGTACCCTATGAATTTCAACAGCGTGGCGACTTCCATGCGGAAACAATGATCGGTTACGGTACTTATGATCAGCCGCCGGGAACATGGTCTGATGATACATCCCTTACGCTGTGCCTTATCAAAAACAATATCGAAGCAAAGCCGTTTTTATTATCGCCGTTATATGTAACATCGCACTTTTACTATTCTTTAAATATGCAAACTTTTTTATACGGAATGTAAACGCAATATTCGGTACAAATATACTTTTAATTGAACGATTCTAAAACCCACTGGATAAGTTTTCCGCTTTGGAGTATACTGGGCGGATGTTTAAATTTTTAAAAAAATTCAAAGGCTTTTTCCGCGCGCATGCAATGCACTATACGATTGGAATTTTCTTTTTGATGTTTGTCGATATTGTGCAGCTCTATGTGCCGGAAATTCTTCGGAACGTAACAAATGAATTTGAAGCGGGAGTTTTAACGCAGCGGCGGCTCGGATATTTTGCACTGCTGATAATAGCAGTCGGAGCGGCGACCGCTATCGGACGTTTTATTTGGCGGTACTGCATTGTCGGATCTGCACGTGAACTGGAATACGCCATACGAGATTCTTTTTTCAAAAAGCTTTTAACGCTTTCGCAAAACTTTTTTGCATACAATAAAACAGGCGCGTTGATGGCGCTTGCAACAAATGATGTCAACGCAATCCGCATGGCGGCATTTGACGGCATCATTATGGCGGTTGATTCAACGTTTATGCTGGTTGCGGTAATCGTTAAAATGGTGTTCAACGCAAACCTGCGTTTAACGATAATTGCGCTGTGCATTGTTCCTTTTTTGGTTACGTTCGTTACCTTGTTCGGACGGAAAATGCACCGAGCGTTTAAGCGGGCGCAGGAATCATACAGCGGCTTGACGGACGTAACGCAGGAAATTTTTTCGGGAATCCGTGTTGTAAAAGGTTTTTCACAGGATGCGGAATATGGAGAAAAATTTCAAAAAGCAAATACACATAACTACGAGTGTAATATCACAATGGCTTTGCTTCGATCCCTCTTTCGTCCGGTGATTATGGCGATGTCGGCGATCAGTTTTTTGTTGGTACTGTTTTTTGGCGGCAATGCGGTCGTCTCGGGAGAAATACAATTGGGCGATTTTGTTGCGTTCAATATGTATTTGCAGTTGATGCTCTGGCCGCTGATGGCATTCGGTATGGTCGTGAATGTAATGCAGCGCGGCGTTGCGTCAATGGAGCGAATCGACGCACTGCTTTCGGAAATTCCTGAAATTATCGACCCGCAGCCGAATGCGGAACCGGAACGCATTGCACAGCGGATTGAATTTGCCGATGTTTCGTTTTCATATCCGAATGCAAAAGAGCCGGCACTCAAGCATATTTCGTTTGTTGCGGAAAAAAATAAATCGCTGGCGATTATCGGTACAACCGGTTCCGGCAAAAGTACTGTCATCAATTTGATTTTGCGCATGTACGATTTACCGGGTGCTGATAGCGGACGCATTTTAGTTGACGGCAAACCGATTGATACCGTTTCGCTGAAAAATTTACGGGAAAGCATTGCCGTTGTTCCGCAAGAAAGTTTTTTATTTTCACGCACGATTAATGACAATATCGCATTTTCATACGAGTTTCCTGAGGATACAATGGCGCAGCAAAAAAAATTCACCTATGAGTACTTTGATACTTCGGAGCGTTTCTCACCGGAGCTTTTAGCTGATATTCAGGAAGCGGCAAAAATAGCAGACATTCATGATAATATTTTATACTTTGAAAAATCGTACAATACCGTTTTGGGGGAACGCGGAGTTACACTTTCCGGCGGACAAAAACAGCGGACTTCACTTGCGCGGGCAATTTTGAAAAAGCCTGAAATTTTAATTTTAGATGATAGCTTTTCCGCTGTTGATACCGAAACGGAAAAAAATATTCTGGATAACTTAAAAACATATTCCGCCGGTTGCGGTTTAATTATGATCAGTCACCGCATTTCAACGGTGAAAAACTGCGATGAAATTTTAGTGATGGATGACGGAGCAATTATCGAACGCGGTAACGACACAACGCTGATGGCGCAAAAGGGCAAATACTACGAAATTGCACTGCAGCAAAAACTGGAAGATGAACTGAAGGAGAGCGAATGATTGACCGACATACCGATACCGTAAAACCGACGAAAAGAACGTTTTGGCGGCTGCTCAGTTATGCAAAGCCGCATGCTTTTTTGATTGTGCTGTCGCTTATTTTTATGATGATTGCGACCGGTTTAAATAACTTTCGCCCGCGTATTTTACAAATGACGATTGACGATTATCTCACCGGTTTTAAAGATGAGTTGGTAAAAAATGAAGGTGAGTTTTCAACCGATGTGGTATTCCGCAATGAAAACTATACATACGTTACGCGTTTAACCGAAGCGCATGCTGCCGCATGTGCAAGCCGTCCGCATTTTTCGCTTCGGCAAAGTGAAAACGGTTTTGTGTTTTATCAAGTCGGTAATGAGCAGTTTACACCGGTGCTGCTTTCAGCGGATGAGTACGCGCTGTTTCGTCAAAAAGATTTTACCGGCATCAAAAAAATGTCGCTGTTTTTTTTACTGGTTATTGTCGGTACCGTTATTTTTAATGTGGTACAGTCTTTTATTTTAAATATGACCAGTCAGAAAATTGTTTTTCAAATCCGCAACGAACTTTTTACGCACATTGAAAGCCGCTCTCTTTCGTACTTTGATGCAAACCCGATCGGTAAACTGCTCACCCGTGTTACGAACGATACGGAAAGTTTAAACGATATGTACGTGAACGTATTAGCCGGCTCGATTTCAAACATGTTTGAAATCGGTATTGTCATGGTTATGATGATACAGTTGAACGTGCGTATTGCATGTATGTCGTTTTCCGTTATACCGTTTATTTTTTTGTTTGCTATGATTTTCCGAAAATACATCCGTGAAATCAACCGCAAATCAAAAGCACAAATCGGAAGAATCAACGCATCGTTGAATGAATACATCACCGGAATGAAAATCGTGCAAATGTTTGCTCGTGAAAAAAAAGCCTATGCGCATTTTGATCAACTGAACGCGGGATACCTCCATTTACGAAAACGAGGAATCGTAATCCGTGCGATTTTTCGTCCCTCGGTTGAAATGCTTCGTTCGATTGCAATTGCGCTGTTGATTTATTTTGCGGCAGGCGATGCGCTGCGCGGTATTATTCCGTTCGGTGTGTTCTATGCGTTCACGGAATACATCGGTCGTTTTTTTGCTCCGGTACTTGAGTTGACGGAAACGTTCGATATCATTCAGGATGCTATGGCTTCAAGCGAACGCATTTTTGCGATTCTCGACGATGACACGGAAATTAAAAATCCCGAAAATCCGAAATATCTTTCGGACGTAAAAGGCAAGATTGAATTCCGCAATGTCAGCTTTTCGTATGACGGGGTGACCAAAGTTTTGGACGACATCAGTTTTACGATGATGCCCGGACAGTTTTTTGCCTTTGTCGGTGAAACCGGCGCCGGTAAATCGACGATTATGAATTTAATTACCCGGATGTACGACATCGACGAAGGTGAAATTTTAATTGATGATGTGAACATCAAAGATTTACGCAAAGAGGATTTACGCAAAATTGTTGCAACGGTGCAGCAGGATGTGTTTCTTTTTACCGGCACGATTCGTGACAACATTGTGCTTGAAAATAAAACCATCACCGATGCGCAAATGAGAGCGGTTGCACACTATGTCAACGCGTCACACTTTATCGAAAAGTTACCGCAGCAATACGATGAGCCGGTGATGGAACGAGGGGCGACGCTTTCAAACGGGGAGCGTCAACTCCTTGCGTTTGCACGAACACTTGCGGCGCGCCCGAGCATTTTAATTTTGGACGAAGCAACTTCAAGTATCGACACGGAAATGGAGCTTTTAATTCAAGACGCACTTGCGAAAATTCTCCACGACCACACCGGTATTTCGGTCGCTCACCGTCTCTCGACGATTCAACACGCCGATAAAATTATTGTAATGCACAAAGGTAAAATAGCCGAAAGCGGCACTCACGAAGAACTTTTGCAACGGCGCGGTTTATACTACAATTTGTATCGTCTGCAATTCCGCGAAAAAATAAATTGAACAGTTTTCTCTTTTTACACCGCATGCGTAAGTTTCGGGGCGGCATCCGCCGCCCTTCTTGTGTCAGGGGCTTTTGGAGACACTGATTAATTCAATCGAGCCTTTAATCAGCGTTTCCTTTTGGGCTTTGTATCGCTCCGCTATATTTCGCCGAGCAGCTGTTTCAGCTGATTGATTTCCGCAACGAGCGTCGCACGATCTTTGTTCTGGTACTTTTTCGGGATGAGTTCTTTACCGGTACATTCCAGCGTTGCAACCAAATTCTGCAGCTCAATCTCGTGCGGATAGGTTGGCGGCAAAAAATCCCGAATCGTTTCCGTTAAATCCGACTCGGTTATCATAATGCGGTTTTCGCCGTTTGCATGCAGCCGCGCCCGCACCAAAATCGATTCAATGTCGGCACCGGAAACTTCAAACTTAATTGAGCGGACAATTTTTGCGAGATCAACGCCGGTCAGTTTCAGCTGTAACTTTCTTTGCAAAATTTCAAACAGCGCGATCTTTTCTTCGTTCGTGTCGGGATAAAACAGAGCAAGATGTTCTTCCGCCCGCCCCTGTCGTTTTAAGTCAATGGGCAAAAGATCGGGGCGGCAGGTGATTAAAAACCAAATGATTTTGCCGCGGTACTCCGTGTTTCCCATAAAGTTGGAAAGCTGCGAAAAAAACGCCGTTTGATTGGAATTACTTTTAGTGCCACGGCTGCCGCCAAGCATCACATCAGCTTCGTCAATCATTACGGCAACGGGCGCCATTGCTTTTAAAATATTCAAAATCCGTTCCAGTTTCGATTCGGTTGCACCGTCCATCACTGATGTGAGGTTGCCGATTTTTACCATCGGGATACCGATTTCATTCGCAAAAGCCGAAACCAAAAACGTTTTTCCCGTTCCGATTGCGCCTGAAACCAAATAGCCCATCGGCACTACTTCCGAGTGTCCGTCTTTAATTGCCTTTGCCGCCAAGCGGAGGCGCTTTTTTACAAAATCATTTCCGGCAACGTAGTCGAGCGTATGCTTAGTTTCAACAAAGGTCAGTAAACCGCCCGCATCCGCTTCAATAATATCCTTTTTCTTTTGCGCGAGGTAGTCAAGTGTAATCGGCACTTGTGCCTGGTAAGCATCGGCGGTCAGCTGGTATAAATTGGTGAGGTTTAACCCCGCCGAAAGTTTTCCCAGCGCTTGAATGGAAACCCCGCGTGCCGTGTATAGAGCTAAATCCGGCTCAATTCCGTTTTTTAACGCGGCTAAATAGCCGGTGCGGATTTTTTCGTCCGGAAGCGGAATCGTAACTTTCGCCGTTGACGCGAGTGAAGCGAGCCGCGGGTTAATATCGTTAATATTTTCGGTAACCATAACGATGGAAATATCGTGACGGATAAACATCGGCTCATTTGCCCAGCGGTTCAAGGTTACCAAGCAATAGCGGTCGGCTTCACTCAATGAATACATTTCACCGGCGGGAACAATTGTTTCGGCATAGTCCAAAATAAGCACAATACGGGTCGGATCGTTTTCATGCTGCTGATCATAGTAGGTTTGACGGAAAAACTTTTCAATGTAATCCAACGCTATCACCGGATCGTTTGAAAAAAAATTCACCGGATCCTCGTTCGGATAAATCCGCGACATAATTGTTTCATAGTTTTTTCGGTCCCGTTCAAAGGCAAAACTGATTCCCTGCGAACTGTCATAAAAAATAATAATGCCGTCATTTCCGAAAAGCACAGTCGAAATCCAATCTTTAATCGGTACGAAAATAAAAGCGTTTGCATCATCGTCTCCGTATCTATACGGCAATAAATCACGAATGTTTCCCGATACAAAGTACAAGTTGACCGTCTTTGCACAATATTTTAATGAAAGTTCCTGTCCCCAGTCAGGCATATTTTGGATATATTCTAAATTCTGCTCAACTAATGTTTTATCAGCCATTGTTCCCCCATTTCACTATAGCGGTAAATACAAAAAAAAGCAATCCGTTACCATTTCCATCGAAATGTAGCTTCATAAAAGCAGCCTAAAATTTTTCTTTAGTAAAAAAACGTTAAAAAGTAACCTGACCTCATTAATTTTGTTTTTAAGATACATTATAAAACTGATATTACTCATTTGGTAAGGGGATTTTATGAAAAAAGTAGCTCTTGTATTTTTTACGACGCTTGCAGCACTTGCTTTTGCACAAAATGATTTTCAGGTTATCGCTGAAGTAAATTATGCAAAGCGGGAACCGATTACGCTCGGTACTTTAAAAACCTATGTGAGAAATTTTGAAGCTCCGGCAGGGCGTACATTCACCGTCGACGAGCGGCGGCAGGTTCTGGATTCTTTAATTGCCAGTAAGCTGGTTTTTCAGCTTGCACAAAAAGAAGGTATTAAAATTGCCGATTCGCAGATAAATGACGCTTTTGCGAATATGCTCTCGCAAATGGTTGGGCAGCCGGTTTCCGAAAGTCAGTTTGAATCGGGAATTAAGCAGCAAGGCTATAAATCCCTTGACGAGTTTTTTAACAAACAGATCGGAATGACGGTAGCGCAATATAAAGAATTTATTAGAGGGCAGCTCACCGCGAACGCATATATCTGGCAAAAATACGGTGCTGAAATCCAAAAAGTTGATGCGACGAATGCCGAAGTTGAAAAATATTATGATCTTCAAAAGCAGTCGCTGGTTCGTCCCGATATGATAACTTTTTTCTTAGTTGCAGTTGAAAAAAAAGGGCAAACTGCAGCGGAACGGGCGAAAATCGATGCGTTACGCGGAAGGTTGGTTTCAAACTCGAAAAGCATCACCCAAATTCAAAAAGAATCGCAGCAGGAAAATGCCGGTTTTATCGCAACAAACGGCTATATCGGTAAAACAGAGCAGGCGGCACAGGGGCTTGGTATCACAATGGAGCAGTTGCTGGAACTGTTTAATTTTAAAATTAATACCGTTACTGAGGTTCGTGAAATGGATGATAACTTTCAATTTTTCATGATTACCGGAAAAGAAAAAATGAAGTTTTTAACCCTTGATGATAAAATTGAGCCGACTCAGGATGTAACGGTGCGCCAGCAGTTCCAGAGCATGATTCGAGCAAACAAGCAGCAGGAAGCAATTCAATCCTATGCAGCTCAAATCGTGGAATCGGTTAAATCAGATAAAACAGTAAAATATTCGAAAAATGATGACGAACTGAGAAAATTACTTGCATGGTAATCGATTCGTGCGGTAGATTAGTGGCTTGCTGTAATTTATTTTGCGGCAAGCTTTTTTTATATTGTCTCTACAAAATCGTCTCGGAAACATTGATATGCAACACGAAGGCTTGAAACGGATCCGTATTTTTGTTATAATCCAGACAAATGAGCGATCTACAATATGAAGTGATTATAGGCTGTGAAATTCACTGCCAACTTGCGACACACACTAAAGCGTTTTGTGCATGCGAAAACCGATACGGCGGCATGCCGAATTCCCGTGTGTGTCCCGTCTGTATCGGTTTACCGGGGGCACTTCCATCGGCAAGTCAAGAATACTTTGAACAGGGAATCAAAGCGGGCGTCGCACTCGGTTGTAAAATAAACGCCGACTCGAAATTTGACCGTAAGCATTATTTTTATCCCGATTTAACGAAGGGCTTTCAAATTACGCAATATGATAAACCTTTGTGCAGTGAAGGCGGCGTCGATATAAACCTCGCAGCCTCCGGTGAAACGCCGCAATTCAAACATATCCGCATTGAACGCATCCACTTGGAAGAAGATGCCGGAAAGAGTTTACACATCGGTGAACAGTACAGTTACATTGATTACAACCGCTGCGGCGTTCCGTTGATAGAAATTGTGTCGCTGCCCGATATGTCGTCTCCCGCTGAAGCCGCCGTATATATGCAAACCGTTCGGGAAATTTTAACTTTTGTCGGCGTAACCGACGGCAACCTCGAAGAAGGTGCTTTACGCTGCGACGCAAACGTCAATTTAAAAATAATCGACAACGGAAAAGAATTTCGTACCCGTATTGCCGAAATCAAGAACATGAACTCATACAAAGCGGTACAAGATGCGTGTTCTTATGAAGTTAAGCGACAACTTGCCGATTACAAGGCGGGAAAAGCACTCCCGTTCGCAGTTGGATACAAATACACGATGGGTTGGGACGATGCCAAAGGCGAAACGGTTCTCCAACGGACAAAAACGAAAAATGTCGATTACCGCTTTATGGGCGAAAAAGATTTACCGCCGATTCATCTGGATCAGGACTTTATCACCCGTGTTTCAAAAAGTGTCGGCGAATTACCCGAAGCAAAACGCCAGCGATTTTTACGCGACTTCGGGCTTTCAAACTTTGATGTGCAAACTTTAACGGGTTCGCGAGAATTGAGCGAATGGTTTGAACAGGCGGTTATCGGAGCACGCGATATTAAAAAAATTGCAAACTGGATTTTAGCGGAAGTGTTGGCAGTTATCAACGAACGCGGAATTACGCTTGCAGAGCTGCCGTTTAAAGCGAACGATATAACCGAGTTGGTTAACGCGATTGAATGCGGAAAAATTACCGGTAAGCAAGCAAAGGACGTTTTTGCACAAATGCTCGCAACCGGTGAAAAGCCTGCGACGATTATTACAAAAAGCGGGTACGAACAAATCAGCGATATTGCGGCGATTGAAAAAATCGTTGACCAAGTGCTGGCGGAAAACACAGCCGCTGTCAATGACTGGAAAAACGGAAAAACGAACGTTGCCGGTTGGCTGATGGGACAGGTAATGAAAAAATCCCACGGAAAAGCGAATCCCGCCGAAGCGACAAAACTTGTACAGGAAAAGCTGAAAGCGTTATAATGAGCGATGTAATTTTAAAGTTACACAATATTACGAAAGTTTTTTACGAAGGTGCAAAAAAAACTACAGCGTGCGATCGCGTTTCTTTTGAAGTTCATGCCGGAACTGCCGTGTCGCTCCTCGGGCTGAACGGAGCAGGCAAAAGTACGCTCATCAACATTATCAGTACACAGCTGGAGCCGACTTCCGGCTCAGCGGAAATTTTTGGCTATTCGCTGGACGCTCCGCTCGAAATAAAAAAGCGAGTGGGCGTTTTGCATGAACGGAATCCTTTGTATGAAAATATGCGTGTGATTGATTTTCTGCGGTTTTGCCAAAATATGTACGGTATCACTGATGCCGAATTGATTGACTCGGTGTGTGAGCAGTGGAATCTTTCAACGGTACAATATTTACCGATACGGAATTTGTCGAAAGGTTTTAAACAACGGGTCGGGTTAGCGGCTTGCTTGGTACATCGCCCCGCACTTTTGATTTTAGATGAACCGACCTCCGGTTTAGATGCCGTTCAGCAAGCCGAGTTTGAAAAAAATATTGCAAACTTGCTTCCTGAAACAACGCTCCTTTTATGCACGCACGATTTGGAACACGCGACGCGACTTTGTACGGAACATATTCTGCTTGCAAAGGGGCGTGTTACCGCACAGGGAACCGTTTCAGACATTGCCGAGACGCTTCTCAGCGAACCGTTCGATGTAATTTCCGACGAAACAGCGAGCAGCAGTACGCTCCGCCGCGCCTTTGAAGCCTTATCGAAGCACTGATTACTTCAATTGATAATTGAGGGTATCTTTCAAAAATTAAAAGTTTCACCCCCAAACCGATTAATATATCGCGGTGACTTTCGGTATCGCCCACAATGAATTATACGCTGCAAGACCGGTACTTTCTTCCCAGATTTGCCGCGAAGCGTATGCCTTGCCCTTGTTGACAATCATACTGCCGGAAAGCATTTGCGTTTGTGTTTGTCGGTCGCGGGAAAACGCAATGTGTAAACCGTCCAGTTTTGCGAAAAACTCCATCGGTGCTTTATCCGCCGCAAACGGCATATTCAACGCAGCGGCTGCATCGAGCGGTACCCACCCGATCCCGTCGAGATAAAATTCATTCCACCAGTGCGCTTGTGCTTGTTGGCGGTTTCCGATAATAATTCCCGAAACTTGTACGCACGGAATACCCAAAGCCCGCAGCAAGGTACAATACATCAGTGAAAGCTCATAGGCATCCGCGCGATTGCTGCGAAAGCACTGCAAAATATCCGGTTCTGCATTGATGGGACGTTTTTCCGGTTTAATGTTTTCCACCAAATAGGTGAACACCTTTTTCGCATTGTTGTACGGATTTTTTGAACCGCCGGTAATTTTTTGCGCCAAATTGAGTACTTCAGCCGCATCGGACGGAATACCATCCTGCGCTTTGATAAAACGTAACACCTCCGGTTTGAGTGACACCGCAGCGGAAACTTGCACCGGATTTACCGTAACCGCCGTATCATAGGTATCAAGACCGATATTTTCGGCAACAGCGATTTTACTTTCTTCGGTTAATTGTTCAAAACGATAAATATTGCCGCCTTGAAAATTCACCGCAAAGGCTTGCGGGTCGGTTGACTGTATTACCTGATTTTTTTGCGTAGAACTGGTTATCGGATGCGGTATACTCAAAAACAGCGTATTTTGCGACGTCCGAATTTTAAAATCCTGCGCATTTGTCGAAAGTGAAAGTAATATCGTTCGTTTATTTGAAATCACCTTTTTGCCGGCGCGAGCAGAAACCGAAAAAGGAAACGGCTTACTGAATCCCGCTTCCGTTTGAACGAGAATATTTCCCGATTGCGCCGTTTCCGGTACCGCTACGGTAATTTCCGTATCACTCCAACTCACAAAATCAAAGTTATCATTACTGCAAAATGCACCGACGAGTTCGCCCGCTGTTTCCGGCAAAAAATTTTCATCCAGTTCGGTAAAAACTACTTGCGCATTTTTCCGCGTCGCCCCGAAGTTGTTGCCGTAAATCGTAATTTTTTCACCGACGCTTCCGCTTTTTTTACTGAGAGCGGTAATCTCCGGTTGGAGCGTTAAACGCGCCGTTTGCTGTACCTGCGGTAACTCCTCTTTATTGGTTAAAATAAACCGCTGTGAAGTTAAATTCGCTTTCGTAACAGAAACTAAACTCGTATCAAAATTTTTCGGCGCTTTTACGACGATTTTTTCATCTGTCCAAGAAATACAAAGCGTTGAAGGAAAAAATTCATCGCCGAAACGTACTCCGGCTGCCGTATCCGGTAAACCGAAATTTTTACCTAAAATAGTAACCGTATCGTTGGGAGAAACAACGGTCGGAAAAAGAGAATCAATTGCAGGTTTTTGGCGGAAAAGTCCGAATGCAAACCGAAGTATAAAAACGATTAAAACGCAAACGGTTAAAAAACTAATTACTCGAAAAAGCGGTGATTTTTTAAGCGCGTATGTAAAACGGTTCATTACTCATTCGGCTCTTTTGTTTCAATAGGCGGTACTTGCCGGAAAATTGTGCTGTATTGTTCAAACGGAAATGCATTCGCCGGCATATTAATCACAATGAAGTTTCCTTCCTGATTTTGTGACGGCATGTAAAGCCGCAAAAAGCCGCTTACTCCGGAATTAAAATCCGGTTGCCTTTGTGCCGCATTTGTTCCCCGCGTCATCGTAGCGGATGCTTGAAATACCGGATAGGCGAATTGTTCCATGTTTCGCTTTTGTGTCGTTGCTGCAAAAAAGGTGAATGCCGGCAAAAAAAGTAACGCCAGCACGGCTGCAGCTAACATCGGAACCGGCAGTTTAATGCTCCTTTGCCAAAATTGCCTGCTACCGGTATCTTCATGCAACGAGCGGTTTTTCATCGCTTTAACTTTTGCCGAAAGCTTCGCAAACGAAACTTCATAGTTAAAATTCGCCTCATCACCGCCACACGGGTGTTTTAAAACAGTACTGATTTTTGTGTACTTTTCGTATGTAGCGTTACATGTAGGACATTCATGCAGATGCTTTTCCAGTTTTTCTTTCCACGGGGAAGGAAGCTGACCGTCAACATATTCAGAAATAACAATTTTGTCAGGACAAATAGACATCGGATTCTCCTATGAGTGCTGCTAGTTTTTCTCTGGCTCGAAACACTCGAACTTTTACATTACCTTCAGTGATACCGAGTATGCGACCGATTTCTTTGTAGTTCAAATCGCCGTACTCTTTTAATTGTAGAACAATTCTGAGCTTCTCGGGTAACAAATCTAATGCATTATTTACAATTTCCGATGTTTCCTGCTTCAAAAATACTTCTTCGCCGGTATCCGCTTTTCGAGTATCTTCCTTAAATGCTTTCGCATATGCTTTGCGTTCCCGTCCTTTTCGTTTTACCTGATTGAGTGAGGCGTTTTTTACCACCCGAATCAGCCAAAACTTTGCATCATTTATCGAAGGAAACTGCATTTGTTTTTCAACCATTTTAATCAAACTGTCATGGCATAAATCTTCGGCAATATCTTCCGTCCGCACAATATTGTAGGCGACTTTAAACAAAACGGGCATCAGCTCACTGTAAATTCTTTGAAAATCGCTATCGTTCGTCGCATCTAAAACTTCTATCGTATTAAATGTATCCGTTTCCACTCATTTTCCTCCACTAAATTGAGCAGCTTTTCAAAACTGCCCGCGCATTTGATAGAAATGCAACCTATCGGTTAGGTAAAATCGCCGCTAGCGTTTTTTCCACGTTGTTCCCGTCGGACTATCTTCTAAAACGATTCCCATCGCATTCAGTTCTTCACGGATCTTGTCGGCAAGTTCAAAATTTTTATTCTTTTTCGCTTCGCTCCGCTTTGCTACCATCGCATCAATCCGCGCATCTGCTTCGGTTTTTTCCGGCTCCGGCTGGATTTGCCGCTCCAGTAATTTTAACCCCAGCACTTCATCAAAAATTTTGATTAATCGTACGCAGTCGCTTGCCGAAAGTGTTTTTTCTTTTAATGTCGCATTTAAAACGGACAAGGCTTTCGGAGTCGAAATATCCTGCATAATCGCTTCGGCAAAATCCGTCACCAAATTCCGAGCGGTTTCATTGGAAAATTGCTGCAAAGCCGATTCGTAAGTGAGCGGTTCGCTGTGCAGTATTTTTTCAACGTCGGCTTTATCACATTCGTCGACAATTTTTTGAATTTTTGCCATGAGGCTTTTTCGGGAGCTTTTTGCCGTTTCAAGCGAAGTCCACGAAAATTTAATTTGACTGCGGTAATGTCCGCCCAATAACAGCAAGCGGTAATCCAGCGGGTTAAAGCCTTCTTGAATTAAATTATCCAAAATCAGAAAATTTCCCTCGGATTTGGACATTTTACCTTTTTCCAAGACTAAAAATTCGTTGTGTAGCCAATAATTAACCCACTTTTCACCGGTAGCGCCTTCCGACTGCGCTATTTCGTTAGTATGGTGAATCCGCACATGGTCAATACCGCCCGTGTGTATATCGATTTTTTTACCTAAATACCGCATGCTCATCGCAGAACACTCGATGTGCCAACCCGGATAACCGCGCCCCCACGGAGAATCCCACAAAAGTGCGTGATTTTCAAACTTGCTGTTGGTGAACCAAAGCACGAAATCGAGCGGATTTTTTTTGTTTTTGTCAACTTCAATGCGCGCGCCCGCTTTTAATTCGTCCAATTTTATGTTGGCAAGCTCGCCGTATTTCGGAAACGTTGAAATATCATAATAGAGATTTCCGCCGGCAAAATAGGTGTGCCCGTTAGCTTCAATTTGCTGAATCAGCGCAATCATATCGGGAATGTGGTCGGTTGCTTTGCACACCACGTCCGGCTTACGGATATTGAGTCGCTCGCAGTCGTAAAAAAACGCCCGCGAATAAAAGTCGGCGATTTCCAAAACCGATTTTCCGCGCTCTTTTGCCGATCGGAGCATTTTATCTTCACCGCTGTCAGCGTCGTCCGACAAATGTCCGACGTCGGTAATATTCATCACATGTTTCGTTTTATATCCTAAAAACTGAAGACTTCGGGCGAGCGTGTCTTGAAAAACATAAGCCCGCAAATTTCCGATGTGTGCATAATTATAGACGGTCGGTCCGCAACCGTAAAAACCGGCATGTCCCGGAACAATCGGGTGAAATTCCTGTAAACTTGCACCAAGCGTATTATATAATTTGAGCATATCCTATCCTTTTTTGTACCGTTTCCGGCTCATTTCCGAAATATCAAGTTTTCAGAAAATTCATTATACTGCATTTTTATCAAAAAAGCAAGATCCGATTTTATTTTTATTCACCGAAGGCTTTTTGCATAATCCGCGATAAGCGGTTTGCGATGATTCTGCTTTGCCGGAAGAGGTGAAAAAACTTTTATTTTCTGTATAATTTGAAAAGAGGAAACGAGGGCTTTTATGAAAAAATTGTACGGTATTTTGTTTTTCATTTTTACCGCTTTTGTGATTTCATGCACAAATGGAGGTAAAATCGATAAACTGCTGGATGATTATGAAAAGTTAATCGATGATACCATTAAACTCAATACAAAAATGAGCGATCCGCATTTTAATTTAAATGCCAAAGAGGTCGCCGATATTTATCAACTGATGCAGCGAAAAAAACGCGTTTACGATCAAATGGACGCAATTGATTTGAGCGAATATTCGCCGGAGCAGCGACAACGGCTTGAATCGTTATATGTAAAAATCAATGAGTTTTATAAAACACGGAAGTATGGGATTTTTAATCTCTGATACAATGCTCGAAAATATTTTTGACAGGAAAAGAGATTTACACGGTTGACAAAACCAAACAAAAAGATATAATTGTCCGCAGTGGAGTTTTTATGGTTTCTATTATTGTTGGTATAATTTTTATTTTAGCAATGGTATTTATGGCTCTGTCGCCGGCTACGCTCGGTTTCGGACTCGGTTGGGGCGCCGATATTTTGGCTTTTTTACGCGGCGGCGTACCTGTTTTACTGGTTTTGCTGGGAATTATTTCGGTGTTTATCGGAATCGCCGATATCAAGGATAAACAGGACGCAAAAAAAGAAGAAGAAGCAATGCGCCTCGAAGAAGAAAATAAAAAATAACTGAAAATAATTATTCACATACTTGACAAAAAAGCTGCTTTGTGATAGAATACAAAACCCGTTATCTATTTTTATTTTGTTAAGGTGTTTATGGTATGAAAACTATTTTTATAAAAGACCAAGATATCCAAAAGAAGTGGTATCTTATCGACGCTGAGGGGAAACCTCTTGGTCGCGTTGCAGCAAAAGCTGCATCTCTTTTGCGCGGAAAGCACAAAGTAACTTTTACGCCCCACCAAGATTGTGGTGATTGTGTCGTTATTATTAATGCCGGAAAAGTTGCCGTTACCGGTAATAAGCACGACGCAAAGTTGTATCATCATCACACCGGGTATGTCGGTGGTTTAAAAACGGTCAGCTTCGAAAAACTGATTGAAAAAAAACCGACGGAGCCGCTGTATATTGCAATCAAGGGTATGTTACCCAATGGTGCTTTGGGAAGAAAAATGATCGGAAACTTGCGGATTTATGCCGGTGCGGAACAATTACATACGGCGCAAATCCCCGAAAAGATTGAACTGTAAGGAGTAGTACGTGAAAAATATCGGTATAGCGACCGGTCGACGAAAGACTTCGGTGGCACGTGTTTATATTCGCAACGGAAAAGGCGAATTAAAAGTAAATGACAAGGATATCAATAGCTATTTTTCAACTTCGGAGCAAGTTCAAATGGCTAAAAAACCGCTTTTGGTTACCGACAGCGATAACAAATATGACATTTTGATTACGGTGTCCGGCGGCGGATTAACCGGGCAAGCCGGTGCCTGTGCACATGGACTCGCTCGAGCGTTGGCGCAAGTTGATGCGGCAAATCATCCGGTGTTAAAAGCGAACGGCTTACTCACGAGAGATTCGCGCATGGTTGAACGCAAAAAATACGGTCAACGCGGTGCACGTCGACGCTTCCAATTCAGTAAACGTTAGTCAGTTTTGCGATTCTTGTATTCTGCAAAAGCTTTTTATTAATCTCCTTATTTTAAGTTTTTGCAGAATTTTTTATTACCGCCTTTGTAACTTTCCGATATATTATCATCATGAATCACCCCGATTTCGAATCAGACAACGTATTTTTTACCAACAGTGATGCCGTTTTTGTTACGGGCTTAGAAGAAAATTTCAGTAAGGTATTGAAAATTATACTTTCCGACGGACGGATTTTTTATACTCGCTGGCAGTATATACATACGCCGCTTTCAATCGGTGACCGATTTTCAAATCTCCTTCTTGATACATTGTATCGGGCAAGTCGGATATATCTTGCGGAATGCAAGGCGATAAGTTTACTCAATTATGCGGAAAACTCTCGCTCTATGCTCGCCGTAAAGCTCACCAAAAAAGGCTTTGCACCGACGGAGTTTGAACCTGCGCTTGATTATCTTGAAGCGGAAAATTTTTTGAGTGATCGCCGTTTTGCCGAAAGCTGGGTGCGGAGCCGCTTAAAACGTCGAGTGGAAGGTCCGCTCGTTGTGCGGGGAAAACTCATGGAAAAAGGAATTTCGCGGCAGCTTGCCGACGAAGTTGTCAGCGCGTATTTTGCCGAACTTGATGAAACCGCGCTTTGCGCTGTTGCTTTGGAAAAGCAGCTGCGAAAATGCGATGATAGCGAAAAAATTTTTCGACGTTTGCAGCGTTCCGGTTTTTCTTATCGCTGCATACAAGCGGCGTGGAAAAACTTGCAAGAAGTGTCGATATAATTTTTCTCTTGATATTTATATTAAGCGGTGCTATAATAAAATTACAATAAACCGGCGAACGAGGAGGTGGCTGCCGTTATGAAGGACTTGTATTTAAGCTTTTTGAGGCGCCGCCTAAATTTCGCGGGGTGCAATACTGATATAGCATTCTCTTTATTTTTCATTTATTCATTTTTATTTTCTTCTAACAAAACAAGCGGGGGATAATTGGAAATTGTAAACTAAGAATTATGTGGTTTTTGGGCTTAAATCAAAAAGCTAATGAGTTTTTGCAGCGCGCATAGAAAAACGCCGGTAAACGGTGTCAAGCCTTTAATCAGCGTTTCTTAAAGGCGTATGCCAAGAATTCGAGATAGATTTAACGTGATGAAATGCGGGCACTTGATTTTTCCGTAATCTGAAATTATAATAGAAAACATGGGCGAGTTATTTATGGTCGCAACACCGATCGGCAATTTGAAGGACATAACGATTCGGGCGATTGAAACCCTCAAAGCATGCGATGTAATTGCTTGTGAAGATACGCGGCACACCCGCATTTTGCTGCAGGAATACGGCATCGAAAAGCGGCTGATTTCTTGCCGTGCCAGAAACGAAACGGAAGCTTCGGAAAAAATTGTCGCCCTGCTTGACAAAGGGGAGCGGGTTGCTTATGTCAGCGACGCGGGAACCCCCGGAGTCAGCGATCCGGGAAGCATTGTTGCGGCAAAGGCGCGGAACGCGGGACATCGGGTCACGGCAATTCCCGGCGTATCGGCGTTAACCGCTCTCATCAGCGTGTGCGGCTTGCCGTTCCGTTCGGTATTATTTGAAGGTTTTTTACCTCAAAAAGGTCTCAAACGTCAAAAAAGACTTTTTGAAATTTTAAGTACCGGAACGGCTTGCGTGCTCTACGAATCGCCGTACCGCATCGTAAAATTATTTGAAGAATTATGCGAAGTTGAAAAACAGTTGGGGCTTGACAAAGCCGAAAAAAAATTGCATGCTATAGTAGGGCGTGAGCTGACTAAAATACATGAAGAACTGATTACCGGAACGGTTCAGGAAATTTTACAAAAATTGCAATCCGAAACGACGGTAAAGGGTGAGTTTTGTATTTTTGTTACGATTAGTGCTTAATTTTTTTCGTGCGGTGTCGATAATGGACACAAGGAAGGCAAAAAAATGATGATAGATAAATTAAAAGGAATTAATCCTGTTGAAAGCACTCAAAAAAAGAGTCCTATTCAGCAAGTATATCATGTAAACGATAAAGATTCAATAACTATTTCTGCGGAATCGCAGCGTCTTTCGGAAGCATATTTAGCAAAAAAAATAGCGATGGAAGCGCCCGATATCCGTGAAGACAAGGTTGAAGAAGTCCGCCGTAAACTAGAAGATCCGACATATATTAAAAAAGCGATTGAAGAAATTGCAAATAGAATTTTAGCTTCAGAGTAGAATTCAAGCAGCTTCGTTTACAAGGTTGAAAATGGCAAATTTTGATTTTTCTCTATCATCAGACATCGTTTTAGGCAGTTATTCATTGGCGCGTATCGGCGAAAGAATAGCGGCTTTCAGCAATAAAGTGATGCTCATAACCGATCCTGTGTTAAAACCGTCCGGTCTTATTCAAAAGGTGCAAAAAGCCTTGGAAGATCGGGACGTAGCCGTTTTTACCTTTGATGACATTGTGCAAAATCCGAGTTCCGACATCATTGAGCGAACACTCAAATTAGCACGCGGCGCAAAAGTTGACGGCATTATCGGTATGGGCGGTATGACGCTCTGTTCAATTGCCCGCGCAACGGCAAGTCTCTACCATGAAGAACGCACCGTCTACGATTTTTTTGAAGGACAGGAACCGAAAACAGAGCCCCTTCCGCTGTTCCAGATTCCGACCACTTGCCGTGATCCTTTTTTATGTATGAAAGTTTCACCGATAACGGATGCGCGAAATCGTAATACGAAGCTTTTAAAATTGCAGGATAACCTTGGTTCTCTCATTGTATTTGACCCGAATGTGTATTCGGGTATTCCGAAAAACAGTTTAACGTCGATGGTCTTTGCCGGTGTTGGAGCCGCCTTTGAAGGGTATATTTCAACAAAGACAAACTTTTTTTCTCAAACAGCTTTAAAAAAAGCGATTGAGTTATTTTTATTGACGGTCAACAAGCAAAAAGAAAAAATGATCGGCACTTCCGTTGAACAAGTCCTCGCGGAAGCTGCTTGCCTCACCGCGTTGGGGCTTTCGTCGTCTTCACCGGGGTTGGGAACGGCTCTTTCAATCGCAACCAGCAGTCGATACGATATTTCTTCATCGCTCGTTGCCTCGATTTTGTTCCCGTACATTCTCTCCGATGCGATTAAGTCAAACCTTGACAAAGTCGTTGATGTTGCGAAAATGCTTGAAACGGAATTGGTTGACGAAACCGATTTATTGGCAAAAGCGGAAGCCGGTGTTATCGAAGTACGTCGCCAGCTTTCCGTTGCAAATTTGCCGATGCGGCTCAAGGATATTGAACTGACGATTGAATCACTGGTGCCGGTTGCTCAAGATGCAGCGTCGTTAAGTTTTATCAGCTATTTACCGCGTCCTCTTTCCAGCAGCGGAATTTTCGAGCTGATCAAAGAAGCGTATTAAAAAAAGCAGTTTATTTAAAACGAAAGCTCTAAACTTTCCTGCGTTTAGAGCTTAGTTGCCTCATATTTTTTCAATCACGGAAAGCTCTTCAGTAGCTTCCGGGGCATTAAGGAAATGCTATTAAACGGCTTCAAGCCTTTAATCAGCGTTTCCGTAAGCGACGGTGTTTTTTTGTGAGAGAGATTTTAATAATGCCGGCTGATACATCAAGACCGGTAATACTATTAATGCCGCACCAAAGCAGCGTGAGTTCTTTTTGATTTTTTAGATCAAGTTCCGGCAACCGATTGTTATGGAGGCACTGATTAATTCAATCGAGAATTAATCAGTGCCCACCTTTAAAATCTATTGTTTCGTAAATGTTCAGAATCTACCTTATTATACTGAACATTGAGAAAGAATAAGGAAACGCTGTTAAACGGCGTCAAGCCTTTAATCAGCGTTTCCTTATAGCACTACAGACGTTTCAGCTTTTTATTTTGTGTGAGATCAAGTTCCGAAATACCGTTACCTGCACAATATAAAACTTCAAGCTTCGGTGCGTTGCGTACATCAAGAGTCGCTTACCGCTTTGTTGTCTTTTATATCAAATTCACGAATGTCGCCTCGAAACGTAAGCGTAGTTTCTTGAGTGGTCACTTTTTGCATCGATTTTTCTTCGCAAAACTTACGAACTTCGTCCGTTCCTGCAATTTTCTGCGTTTCAGAGCCATGCACCTCAACGGCGTTTCCGTGAGCCGTTTTAATCCGAGCCTGCAGTTTGGTTCCTTCCGAAACATGGATGACAATTGATGCGGAATCCGCTTGTGCCTGTTCGGTTACACAACCGGTAAAAATCAGTATTATACTTCCCATGATTCCAATAATTTTTTTCATAATTTCCTCCTCCAAAAATAATTATTGAAGCATCTCTAAAAATTGCGATTTCATAAATGCCGTTAGACTGTACTTTATAAAAAGTATTTTGTCAAAAATTTTTAAAACGGCACTCTGCAAGCAAAAACTTGAAAATTTTTTTTGAAGTACTATAATGATGAAAAAGAGGTTTTTATGAAATATAACAGAAATTTTGTTTTAGCGGTTTGCACTTTATTCGCAATCTTTGGATTTATGACGGGCTGCACAAGCACGCCCGGTATAAAAAGAACGCCAGCTGCATCGTTTGAAGGAAAATATGAGGGCATTTTCACAGGCGATTTTGCCGGAACGTGGAATATGATGATAACGGCGGATGGAAATCTCATCGGCACGTTGACGGATGCAAACGGAACGGCATTCGATATAAATGGAACGATTGAAAAATCCGGTGCGTTTACCGCTTCGGCAGCCGAACTGAACTTGTCGGGCAAAATCTACAAAACAACCGGATCGGCACTGTACGGTTCGCTTTCAAGCGGAGCGAAAAAAGCGGAGTTAGCCGGCTATCAAAGCTCAAAAGATATTGCAGCCGATTCCGACGCCGTCAATACACAACTCTTTAATACCGTATGGGAGGCGAAAACAGCGGAAATTTCAATGGCGGGAATGTCGCAGAAAGCGGAATATCCCATTTCGTTGACCGGGGATAAAAACGAAAAATTATATTTGTACTATCTTTTTCAAGAAAACAATGAAATTTATTCAGCCACAAAAGGTGAAAATTTTTCCGGAAATATTTCATCATTTAACGGGCTGCATAAAGTAAAGTCGGTTTTTAAAACCGCAGGTGATAAAATTATCATGATTGCCGAGTCAACACCCGGAATCAAAACAACAGTAATCGCTTCATTTACGATTACTGACGGCAGCATCTTAACCATCAACGGCACTACTTTTATAAATATAGAAGGTTCCGTTCAAACTGCTGCGGCAAAGCAGATTTTTACAAAAACAACACAGCCGATAATCAGCGAAATTAAAAACGCTGAAGATTTGCACGGCCGATAAAACTTGTTAATGTTTTTCATACTTTTACCGACAATAAAGAATGAGAAGTTTTCCGTAGTTAAAAAACTCACGGAAAAGTTCAGGGAGTAAAAGATGAAACGAATCAGCACGAACATTCAGTTTAATGACAGCAACTACGCATTGCGCAATCAGGAAGTGCGTTTGCAAAACGCAAACAACAAGATGCAATCGCAAATGAAAATTCAAGCCTTACGCGATGATCCGATTGCGGCAGGTCATGCAGTTCGTTATCAGTCGTTTTTAACTCGATTGGAACGGTTTGAAAAAAATGCACAAACGCTCAATGATCAGTATCGCATTGCCGAAGGACACATGACCGGTTCTTTGGATGTAATCCAGCGTCTGCGGGAACTTTCCGTACAGGCGGCACACGGTACCTATACCCCTGATGATTTAAAAAAAATGGCACCCGAAGTTGATGAGCTTTTAAAAGAGTTGGTACAGAATGCGAATGCGGTTGGCGCCGACGGGGTCCGCGTTTTTTCCGGTACCAAAAGTTTTACCGAACCTTTTGAAATTGTAATGGGACCTTCCGCCGACGGATTTAGCGAGTCGGTTATTCAAGAAGTTCGATACAATGGCGCGCTTGATTCAAAAACTGTTGAAATCGATGAGCGAGCTTTTACCCCGGCAGATACCGCGGGCAATAAAGTTTTTTGGGCGGAGCGGCAGAACCTTTTTTCGGAAACCGATGCCCGAAACTTTTTGGTTAAAGCGGACACCTCAATTGAAGTTGACGGCGTCAAAGTTGATTTAATTGCGGGCGACAATGTGTACGCGGTGATGGCAAAAATCAACAATTCAGGGGCAGCCGTAAAAGCGTACTTGGATCCGGTTACGAATGGTTTAAATTTGGAAACAACGGATGCGCATCAGCTGTGGCTTCGAGACAACGACGAAAATACCGTATTAACGGAGCTGGGTTTGGTAAAACCGGATCAGCGTCCGCCGTACAACTTGGCAAACTCCGTACGCGTTTCGGGCGGCTCTATTTTCGATGCGGTTATTGCAATGCGAAACGCCTTGGTTACCGGCGATCAGGAATCGCTCGGCGGTAAGATACTCGGAACGTTGGATGCGGGCATTGATAACTTGACAACGCGAATCAGTCAAACAGGTGCCCGATACGAGCGCGGCGAAAAAGTACTCGCCCGCCTCGGCACACAAAACTTGAATGTAACGAACGCACTTTCACGGGAAGCCGACTTGGATATTACCGAAGCAATTACCGAACTGAAACGTTTTGAAAATACGCATAACGCAAGTTTGAGCGTTTTAGGAAGATTATACAAAGACACGCTTTTGAATTACCTCCGATAAAAATACTATATTCCTATGCCGGTACCTTTCGTACCGGCTTTTTTAACAAATACAGGTTCAAAGAGCCGCAGCGTTTATCAAATCTATTTACTACCCTTGCAGCAAAAGCGTATTTTCGGTATTATGAGCGTATGCACGATACTTCAAAATTGGTTGTACACGGTGCCCGTGCAAATAACCTCAAAAATATAAATGTAACGCTCCCGCGTGAAAAACTCGTCGTTATTTCCGGGCTTTCCGGCTCCGGAAAAAGTTCACTCGCATTTGATACGATTTTTGCCGAAGGACAGCGCCGCTACGTTGAATCGCTTTCAGCCTATGCGCGGCAATTTTTGGGTGTGATGGATAAACCGGATGTGGATTACATTGATGGTTTGTCGCCCGCAATTTCGATTGAGCAAAAAACAACGCATAACAATCCGCGTTCAACAGTCGGAACGGTAACGGAAATTTACGATTACTACCGCTTGCTTTTTGCGCGTATCGGGACGGTTCATTGTCCGCGATGCGGAAAAGAAATTCACGAGCAAACGGTTGACCAAATCGTCGACAGCATTTTACGCTGGAATGAGGGAACGCGTATTCAAGTTCTTGCCCCGATTATCAAGGGTAAAAAAGGGATGCACCAAAAAGTAATTGACGATGCAAAAAAAATCGGTTTTGCCCGTGCACGAATTGACGGACTGGTTGTCAGTTTGGATGATGCCATTAAATTGGATAAACAAAAAAAACACACCATCGAAATCATCGTTGACCGCATTAAAGTTTCCCGCGAAGCCCGATCACGCATAGCCGAAGCGGTTGAAACGGCGCTGCACCATACGGGCGGTATTTTACTGGTAACAAGACAGGAAACGGAAAACGCCAAAATCGAAGAAATCTTTTTTTCACAAAAAAATGCGTGTCCCGATTGCGGCATTTCAATGCCCGAATTAAGCCCGCGCCTTTTTTCATTTAACAGCCCGTTCGGCGCTTGTTCCGAATGTACCGGTCTCGGTGAAAAAAGCGACTTTGACATTAAACTCATCATACCGGATAAAACGCTTTCCTTTAATGAAGGCGGTTTTGCTCCGATTAAACCGAAGTCGGCATGGAACTATGCGCAGTTTAGCGCACTGGCGGATAAGTATCATTTTTCGCTTGATACACCGATTGAAGAATTGCCGAAAAAAGTACTCGACATTATTTTATACGGTTCCGGCGATGACGAAATCAGCTTTGACTACGAGCGCTCGGACGGTTCGGGACAATCGCAGTTTGTCCGCAGCTGGGAGGGCATCGTTCATTTATTGCACCGCCGGCAAACGGAAAGTTATTCACAGGACATGCGAGACTACTACGACCGCTATAAAAGTTTCAGCATCTGTCCGGCGTGCGGCGGAAAACGCTTGCGCTCGGAAGCACTCGGGGTTACCGTCGGCGGAAAAAATATTTTTGAATTAACTTCGCTTTCGGTTGCAGATTCCATTGCATTTTTTGAAAAACTCGCGCTCAATGAAACCGAGCAGCACATTGCGGGACAAATCCTCAAAGAAATTACCTCCCGCTTGCAGTTTATGAAAAACGTCGGTTTGGAATATTTAACGTTGGAGCGGCAAGCTTCAACGCTCTCGGGTGGAGAAGCCCAACGAATACGGTTGGCAACGCAAATCGGTTCGAGCCTCATCGGAGTTTTGTATATTTTAGACGAACCTTCTATCGGCTTACATCAACGCGATAACCAAAAGCTGATTGACACCTTGCTGTATTTGCGCGATATCGGCAACACCGTGATTGTCGTTGAGCATGATGAGCAAACCTTGCGAAATGCGGACTACATTGTCGATTTGGGACCGGGGGCGGGTGTCAACGGCGGTGCGGTTGTTGCGGAAGGCACGGTCGAAGAAGTGATGCGTGTCAAGGAGAGTCTCACCGGTCAATATCTCGCCGGCACGTTAAAGATGAATATACCGGAAACGCGGCGAACCGGCAACGGGCATTTTTTGGAGCTGAACGGCGTTAGCGAGCATAATTTAAAAAATATTTCAATCAAAGTGCCGCTTGGCTGTTTTACCTGCATCACGGGAGTTTCCGGTTCGGGAAAATCAACGCTGCTGACGGATGTGCTTTTTCCGGCGCTTTCCAACAAAATTATGAAAAGCCGCCTCAAAGAAGGCGCCTATCAAAGCATTGCCGGTTTGGAAAACCTTGACAAAGTCATCAACATTGATCAAAGCCCCATCGGCAGAACTCCCCGTTCAAACCCGGCAACCTACGTCGGCGTTTTTACCGATATACGCACGCTTTTTGCAAGTTTACCCGAAGCAAAAATGCGAGGTTTTAAACCGGGACGCTTTTCATTCAATGTTCCCGGCGGACGATGTGAACATTGCAAAGGCGACGGGACAATTACGATTGAAATGAACTTTTTACCGGATGTATATATCACCTGCGATGTGTGCGGCGGCAAACGCTTTAACCGCGAAACGCTGGAAGTAACGTTTAAGGGCAAAACGATTGCTGATGTGCTTGATTTAACAATTGATGAAGCGGCGGACTTTTTTGCATCAATTCCGCACATCGCCCGCAAGCTGGAAACGCTCCGTTCGGTCGGTTTGGGTTACATCAAACTGGGACAGTCGGCTTTGACGCTTTCGGGCGGTGAAGCCCAGCGCGTAAAATTGGCAAATGAGCTGGCACGGCGTTCTACCGGAAAAACGCTGTACATTTTGGACGAACCGACAACGGGACTGCATTTTGCCGATATAAAGCAGCTGATGGAAGTATTGCATCGGCTCGTTAATCAGGGCAATACGGTGATTATGATTGAGCACAACTTGGACGTGATTTTGCAAGCCGACCATATTATCGATTTGGGACCGGAAGGCGGTGTCGGCGGCGGCACGATTGTCGCAACGGGAACACCCGAAAGGATTGCAGAATGCAAAACATCCTACACCGGTTATTACATCAAAGAACTGCTCGACAAAGAAAGATCGTAAAATTTTGCACCGCACTTTTTCAATTCGTCCAAAAAGTTCGGAAACGAAACGGTGTACCATTCGTAATCATTCACGGTAATCGGCTCGTCAATTCCTAGAGCAAGTGCAATCAACGTCATTGCGATCCGATGGTCTTTTCGGCTTTCAACAACGGAGCGAATGGGTGTGCAAAAAGTTTTGCCCGTCACAAAGATTGAGTCCCCGCGTTCGGCGATTGACACGCCCAAAACGGACAACGCTTCCGCAATAATTTTTACCCGATCGGTTTCCTTGTAGCGCGCCATTTCCACGTGCTTGATTTCCGTCGTTCCGCGGGCGAGACTCGCGATCGCACAGAGCGCCGGAATTGCATCGGGAGTTTCCGCGCAATCGATTTCCGCAGCCAGTAAGTTCTGATTGCTTTCAACCGTCAAAGCATTCTCCGTCAAGCGGAAACGCGCGTTAAAGGCGCGGAGAAAGTGCACGAGCTTCATATCCCCTTGCGTTGTATCGGGAGTGAGCGCAATATCCAAAGTACTCCCGCTTGCGAGCGCCGCCAAAACGGGAAAAGCCGCAGCCGACCAATCGGACAAAATCGTCGCATGCACGGCGGACAATTTTTTTCCGCCCGCATCCAATGCAAAGTATTTTTTTTCAAGTTCAAAAGCGATAAACGGAAAACCCGCCTTTTCCAACCAAGCACGCGTCATCGCAAGATACGGCGCTTCGCCGACCGTTGCGAGACGCACATGCAGTTCCAAGCCGAAAATCGCCGCCGCCAAAAATAAACCGCTGATGCTCTGGGAAAATTTTCCGTCCAACGCGAGATGGAGTGATTTTCTGCAAGCCGCGCCTTCGACCGTGAGCGGCAACCGCCCCTCCTGCGTGCTGAACTTCAATCGGCGCTTTTCGTACAACTCAACGAGCGGTGCGAGCGGTCGCTGCGATAACGAATCATCGCCGGTAAAGACAAACGTTTTTTCGCAAAAAGAAAAAATTACCGCGAGAAAATAAAGCAGCGTCCCCGAATTTTCGCAAGCAATCGTAAAAGTTTTTGCGCCGCTTCGGTGTATAAAATTCGCGAGGCCTTCTTTGGGCGGCGTAATTTCCACATCGAAAGCCGCATTCGTCTCTCGCTTCACCGTAAACGTGCAGCCCAAATTTTCGAAAACGGAAATCGCCGTTTCAACATCGCCGCTTTTTAACACATTTTTCACGAGCGAAACACCGTCCGCAAAACACGCCAGCACAATCGCCCGCATGCTGTGACTTTTCGAAGGCGGCACCTCAAAACTGCCGCTCAATCGCGACTTAAAAACCTGCACCTGCATACGCAAATTATACTCGGCATACCATTATTTTTCAACGAAAGATATCCGCATTCACCGAAGTGCAATTTCGGTCATCGACGCACTGCTTTTCGTTCTGTTTGCAGCGGTCGATGCCTTTTTTTATTCTCCGCTTTTACCTTTTTCTCCGCCGTTGTTTTTTTCGTACGCATTGATAATTTTTTGCACAAGCGAATGCCGAACAATGTCTTGCGCCGTAAAGCGGACAACCGCAATTTCAGGAATTTTTTCGAGTATGGAAACCGCATGTGCGAGCCCCGATTTTTTGTTATCGGCAATGTCAGACTGTCCCGGATCGCCGGTGATAATCATTTTTGAATTGGTTCCCAGCCGCGTTAAAAACATTTTCATTTGTTCCGCCGTAGTATTTTGCGCTTCATCCAAAATAACGATTGAATTAAAAAGAGTGCGTCCGCGCATATAGGCGAGCGGAGCAACTTCAAAAAGTCCGTCATCTTCCAAACGGCGAAAAAGTGAAGGTGGCAACAAATGCTCAATAATATCATAGAGCGGTCGCAAGTACGGCGTAATTTTTTGAATTAAATCGCCCGGTAAAAAACCGAGACTTTCGCCTGCTTCAACGACGGGACGGGTTAAAATGATTTTGTCCGCTTTGTGTTCGAGCAAACATTGCAGTGCAATTGCCGTTGCAAGATAGGTTTTTCCCGTCCCCGCAGGACCGATCCCGAATGTTAAATCGCAACGTTCGATTGCGGAAACAAATTCAGCCTGTTTCGCGTTTTTCGGATATACGGTTCTGCCGGTTCGCGGTATGTGAATCCCCGTGATGTTTTTCCGTTCACCGTTTGTGTCGGAAAGTGTTTTCAACGTCGAAGCGATAAATTCATCGGGCGCGCCGACACGAAATTCTGGCGATTGCACAATCGTGTTGATAAGCGATTCAAATTCGCTGCATTGTTTTGTATCGGCGCTCATTAAAATGAGTTCATTTCCGCGCGCAACAACGGGCACACCGAAATACGATTCAAAACGTTCCAAATTTTTATCGTTCACGCCGCACAATGTTGCAACGGTAATCGGATCGGATAACACTATAGTATATATTTCGTCCATTCATCCCTCACTAATGAGTGTTTCGAGATATAGCTCTTTATTTTTGGTTTGATTTAACATAAGAAAAAACTTTGCGGACTATTTCCGAAGGATAAGACAGAGGCGTATCGCGGATCTTTTTCTCTTCGGCGGCAACTTTGGTAAAAAGACCGTCCAGCGCTTTTTCCGTCGTAAATCGCCCCAAATCGGCGGTAACGGCAGGCATCGGTTCCGGCTGTCCGAAAAGTTTTGCCGACATATTTGCAGGCTTTGCAACCGTGTTGTACGCTGTGACTAATTTTTCCCACGCAGTATTTGCGGAAACGCCCATTACCATCGGCGAATTCAAGCAGGATTGCATTTTCGGTAAAAATAACTCCACAAGCTTATCATACGTTTTTTCGTGAAGATAATTCGTACAAGCGGTTTTATCGCCGAACACGATTTCCAAGCCGTCCATAACCGTCATTTCGGTAATCGCACTTGCAAAAATCGGGGCAACTTCTTTTGCAGCAGTTTCCGCACTTCGGTTGATTCGCAAAACCACGTCATCCACCAATGCCTGACCGAACGGTATTTTTGCGAGGTTTTCAATAATAATATCCGCTTCCGGCGGCAGCAAAATTTTCAGCATTTCGTTTTTATAGTAGCCGTCTTCCCGTCCCAAATTATCCGAGGCAGCTGATGCGCCGATATTCATTGCCGATTTGAAAGCGGAAATGGCTTCTTCGTTTGTGATACCGTTCGAATCATCGGTAGCCGCACCTAAAAGCGCATCCAAGGTTTCGCAGGAAGTAAACACATAAAAAAAGATAAAAATCAACAGAGATTTGAAAATATGTTTCATAAGAAATAGCAGGGGGAGGACTCGAACCTCCGACCTCCGGGTTATGAGCCCGACGAGCTGCCAGCTGCTCTACCCTGCGATGTATGACGCATAATAACAGAATTGCAAAAAAATGTCAAGCCTAAAACCGCTAATTTTTGGAATAAATTCAAGACAATTTTGAAACGCCGGTTAAGGAAACGCTGATTAAAGGCTTGACGCCGTTCAACATCGTTTCCTAATTGTTTCTCAATGTTCAATATATAATGTAGATTCTGAACATTTGCGAAACAACGATTTTAAAGGTGAGCACTGATTAATTCTCGATTGAATTAATCAGTGCTTCCTTAAAGTTTGACAGCATTTAATATGCGTTATTTTTTTTGGAAAAGTTTTATACTCTTGAACGGTTTAAAAAATTTTGTTATGGTAAATATATGCAAAAAACAAAACTAGCGCTGTTGTACGATTTTGATAAAACACTCTGTACAAAAGATATGCAGGAATATACGTTTATCCCGAATCTGAAGATGACCGCGTCCGAATTTTGGAAGGAAGCAACGCAGTTAGCAACCGCACGTAAAATGGACCGGATTTTAGCCTATATGTACTTGATGTTGGAAAAAGCCAAGTCGGAAAAAATGGGCATCCGGCGCGAAGACTTTGTCGCTTTGGGGCGCGATTTGGAGTTTTTTCCCGGTGTTGAAACATGGTTTTCACGAATGAATGAATTTGCCGAATCAATCGGAGCGCAGGTTGAGCATTATATTATTTCTTCCGGTTTATACGAAATTATTGAAGGCTCAAAAATTATGCAATATTTTCGGCAAGTGTTTGCTTGTGAATTTTTGTACGATAAAAACGGTATCGCGTGCTGGGCGAAAAATGCCGTGAACTATACCACAAAAACGCAGTTTTTGTTCCGCATCAGTAAAGGAGCGCTCGACCTCTCGGATGACACGAAGGTCAATCGGGCAATTACCGATGAAACGCAGCTTGCCATACCGTTCCGCAATATGATATACATCGGCGACGGCATTACCGACATACCCTGTATGAAACTGATAAAATCTTACGGCGGGTATTCAATCGCGGTGTACCAAGAAAAAAAACCAGAAACGGCACAAACGTTGCTGCAGGAAAAACGCGTTGATTTTATTTTTCCTGCAGATTATCGGGAAGGAATGGCGCTTGACGGTGCCGTTAAAACTGCTCTCCGCAAAATGAAACTTGAAACGGAATTAAAAAATCAATCGATAAAATTGAAAGAATCGTGTGAATAATCCTAAAGAAAACGCTGATTAAAGGCTTGACGCCATTTAACAGCGTTTCCTTATTGTTTCTCAATGTTCAGTATAATAAGGTAGATTCTGAACATTTGCGAAACAATAGATTTTAAAGGTGGACACTGATTAATTCTCGATTGAATTAATCAGTGTCTCCTAAAGAAAACGCTGTTTTTTGCCGAAAAAGATATCGGGTATTTTTTAACGCAATTGATTTTTATAAATATCCTATTGATAAAATTTTTATTTTGTGATATAATGCATAGACTGATAGAGGTGTTTTGTGTCAAGAGTTAGAGGTTATAAAAAAGCCGAAAGTAAATTTATTAAAACGGTCGAAAACTTTTTTAAATCAATTGGTCAGAGCATTGCTCACGGATTTTTTTCTTTTATTGGTTTTTTTAAGCGAAAAATGACCATTATGATTGTTCCGCACACCCAGCAAAAATCACTCAATTTTCAAGTGAGCGTTTTATCGCTGTTCTGCACGGCACTTTTATTCATAGGAATTTTAGGCACCTTTATTTGGCTTTCAACGGAAACGTTTGCAGCTTCCGGTAAACTCGCCACTTTAAAACAGGAATCACAAAAAACACAAGCCAGCTTGGAACTGCTCAAAGATGAAACTGCCGACATGTTGAAAAACGCTAAAAATTTTCAGGAAACATTTTCGGCAACGTTAACATCATTGGGGCTACACTCTCTGATGTCCGATACTGCCGGTTTGAAGGATAACAGCGACCTTGCTATGCTCTTTGAAGTACCGGAAACGGACACGAATGCTGACGTGCTTGAAGTAAAAAATCTTTCCCATTATTTGAGCGATGTCATTCAACCTGTCCAGGAAATGGCAAAAGTTTTGGAAACGCAGGCTGCGTTTGTTTCCGACATTCCGAGTTTATGGCCGATAAAAGGCGGAATCGGACACGTTACTATGGGATTCGGTCAAAATCGACATCCGTTTACCCAGCAGTGGTATATCCATACGGGGATTGACTTGGCAACAGGTTACGCCGGTCCTTCGATTATTGCAACGGCTGACGGTCAGGTTGTTACCGCCGAATATGATCCCGGTTGGGGAAATTACGTAATCATCAAGCACAAACACGGTTTTTATACTCGATACGCCCACTTGCAATCCTTTATCGTTCAGCGCGGTCAAAATGTACAACAGGGACAGGTTATCGGTTATTTGGGTAATACCGGTATTTCAACGGGACCGCACTTACACTACGAAGTACATATCGGTGCCGACATCGTTGATCCCGCACAGTACTTAAACATCAAAAAGCGATAGTCCGCGCTGCAACAAATAAACGGTTTTGGGGAATATTAATGAAACAATTTGTAGATGATATTACCGTCAATACGATTGTCGGTGAAGGCTCATTTATTTCCGGCAACATCAATTCAGTCGGTTTTACCAAAATCGACGGTGATGTCAAAGGAAATATTGCAAGCAAAGGTCGCGTCGTCATTTCCCAGAATGCGCGTGTACAAGGCAATGTACGGGGAACGTCAGTTGTTGTCGGCGGTGTTATCAATGGCGATATTATCGCGCCAATGGGCGTACAGCTTTCTGCAAGTGCCGTCGTATTAGGCGCAATAGTAACCCGTCACTTAATTATAGAAGACGGGGTGCTGTTCTCCGGATTTTGCTACGCTGTTGATAATGCTCAAGGCTTTGAAGAAGCGGAAAACGCCTATAAAAACAAACGCGTTGTTGCAAGTACCGCTTCTCGTCATTGATAATTATTCATCAGCTACGCCGCATGTGATTCGCCGTAGCTTTATAACCGGAAACAAACGTAATTTGTGAGTTTATCCTTAAACCGCCTGCCAGCGATTCTGCAATTTTGCGAGCCTCTTCCGTATTTTGTGCCGATTCGGAAATTCCATGAAGGGTAATTTCTTCATCGTTTACTTGCGCATCCAAAAAATAAATCGGTAGTTTGTGTTCAAAAGCAATCGCATTTACGATACGCTGCCCGAGCAGTTTTGCTTTAATCGCTTGTTGGGTTTGACCGGCAAGTTCCGGCGTAATTGTTTTTTCAAACGCGGTTTTAATAATTTCCGCAGCGGTTTCCGCACTAATCATATCGGTGGTTAAAACAATGTTGTAAATAGCAGGGTTTTCAATTTCAACGTTGAAAAAGCATTTATGAAATCCGTCACGGTTTTGATCGCTTTCATTCATACGCTGTCGGGCTTGATCTTCCGTCCAGTCAAATTCTTTTTCAAGCCGCTTGAGCCGTTCGCCGTCCGTTGCGACTAAACGAGCGGAGTAACAGCCAGGGACTCCGTTCAAAATTGCAAAACCGCCGCGTCCGATAAAAATGCGGTTGTCGTGCTGTGCTTCATCAAAAACCGTTTCACGTAATAAATCCATGTAAATATCCCGCTCGCGGGAAAGTGAAGCCCAAAAGGTCGGCTTTTTTTCATCGTATTTTTTGAGTGCATCTTCCGGAACACCGCGCTCACGCAGTTTTTCTTCGAGCACCTTTCGCGTTACAAATGTATATCCTAAAAGTTTTGCCAATGCGGCTGCCGTTTCATCACCGAATGAAGCAACTTTTCGTGAAATTGTAATAATAGCCATAACATTATCTCCTTCAAAAAAGCACTGATAAATCCAATCGAAAATTTACCGATAGTGACCTTAGTGTATCATAAAATTAAATCAATAAAATGTAAAGCCTTTCGGGAAAAAATTTTGAAATTTTTTTCCGAGTCTTGACAGATACAAAAAAACGATATATACTGAATGAAAATATGTTGAAAAAAGTTGCGAATGACACCAAAGATTGGAATGCGTATTTTAAAAAAGCGGCGTCAGATATATCGGATCCTGCTAAAATAAAAAGTACAATCATCATAATTTCGCCGGACTTTCAAGCGCTGCACAAAAAAATCGAAGCATTGCGGAGCGAACTTTCCGCGGCAGTACTTGAACGCGATGAGCTGATATTTGTCGTATGTAAAAATATTGAAACCGATTATATCCTCGCGGTAGGCGAATTGGAATACCGCGTATTTAAAATCCAAAGCGAAGTGTTGCAATCCAAACGGAAACTGGAACTCATCCAAGCAAAAATAAACCGTCAAGAATCGGTGGATCTTTCACTCATCGACGAACAGCTTAAAACCGAGTTTGCGGAATATCAGGCAAAACTGAAAGCGCAGTTGGATACATTGCATAAAGCGATTGAATACAGCGAGTGTCCAACACTCAGCGATGAGGAAACTGCGGAATTAAAGCAGCTTTACCGAAAGGCGGTCAAAGCTTTGCACCCTGACCTCAATCAAGTGCTTCCGCCCGACAGTGCAAAATTATTTGAAAGCGCAGTCCGTGCATATAAAAATGGGAGCCTGTCGGAATTGCGGATTATTGCTACCTTGATTGAGGAAAACGCACTTCCCCGCGTTGAAACCGACGACACGCTTGCCGCACTGCAAAGCGAAAAAGAACGACTGGAGCATTCAATTACTGCGGTAAAAAACACCATGGATCGGGTGAAGCACGAGTTTCCCTATACTATGAAAAACTTTGTCGCTGATAAAGACCAAATTGCTGCAAAACGGGCTTCTTTACAAAAAGAAATCGATGAATTAACCGAAATTTTGTCTGCATATCAGCAAAAAATTCAGGCACTGCTATGAACGATATAACAAAAAGCGAAAGTAATGATTTGATATCAATGCTGCACCGCTCGCATAACGGACTCAGCGTTCCGATACCCTTTGAACGTGATATTTATTTATTTGATACCTATATCGCCGGAACCGGATATGTTAAAGATATGGAAACCATAGTCGCCCAGCTCGCAGTCGGCGATAAAGTGCAGTTTTTTCGTGAACCCAACAATAAATACGATAAACACGCAATCGTGATAAAAAATACGGACGGAAAAAAACTTGGCTACGTTCCTCGGCAAGACAACGCGGTGTTTTCCCGTTTGATGGATGCCGGGAAAATGCTATTTGCAAAAATCAGTTCAAAAGGCGAATTGCGCGGAAACTGGATTGACATCGACATTCAAATATTCCTTCATGAATAAAGGGTACTCCCGCCTCTTAAAAAAAAATATAAAAAATGATACACTGCACGGTATGAAAACAGAAGCAGAAAAATTAATGGATTTTATCGATGCGTCGCCTTCAATGTTTCATGCCGTTGAAAATGCGGCGACCTATTTACGTCAGTGCGGTTTTACCGAGCTGCACGAAGGAGCGCGTTTTGAATTGCAAGCGCATGGCAAGTATTTTGTCAACAAAAATTCCTGTGCGGTGATTGCGTGGCAAAACGGCTCCGATATCCGTTCCGGCTTCCGGGTTATCGGCAGTCACGTTGACAGCCCCACTTTTAAAATTAAACCGAATCCAGAAATGGAAGTTTTCGGACACTATGTTAAATTGAACACCGAAGTGTATGGTGGGGCTATTCTTTCGAGTTGGTTTGACCGTCCGCTTTCAGTTGCGGGGCGAATCTTTGTCGAAGGAAACAGTACTTTTGAGCCGAAACAAATACTGATTGATATTCCGCAGCCCGTTTTGGTGATTCCAAATCTGGCGATTCACATGAACCGAGACGTCAACGACGGCTACAAATACAACAAGCAAAAAGACACGCTACCGCTTTTTACGGTTACGACCGGAAAAAAACCGGAAAAAAATGCGTTTATGCATGTTATTGCCGAGCAGGCAAAAGTGAAACCGGAAGAAATTTTATCTTACGATTTATTTTTGAATGACTGCACGCCTTCAACCTTTATCGGCGCGAACAAGGAATTTTTCCTTGCCGGAAAAATCGATAACCTCGGTATGGCATTCGCATCGCTTGAAGCGCTGGCGCACGCATCGGAAACGCCCGCAGGAAAAATGATTTGTCTTTTTAACAACGAAGAAGTCGGCTCGGCAACTGCCGCCGGAGCAGGTAGTTCATTTTTTGCCGACACTTTAAAACGCATCGCATTTTGCGAAGCGGAAAAGCGCGGTGAAAAAAACGGCTTTGAATTTTTCCAGCAGATGCTGCATAACTCGTTTTTGATTTCCGCCGATCAAGCGCACGCCGCTCATCCGAATTACGCGGACAAAAATGATGTCACGACCTTTCCGATTATCAACGGCGGTCCCGCAGTTAAAAGCGCCGCAAGCATGAGCTACACGAGCGAAGCAAACACCGTCGCCGTCTTTAAAAAACTCTGCAAAGACGCCGGCGTCCCCTGCCAAGATTTTGTCAACCGGTCGGACATGCGCGGCGGCTCAACCATCGGTCCCATCACGATGCAAAACCTCCACATAAAAAGCGTCGACATCGGCAATCCGATTTTCGCGATGCATTCGGTACGGGAATTGGGCGGCTCATTCGATCAGGAAGCGGTTTGTAAGGTGTTCCAAAAGTTTTTTTGCTGAGTCCGTAATTTTTGCACATACTGAAGATGACACCTTTTAAGTTTCCGCAAGGCGGGGGTTCGCTTTTCACCGTGGTTGTTTTTTCCGCAACACTTTTCGGCTTGGTTATCAGGCGAAAAACCCCGCAAGCGGAAAAGCGGTCTCCGACAAACGCTTCGGTTTTATCGACGCAGTTTGTTTTTATCGCCGGAGCGTTTTTCGCAATGCTCGTTGCCGCTTTTACCGAAGGCGTTTTTTTCGATTCACCTGCCGTTGATTTATATTTTACAAAATTAAACAGCACCCTCGCGCATGCGGAAAAAGCGCTATTTGTTGCCGCAATCGAAGAAATAACGAAAGTTGTGTTTTTTTGGTTTTGTGTGTGTTTTGTTTCCCGCACGGCGAAAAAAAACTCCCGCACATCCGCTTTCGATCAAAAAACAAACGCTTTTGTGTTTGCGCTTTTTTTTGCAACTTTTGAAAACATTGCATATTCGTTGCATTATCCCGATTCACCGCTGCTCCGCATCGTAACGGCAACCGTCATCCACATCGGCGTCGGTTTATGGTACCCGGAAATTATCAGACGGAATAAAAAGTATTTTCTTTTTGCGGTATTGCTCCACACTGTTTATAATTTTTCAACGAGTTACCGTCCGCTTTTTTTTACGTTCGGGGCTACCTGCTTGCTGGTGTGCGTACAGAATTTTTTGCGTTACATAAAATCGCCCCACTAAATGAAACGCTGATGAAAGACTTGATGCCGTTTAACAGCGTTTCCTAATTGTTTCTCGATGTTCAGTATAATAAGGTGGGCACTGAAAAGTAGTCTTTTAAAAACTCGACGGGCATCTCTAAAAGTCTAACCCGAGTTTTTGAAAGATGCCCTCAATTCTCGATTGAATTAATCAGTGCCTCCTCATGCGCACAACCGACGTGATATTATGCGTCTTTTTCTATCATGCCGGACATTTCCGCAACGCAGTACGTACAAACCAAATCGCCCGCCACGTTGTTCATCGTTTCAAACATATCCAAAATGGGGTTGATACCAAGTGCTAAACCGACAATAATCGCGATTTGATCGGCGCCCAAGTTCATATTCTGCAAGATGATAAACAGGAGCATCAAACTGCCGCCCGGTACACCGCCTGCCCCGACTGAAGCTAAAACGGTGGTAATAACCAAAACAAAGAGTTGCGTAAAACCGAGCTGCGCACCGAACATATTTGCCGCCAAAACGGCAAACATCGGCAGGTGAACACAAACGCCGTCCATATTTACCGTTGAACCGAGCGGTAACGAAAACGATGAAAGCGTATTGCTTATATGAAGCTGTTCCTGCGCCGTACGGAGCGAAACGGGTAAAGCCGCCGCAGAACTTCGCGTAACAAAAGCCGTCAACATCGGTTCCCGTATTTTTATCATAATCGGTATCGGATTTTTTCTCGTTGAAATCGCAATCAAAATCGGGTAGACTGCAAAAATCATCACCATAATACCGATAACAACACCCAAAGTCAGCATAACATACGGACCAAACAGTTTTGAGCCGTATTGTGCAAAGTTTACCGATGTAAGACAAAATACACCGATCGGTGAGTAAGCTAAAATCCAGTCAACGATTTTAAAAACGGTTTCTTTACAAGTATCTACAATATTGAGAAATTGTGAAGCGCCTTCACGTAATTTTTCGTTTTCACCGTCTGCAATTATTTTCAATGCAATACCGAATGCGATTGAAAATACGATAATAGCTAAAAAGTTTCCTTCTGCAAGTGCTTGGAACGGGTTTTGAAACATACTCAAAAACACGTCGGCAAGCGATCCGCCAGCGGCAGGGTTTACTTCACCGGCAACGCCCGTCATGAGACTTGCCCATTCGGCGTGGGACGTTCCGGCGCCCGGATTAAAGGCAACCGCTAATAATGAACCGACGACTGCCGCAAATAATGACGTTAAAAAGTACCAGACAATAACCTTAATACCGATTTTGCCGAATTCTTTTGTCGGTAACGAAGCTGCACCGGCAATGAGGGACAACAAAATGACCGGAATAACGATGGTTTTTAACATTGATACGAGAGCTTGACCGAACGGCTGAGCCCACGCAACGTATCCATCAATATTAGCGCCGGTTTGCCACAGTATAATACCGACTACCAAACCAAGGACGAATGCACCTAAAATCATCCACACTAGTTTTTTATTCATAAGATATTCCTCCTGTCTTATGATTTATGAAATAATTCTAGCACATAATATTTTTTGTGACAAGAGAAATATATTCAATTAATCAAAAAAAAATTTTAGCCTTTCAAAATAGATTTCCCATAACTTATCATCGCTCAAAGAAATCCGAAAATCAAGAATAGAACCTTTTTCAAATGGTGACAGTGCAAGCAACTTCTAAAAATCAAAATTTTAAAAGTTTTTAGCGTCTTCTTATACCGGCAGGTGATGTGTAACTATAAAATTATTCATATTTTTATATAATAAGAGAACAAACGGATTGTTATCACCTTGGATTTTGAGTTGCATCGGATATGAAAAAATATAAAAAAAAGCTTATCATCGTCAATATCGCCATTTTACTTTCAGCTCTCGGCGTCGCTGTTCTTGCTTTTCCGTTTGTTTCAAAAGCGTTTTATCAGTTTGTTTCCAAACAAAGTGAAAAATTTTTCGCTGAAGTTAAAAACTCAACCGGGCTTGTTATTTCCTATGAACAGCTGTCTCCTTCGCTTTTTGCGCGAGTATATTTAAAAAATGTACAAATATCCGATGACAAAGAAAATAAAATTGCATTTTTTGAAAAAGTATTGGTCGAATATAAACTGATAAATGTACTCACCGGTCATTTTGACGATGCAATACAGCGAATCGGTATCCGCGACGGTTCAATCGCCTATAATGAAAAAAATCAAAGCAGCTTTTTTGAAAAACTTCTTTTAAAAAATAAAGATGATACGGCAAAAAATGAACAGAGCGCAGAAACGCAGAAAAACGATTTCCGGCTTCCCATAAAAAATTTTACGGTGATTTTACAGAATATTTTATTTACTGCCGATACGGTTGATATATCATCGGAGTTGACGATTTACTTGGGAAAATTTATCGAAAAAGACGGAAAATTGAGGTATACGGTTCAATCGCATGTTGCGCTTTCACCGAAACATAATCAAAATTTGAAATTGATTACATCGGATATAAAACTTGAAGGGAACAGCGTCCGTGATTTTTCATCCTTTTCGTCCGTTCTTTCCATACATAACTTTACCGCAGATGCTTTCAAGTTAGTAAACACTTCATTTTTTTTATCCTACAACGAAAATATTATTTCCGTTTTAGCGCTGCAACAAAATAAAAGTCTTGATATAAAAGCGTCGTATAATCTTAAAACAAAACAGGGCAATGCGGCAACCAGTTTTGAAAATATAAAACCGTCAAAATTAATTCAAGCGCAAAATGAATATTTTAAATCAATAGAACCATTATCCTTTACCGGTTCCATCTCCGCCGAATTTAATTTAAACAAAGGCGCAAGAGAAAAAATAAAATATGTCGTTGATATTTCCGCACAAGCCCCGAAAATTACCTTTAAAGATTTTTCAACACGGAAACTGACATTCAAATTAGCTGCGGAAGGGACGGAAAAATTTGTCAGTTTAAAAAAACTCTCACTCGATTCAACGACGGCAAATATGGCTGCAAACGGTTTTTATAATATAGCGAACGGGTCTGTACGTGCCAATGCTACACTCAATCGACTTACAATACAAGGCGCCGTTATCAAAGCAAGTGCGGCTTTGTCAGGCTCAGCAAAAAAATATAACTGCACCTTGAGTGACGTGTATATCGGTGAAGCGTATTTTTCAACAGCGGCTTTGAGCATGACGCCGCGCGGAAACGAATGGAGCGTTGCAGCTTCCATTGATGATACAATCGGAAACTATGAGTTTGATGCGATATATACTCAAAATGCAAACGAAAAAAAATTCTTGGAAGCACACGGTGTTCTCAATTCCGTTAGCGTACAAAACATCTACAAAGCCGTGGCGGCACTATCCCCGAACAGCGCTTCGGGATTTTTAAAAACGCAGCTTGAACCGTTCCGTATCACCAGCGAATTTTATGCGACCAGTGACTTTCAGTCGTTTTCATACAACGTGGTGCAGTTGATTGCGGCATCAACCGAAGCCGGCGGCATGTACCTTTTGAGTTCTTTTGACGGAAACACAGAATCATTTAACTTGCAAAGCTTTAATTTAAATATCGGACAACAGCAGATTACGGGAAATGTTGCGGCTAACTTTGCCGGCGGCGATGTTTTTTTTAATGCCCTTTTTTCCGTGGATGCAATTTCGTACTCGCTCAACGGAATTTTAGCAAATCGGATGGTAACCGTTTACGGTGATTACGGACTTTCGCTGACAACTTTTTTTGAAGGGGAAACACTCAAAGGAAATTTTACAATGAAAGAATTTCCGATTCCGGCGGCTCCGTTTGTGCTTTCCGTGAATGCAAATTTCGATTACGTTGACAAAACAAACTGGAATATTTTTTGCGACGAAGCCACTTTGATTTACTCAACGGATGCCATCATTGATTCCTATACCCAAGTGCCGTTTCAGTTAGCGTTTAAAGGGCAAGCGAATCCGAAAAATGTTTTCCTTTCGAATATTGAAATGGGAAACAATGTCAGCATGTTAAAAGGACAAGCTTCGTTTGATTCAATTTCAAATAATTATGATTTTATAAAACAGTTTTCTATTATTGTAAAACTGGAAAATGATATAAAAACAAGTTCGCTTGATTTGAATTGTAATTTTTCGATTGCAAAAGAAGTGTTCGTCGACGGCTCGCTTTCCGTTCATAATGTTTCGTTTGCAACATTTTCTACAACACAGGCTTTGACCGATATGGTCAACGGCGATGTAACTTTTTTGGGCTCGCTCGACAATTTATTACTGCAAGCTCATTTAAAAAACTTGACCATGCACGTCAAAAATAAACCACTTGAAGCGTCATGTATGTTTTTAATTGATGATGGTACCATCCGAATTCCTGAGGCACACATAAATTGGGCGGGACATGATATTTCTTCCGTGAACGTAAACTTTCGTCCGGAAAACGGAACGGGTAATCTCGCTTTAAAATATACCGGAATGCTTTCGGACAAATCAACGAATGCAGAAATTGGAATCGATGTTGCAGGGAAAACCGTTTCACCGCTTGATAAAAAAAGCTCGATTGAAAAAATGCAGGCGGTTGTCGAATCTTTTGTGATGGATATCACGATTAAAAATGCAAGCATCGGCGACCAAAAACAGGATAAGCCGTTTCTTTTTACGATAATGCGTGAGAACGGTGTTATTGCATTGTATGACAGTGAAAATAAAATCACCGGTTTTTACTTGGACGATGGAACGGTATCGCTGAACATGAGTCGTGATTTTAAAACGCATATTTCCTTGGACGGCGCTATAACAAAAAATAAAATGAACGTACAATTTTATGACCTTAATGTTGATATACCGCAAGTACTCAGTCTCATCAACATTGGTGATTATGTTGCTTTTACCACCGGTGCATTAACCGGCAGTCTCTTGATTGACGGAAAAATGAACGAACCGCAATTTTTCGGGACCTTGTACTTATCCGAAATTAACTTTAATTCGCCGCGGTATGCCCCCGATAATTTATACGCCCCAAGTGTTCCGATTATTTTTTCGGGTTACTCAATTGAAATACCGTTCATTGAATTTGCGGCAAAAACGTTTAAACTTTGGGCGGAAGCACATAGTGAATTTGATGGCTGGATTCCCTACGATACTTTTGTACATTGCGGAGTTGATGAAAAAAAACCGGGACACATGAAAACGAACAACCTTTTGTTCCATGCGGACGGAAAAGCTTTTTGTGATCTTACTATAAACATCACTCCGGAAGCAACGGATTTACAAGGCTCCGCAAAATTTGACAACGGTAGTTTTTCGATTGCATTTGATACCTTTGATGAATTTACTGAATTGTTTTCAGGGGGCAGTTATAACTTTACGATGGATTTAGCGCTTTCGCTCGGCAATAAAGCGGAGTTTAGTTGGCCGAATATGCGTACCCCGATATTGCGCACCCTCACACCAACAACCGATTCGATTGTATTCCATGTTACGCCCGACACATTTACGATGACCGGATTAGCAAAATTACGCGGCGGTGAAATAACCTATATAAAACGGAACTTCTACATCAAAGAGGGAAACATAAAATTTGTTGAAACGCTTGACGGCTTTTCACCGCTTTTGACATTGCGTGCTGAAATTCGGGATAAAGATTTGGAAGGTAAACCCGTAAAACTGATATTGAATCTGAAGGATCAATCTTTGACGAGCGGTTTTGATGATTGGATTTCAAAAATCACTGCCGATCCGGCAAAATCGGAAGCGGAAGTGCTACAGCTCCTCGGGCAACTGGTAACCGGTGATATGACAAAATCAACAATTGTAAAAGATACCCTTACCAATGCGACCGATTTGGTTACCCAAATGACGTTTGCAAAAAATATCGAAAATACGGTTCGGGATTTCTTGCATCTCGATGTATTATCACTTCGAACACAAGTTGTCCAAAATTTGATTTTCGGTAATATTTTTAAAAGCCCGGAGCAAGACACTTTAAAACTTGGTGACTATCTGGACAACACCAGTTTATACTTTGGAAAATATTTCGGTTCGGCAATCTATGCCGATGCCGGTTTGCATTTAAGTAATTACGATCCGTTAAAAGATTCGTTTGCTGATACGCGCAAGCCGGTCTATAAATCAATTTTGTTTCAGCCGGAATTGGGCTTGGAAATGACGACGCCCTTTTTTAATGTTCGTTGGGCAATATCGCCGATCAATGTAAACTCGCTCTTTGTCGATAATACGTCGCTCACTTTTTCATGGAACTTTTCGTATTAAAAAAGCTGCTTGCTAAAAATGCTTGGATACGCTACAATGGCGCTATGCCGACCGAGCATTCGTATCATTGGTTTAATGCAGTCATCTTTTTAAGCTCACTCATATTTTTCGCTTTGCCGCCGCTTTTTGTGTATGAAAAGAAAACGCCCGCTGAAATATTTGCAGCGCTGCCGATCTATCAGGTTACCTTTCGTATTCTTTTTGCAGCGGCTTATGAAGAACTGCTTTACCGTGTATATCTTCCGTACGCGGGCAAAAGCTTTTTAACGGGCGCTTTTTCGTGGAAAGCACAATCTGCAGGAAAAACCGCTGAAATAAGTACATTGCTCCTTTTTGCTTTTGCACACCGGTATTTGGGTACGGGAGCGGTTTTGTATGCGGCTGCAGCACATGCAATCTTGCGCGGAATATTTTGTAAAGTAAAGCGTAAACCGCTTGCTTTGTTCGTCGTTTTTTTTCTGCACAGCGCGAATAACTTTTTCGTGTATTTTTTTTCATAGAGCGAATGTATAAAATCAATACGTATCCATTTTTTCTAAAACACCGGATTTAGCTCCGTCTTTTATCTTTTTGCAAAAAAAGGTATACTGTTTCCGTGAAGCGTATTTTGTTTTTACTCGCCATGCAGCTTTTTTGTGTATCGATGTTTGCGGAACCATTGTCCCAACAGTATGAAACGCCAGCAGCGCATAAAGAATCGGAAACCGAAAAAACGCTTCCGGAATTTTTTACGCTCAAGGACAAACTGCAATACGAGTTCGATAACCTGCATTGGCTTGACGGCAAAGCTTTAAAAACGCCCGAACTTGCCATACCGTATAACATCGGGGAAACCGCAGGTGAGGTAGCGTATACCTATGCACAGGCAAATGCAGCCGACGCGATACAACCTGAGCTTGAAGGCTTAGGTACATTGGATTATTTCGGAGTGCCGTATACCGATATGCAATACTGCGAAAAACTTGCCGCATCCATTCAAAAAAAAACAATTGATACAAGCGCAGTTTCAGCGGCGCGACAATTTGTAAAATATTTTTTTGAAACCGTATTGAATGCACTGCCGCCCGTTCAAAGCGTATTTTACGGGAGACCGGAACTCACCGATGATATGCTTAGGATGCAGTTTCGGCTCAACTTTTCCGAAACCGAAGCGGGACTCGGATATGCAATCGCAAAAGCCGGCGCCGTTTATGAACATGAAAACTTGCTGTTATGCGAATTTGAAATTGGAAAAATGCACTATGAAAAAATTAAACAGAATTGAACGCAACTTTATTTTTGAAAACTTTGTACAGGACAAACCGGTACTTCGGCTTATTTCACAAAACGGAAAGATAACCAAGGTTCCGTCCAATCAGTATCACCTCGATAATAATTTTATCGAGCTTGCGGCTGATGTAAACGTAAAAGAGGAAAATTACACTTTTTTGTTTCCGCACAAAGGTCGGCTAATTTGTACGAATATTGTTATGCAAAAAAAGACCGTTTCTTGCTTTTTTTTATTTCCCGACGAATTGGCGTTATATGAAAGTAACACTGAAAATAATGTCAATTCCAAGCTCATTTTACAAATAAATCAACGAAACGAAAGCGGCAAAAATACTTTGGTGAATAAGGAATTAAAATTGCGGATTTTGGATGCGTTCCCGCTTTTTAATTTTGAACGCGATTTTCTCAACGAGCAAAAAAATAACACGCTTTTAACCAACGTCAATTTAATGCTAAATTATCAAAATGCAAAATTGAAAGACGATTTTTGTGTGAGCAGGCTGTATTCGTTTTTGCAAGCGTTATTCGAGGGTAACATTCGTGAATTTGAAACAAGCGGTACCGATCTTTTTTTGGGGTTGGTTTTTATTTCGGACATTTGTGCCGTTTTTTTTATGCCGACAAGTATTCAAAAGCTCGTTAGTTTAAGCATAAAAAAAACGCTTGAGCTGAAAGTCGGAAAACGCTTTTTATGTTTACCGCTCGAAAAAAATGCCGGCGTAATTTCATTTAATAAATCGGCACAATTTGAACATGATATGAGTTTGGCGGCTTTTTCAATGGAAAATATTGCTATCGAAGATAAGCGGTTTTTACACGAACTGCTGTACCGAAAAAAATTCGGCTGTTTATAGAAAGCTCATCGCTTCGGTTTTTCAGTATGAAAAAGTGTTTTTTTATTTTCTGTTTTTTCTTGTCGACGATTTATGTGAATGCCGCGGAAAAGCTCTTTCCGTTCAGAATTGATTTTGTTAACTCTATTGGTGTCGGGAATGCCGCATTTTCGGAATTAGTCTACGGCGAAAATGATCACGGCGATGTTGAGTTGAAAAGCGATTTGGACTGGTCGCAAGTCTGCGTGTTATTGCAAACGGGTATCGCGGTAACATTGGGAAAAGGCTTTACCTGCTTCGCCGCCGTTAATTTTCTCCCTCCAAACCTCCCAATGAGTTTAATCGACGAAGATTTCAAAAACGGTAAAATGTGCTCGCATTCGGAACACCCGGCAAAAACGCAGTTTTCCGGTGACGGCTGTATCGGGTTGGGCTGGAAATTTTTAGCGGCATATTCGAAAAAAAAACAAATCCGCTTTTTTGTGGAACCGGCGGTACGATTTAATTATTTTGCACATAACCATTTTGCATCTGACGGCTCCGGTTATAAAATAAATATCTTTGATGAACAATACGACCACCGCATTTTTACCGGCACCGTTATCGAATATAAATTGCGGCTTTTTTCAACACAGCTTTTGCTGAATTTTTATGGCGAATTCAACGAACGAATCGAATTACAGGCGGGGTGCGGCATCGGGGTATATTCAAAAGCATTGGCTTTTGATTATCATATTTTACGTCAAATAAAGTTTTATGATCAATTTAATTTTTATATTTTTTTAATGTCGTTTAATTTCGGTCAAAAATTTTTAATCACGGATCATTTCGGTTTATTTTACAAAATAGATTTTTTATACAGCAAAAGTAAACGGGGAAAAACCACAACGCATAGACTTGATGCCGATATCGTTGAACTTTATCCAACGGGATCGGCTGGTTTTCGCTTTTCGCGTTTTAACTTTTCATTAGGAGTATTTGCCCGAATCGCTCGAAAACAATAGAATACTTCACCGCGTTACCGCTAGACGAATTTCAAGTTCTCGTATACAATAAGGAACAATAAATTATCGAGGTGCTATGAAACACGTTCCTTTTTTTAAGCCTTTACTTGATGAGCGCGAAGAGCAGGCGGTTTTGCGTATTTTACGTTCCGGCTGGTTGACCACCGGTAAAGAAACGCTTACCTTTGAAAATGAATTTGCCGACTTTGTCGGTGCGAAATATGCGTTCGCGGTAAACTCTGCAACGAGCGGTTTACTTTTGGCGCTTGATGCCTGCGGTGTCGGTCCGGGAATGGCGGTAATCACCTCGCCGTATACCTTTGCTTCGACCGCAACGAGTGCCGTTCATTTGGGAGCGGAGATTTTATACGCCGACATTAATTCGGACGATTACAATATAAACCCTACATGCGTTGAACGTTTGCTGCGCGAACATAAAAACGTCAAAGCGATTATCCCGATTCACATTGCGGGTAACGTTTGCAACATGCAAGCGCTGAATGAACTTGCAAAGCAGTACGGTGTTAAAGTCGTCGAGGATGCGGCGCATGCATTTCCTGCGAAAACACAAAACGGTTTTGCGGGAACGCTCGGAGATGCCGGCGTGTTTTCTTTTTACGCAACCAAGACCATAACAACGGCGGAAGGCGGTATGGTTTGCACAAATGATGCGAAAATTGCCGAGCGGGTAAAAACCATGCGCATGCACGGAATTGACCGCGCGGTTTGGGAACGCTACACCGGTGAAAAAGCTTCGTGGCAGTATGATGTTATCGAAGCCGGATGGAAATGCAACCTCCCCGACATCCTTTCGGCAATCGGGCGCGTACAGTTACAAAAAGCAATGGAGATGTTTGAAATGCGAAAAGCAATCGTTGCCTATTACAACGAACGTTTTTCCGGAAATGAATGTTTACTGATACCGCCCGATTCGGATGGAAACGCATGGCACTTATATCTTTTGCGGATTGTACCCGAGCGGTTAAAAATTTCTCGCGATGCCGTTATTGCACGCTTGCAGGAAAACGGACTCGGTATGTCGATGCACTTTATTCCGCATTTTTATTTTACGTGGTTTAAAAACACTTATCACCTTGACGAAAAAAATTTCCCGAATGCAAAGCGTATGTACGAAACTTCGATGACGCTTCCGCTCTACCCCGGTATGACACAAGAAGATGCGGCGTATGTTGCGGATACGGTATTGGATGTAATCGAAAAAGTAAAAAAATAAAAATGTGTATGCGTTTCATAACGGTCAAGTTTCAAATCGTCAGTTATATCAGCAGAGTTTACATGCGCGAAAACCATCTTGGAAAGCTGTGATTATCTCTCTTTATAATAAATATAAAAAAAATACACATTCACTCTTATATTTTTTGCTAAAAACTTTTTATTCGCTTGACTTTTTTTGCGTTTAGAGTATACTTCTATTTGAACATGGTTCAATTACACGAGGTACAAGCGTTTTGTTTACTGTAAAATAAGCCGCAATAAAAAGAAAATTGACGATAAGTGCGGAAGTGCAGTTTAGCATGTTCAATAGTAGCGTACGGTATTTGTATGAATAAAAGACTTACATCACGGGAAGCAATTTTAGAAGCGTGCAGGATTCTTATTTCACAAAAAGGTTTAGCCGCTCTCAATGTACGGGCAGTAGCAAAATACTGCGGTATAGCTCCCGGTGCCTTATACTATTACTTTCCTTCAAAAGACGATTTACTGATCGCCGCAATAAAAAGCGTCTGGGATGATATTTTTAAACTTCCCGAGCAATGCGTAGAGAATGTATCATTTCCTGATTATATTGCACTTTGTTTTTCAAACATAAAAAAAGGAGTGAAAAAGTACCCGAACTTTTTTACGATTCACTCTTTGAGTGTTTCAAGTAAAAACAAAGATAAGGCTCACAGCGTCATGGATAGCTACCTTGTTGTGCTTAAAAAAAAGATGCAAGCCTCACTTGATAAGGATACGGATATCAAGGCCGATGTTTTTTCGGACTCTTTTTCAAGAAGTGCTTTTATTGATTTTGTGCTGATGAATATCGTTACGATGCTCGTACAAAAGAAAAACAACTGCAGTTTTTTTTTGGAACTTATTAAAAAAATATTGTATTAGTTTGGTCGGTTTCCTGCCCCTTGTCGGCAGGATTTATTATTCGGTAAATTTGAACATTGTTCAAATTAGCTTAAGGAAACGCTGATTAAAGGCGTGACGCCGTTTAACAGCGTTTCCTAATTGTTTCTCAATGTTCAGTATAATAATGTAGATTCTGAACATTTACGAAACAATAGATTTTAAATGTGGGCACTGATTAATTCTCGATTGAATTAATCAGTGCCTCCTTAAGGAGCTTTCGATGCAAGGAGTATTCGAAACAATTTTTGATGTCGCATATCTTGGGACGGTCATTTTTCTCGGTATAAAGATGATTGCGGGATCTGCGAAAAAAACGCAGTATTTATTATACGGCGTTATGGCAGTTGTACTCGGCTTCGGCGATGCGTTTCACCTCGTACCGCGGGCGATTGCACTGTGTACAACGGGACTTGATCAGTACAGCTATGCACTTGGACTTGGAAAGCTTATCACTTCCATAACGATGACAGCTTTTTATGTCCTTTTGTATTATGTGTGGCGAGAACGCTATGCAATGCACGGCAAAAATACATACACGCTTGCCGTATGGGTTTTTGCACTTTCTCGGATTCTTCTATGTGTGTTGCCGTATAACGAGTGGTTTACCGCGAAGCCGCCGGTATCATGGGGAATATACCGGAATATTCCGTTTACGCTTTTAGGCGTACTGCTTATCGTGCTGTGGTATAAAAAAATAAAAGAGGTGCAGGATCATGTATTTCGCTTTTTGCCGCTTGCCGTTGCAATTAGTTTTATCTGCTACATTCCGGTTGTGCTTTGGAGCAATTCGCTTCCGATTATCGGTTCTCTTATGATACCGAAAACCTGTGCATATGTATGGGTTATTTTTATTGGCTATAATGCTATGATTAGGGAACGCTGATTAAAGGCCTGACGCCGTTTAACAGCATTCCCTCATTGTTTCTCAATGTTCAGTGTAATAGAATTCTGAACATTTACGAAACAATAGATTTTAAAGGTGGACACTGAAAAGTAGTCT
>CALDWC010000029.1 GCA_937923945.1 uncultured Treponema sp.
CTTTGCTTTGCAAAGTATGCTGTTAAACGGCGTCAAGCCTTTAATCAGCGTTTCCCATAGTAAATAAATTACCTAATCAGTACGGTATCGGGTGAAACGCTTGAGCGAACGGTTTTGTTATGGGTAGTACCGCGTCCTGCTTGCGTTTTGATAACCGGAAAGTAGGATGCACCCGTTTTTAGTGTTTCCGGTACGGTAAACTCAAGAAAGCGATCCGTGTTTTTAAAGAAATAGCTTTCTTCTATTTTTATCCACGTACTTGCATCGTTATTGCAGGAACCGTCGGCTAACTGCGGTGCAAAATATAAGCCCACGCTTGGGTCAGCGCCGGCAATTTTAACACGGCTTCCCGTGATACGGCAGGGCTTCCCCCGCGTTATCGAAAAGTCGTCTGTATGGGTAAAAAGGTCTTCAATGCTGTATATAAGCGGATCCGTTTTTGCATGCAGTGTTGCTGAAACATCCGTTCGTTGAACCGCATTGACTGCGTCCTCCGACGGAGTAAATTTCAGTCCGAAAGCCCCGCCCTCTTCGATATCCGTACCGTTAAAACTTCCTTTAAAACTCGGATACAAGATACCGACTTCAAAAACATCAACCGCCTTTCCTTCGGCAAGCAAAGTTAAAATAGCTTCTTTGAAAAGCATTTGCGCAGCGACCAGCGCTGCTTCGTCAAAAAGCTTTGTCTTGCTTGCAATCAATGCAATCACATTACCCATTGAAGCGGTGGTTCGTTGTACCCGTGTATAATGTCCGTTTCCGTGTTTAAGATAACTTTTATGAACCGTAACATTCACTTTACCGCCGATTGTTTTTAAATCTTTTGTTTCCATAAATCATATCCTTATTTTACGTCGCTTGTACCTATGGAATTACAAGGTAGACGAATTTTAAAATTTTGTACTTGACTTCGGTTGTCATTTATGATAGTATGGAAACCGTTTGAAGGGTATACTATCCTGCATGCTTTGAGCTTTTAGTGCAAATAAAGGCTCAAAGCTTTTTATCCTTGAGCGTATTCCGAAACTTTAACACTCAAGCCACTTGCGGAATTTTCATAAAACAGCCTCCTCTACCATAGTATTGATAAAATGCTTTGCGATCGGGTCCTGTGCAATTCCCATCCGTGCATTCGGGTATTGCATACTTGCGTTATAGCTTGCCGCAATATATTCCGCACATTCAAAACTGACAGCAAAAGTATTGACAAGTTCATATACCGACCCTATGCCGAAATATGCTATTAAGCCTTCCGGAACTAATGCGCTTTTTGCAAAAAAGTTTGCTTCCGCTTCATGTTCCGGCGAATGAACCGTGCCTTCCGGTTTGATATGTTCAAGCATAATATGCCCAATTTCATGCATAATCGTAAAGTTAATCCGTCGTTCATTTTGTTCGTCGTTATAATAAATCTCATAACGCCAGTCCGGCAACCGTAAATAGGTAAATCCGTCATTTGATGCGGCGCTTATAGTCGAGTACTCATCCTCCGAAAGTTTCGAATAGGGGATAAGTTTTATATCCAGCCTTTCCGCAAGCTCAAAAACATCGATGGGAATGTGCGTATAAGCCAGATCCTCATACATTTCAGCAATAATTTTTTTAATTTTAGCATAAACAGCATTTGCTAACCTCATTTATTCTCCTTTTCCGCTTCCCAAAAGCGAACGCAGTAGTTTTTCTTTTTGCTCGTATGTCATCGTATTTGCATTACGGGCTATTATATCGCAGGCTTGGTTTACGCTTTGCGTTTGTTCGTTTATCGCATCGTGCATACCAAGCTCGGTATTCAATAAAAAATCGGTCGTCGCTCCCAACGCTTTTGCAATATTCAAAAGAATCGCACCGCGCGGCTCTCGCTCCCCCGATACATAATTTGAAATAGCCGCCTCAGTCACCCTTGTTTCAGCCGCTAATTCCTTTTGGCTCATATTTCGCTCCTCCAACAAAGCTTTTATTTTATCAGCCATTGTGTTTTTGACATCTCGTTCTTTCATCCTCATACTCCTCCAACTACTGATAATATACTATATTATTATCAAAGTGTCAAGTATTTTATGTTATTTTGTTTACTTTTTTTTGTAAAATACCGCTTTTTATCAAAAAAGAGACGCCTCGCTCCTCAGATACTCATCTTACCACAGGTAAGACGATCGCAATACCAAGTGTAAGACGATCGCAATACCAAGTGTAAGACGATCGTAATACCAAAGGTAAGATGATCGCAGTACTTCGTGTCATTCTGATCAAAACGAAGAATGCTATGACGGATTGTACGAAAAACATTCTCTCATTACAGTTTTAGTTTTTTTTTGCTATACTCATAGCTCATGAGACCCGTACACAAAACACAAAACTTTTATAAAAAGGAGCTTGATAAAGTGGCGAATATAATCTAGAATACTATTCAAAATTGAATGGGTGTAATCGCCGATTTGGCGGAACTGTACTATAGAAATGCAATGAGGGGACAGGCATGATAGATGAGTTTTATAAAAGATATTATAGTTGGAAAGAAGTTTTTTTATTTTCACTGCTTACCAGTATCGGTATGGCGGCTATTTATTTTGTACCGCAAATTAACCGTTTTGTCATTGATGAAATTGCCATAAATAAAAAATTAATTAACATCCCAATGGCAATTTTGATCACGGTAGTATGTCTGTCGGTGATACATCTCTATCTTTTGTTTTTCCCCAATTTCTTTGCCTCAATAAATCAATGCCGTGTTGAAAGAAAAATTAGAAAAGATTTAGTAAAAAAATATTTAAGTATGCCGAATTATGAGTATTTAAAATTTGATAAAGCTTTTTTGTTAAATCTTTTTTTAGTGATTCTTACAGTGCAACTGCAACACTCATTACATTGCGGGTAGCGAAAATAAACTCAATTATTCAGTTTTCAGTTTTTTGTATAATTGTTCTTTTTACTAATTGGAAATTGGCTCTTACTTCTCTTATTTTTATTCCGCTGTATTTTATCGCAATTATGCTGTCCAGAAAAAACTTGCATACTCTTTCAAAGCAGAGCCAGAAAAAAAATGATGATTGTGTTGCCATCACCAATTCCATAATCAATGGAAAGCCGCAAATCACTATCGTTAATGCCGAAAAATTTTTTATAGAAAAACAAAATTTGATACAAGAAAATTACTTTTCCGCAAGACTGAAATCCGAATTCTTTTTTGTTCTTTTACAGCGAATTCCTTCTTTTGTACAGGCAGTTACGCCTCTGATTATTTTGATACTCGGAGCGAATTTGGTTCGGCAGGATGAAATAACAGTGGGAACACTGGTTATGTTTGTTCAATATGTGGGTATGATGTTTGAGCCCATTGAAGGATTGGCGCAACTTTTGGCATTTAAAAATCAGAATACTCCGGCTTTTGAGCGGCTATCAAAAGTTTTGTTTGCTAACCACAATGTAAAGTGCCTACCGATGACAAAGGGCAATACACAAAAATCACGAATCTCGAATATAGATGTGTACACAAATGCAAATGAACTTTTGTTTTCGATTGATGACTTAGACTTTAATGAAACCGGAATTTATTGTATAAAAGGTGAAAACGGGGCTGGGAAAACAACATTTATAAATTTACTTTGCGCACTTTATGATCCCGCTTGTTTTAAATTACAATCGGAACATTCGGTATTTGAAATTTCTGAAAATTTTAACTCAAAAAGCTATTTGTATCATCCGCATTTTTTCTTTGAAGGAACCGTAAAGGACAATATTTTACTTGGGGAAAAATTTAGTGATCAACAATTGCGGGACCTTTGCAATGTTTTTAATTTTGAAAAGTTTTTAGATAAAGAAGTGAAAACCAATCCTATAAATCTTTCCGACGGTGAGCAACAAAAACTTTGTTTGATACGCGTACTGATACGAAACAAGAAAACGATAATTTTAGATGAACCTGAAAAAAGTCTCGATTCTATTTCAATTCAAAATTTACGTACACTGATTGTTAAATTAAAACAAGATCATCTTATCTTGATCATTACCCACACATCGACATTTGATCAAGACGCCGCAGCAGTGTGGGAAATTAAAAATAAAAAAATGCAATGCAAACAGCTGAAGCACGAGGACATGACTGAATCAATTTAGGATTGAAGCGAGTTCAAAGACTTTTAGATAGGTTTAATCTTTTTATTTATAGAATTGTTTTACAAAATTAGATTGAAAATTTAAGGGAAATATTTTACACTACAATCTAAGAGGTTTTTTCGTGAATAAAAAAAGTAAAACTATAATCACTATTGTACTTTTTGCCCTTGTTGCAATCTTGTTTTTGCCGATAGTGGGAGCGAGCTTTTTATTTCTTAGCTTTGAAAATTTGCCGCTGGTTTTTATCGTCTTACCGTTTTTGCTGATTGGGCTTATATTTATGCTCATCTGGTTTAAAAAGGAAAGAACGTTCTTAATTGTGTTTTTTAGTATCGTATCTGTTTTTTCGCTTTTTTCTCTTTCTTTTTTGGGAATATATGTATATAAAAAGATTTATATTCCTTCGATAACGATTAAAGAAAAGCCGAACGGAAATGTGTATGAGTTTTTGCCGTTTGAAGAAAACTCTTTGGTAGCAAAACTTGAAGAAGAATCAAGTTTAAAACTGAACGATGCTATTCCGGTGCTTGATGGTGCGACAGCTCTTTTTCCGGTATATTCCGGTTTTGCACGAGCGTGTTTTCCTAAAGACCGCTGTACTTTAAATGAAGAAGGTTCCGCTCTTTTTTACAGAAACACCGTTGGATCGTACAATGCACTCATAGACGGGGAAGCTGATCTTATTTTTTGTGCAGCGCCGTCAAAAGAGCAGATTGAATACGCCCAATCAAAAAACCTAAATTTAAAACTTACGGCGATTGGAAAAGAAGCCTTTGTTTTTTTTGTAAACAAGGCAAATCCGATTGACTCAATAAGCTCCCGTGATTTAAGAAAAATTTATTCCGGGGAAATTAAAAACTGGAAGGAGCTTGGTGGTCCTGATTTAAAAATAAAAGCCTTTCAGCGCGCAAAAAATAGCGGTAGCCAAAGCACTTTGGAAAAATTTATGGGCGATATACCTTTAATGAAAGCTCCAAGTGATGAGCGTATAGATTTTATGGGCGGAATAGTTGAGCAGGTACAAAACTATCAAAATAGACGTAATTCTATAGGTTTTTCCTTTCGCTATTTTATAAATGAAATGCAAAATGCAAAAGATGTAAAAATTATAAAAGTAGATGGAGTAGCTCCAACAGGAGAAAACATTAAAAATGGCAGCTATCCGCTTACCGGCTATTTTTATGCTATTAGCACGGAAAAGTCCAAAAATGTAGAAGCCCTTTTAAACTGGATACTTTCAGAACAAGGACAATACTTAATAGAAAAAACCGGTTATGTCGGACTTCAAAAATAAGACTTTCAGTATCTTTAAGTTTTACTGTATTGCTTCCAGTCGAATTGCATCGTCATATAAGATATTTTGTTCAGCTTCTTTTTTTTCACGAATACGGCGAATTACAGCACGCACACAAATATCAGTTAAGGCAATTCCTACCGAAACCCCAATAACGGTAAAAATATTTTCCTTTTGTGTTTGCCATCCTAAACTCCAACCGTCGCATTAGATCCGATTTCGGCGTTTGAAATTTGGGCACTCCTTGACGAAATCACCTGAAGTAAAACGTCGGTCTTTATTTCGCACCGCCGATTTTGCAGCAAAATAGCAGTCTTCGATGAAAGCAAAGCGGAAGATAAAACAGACAGCAGAAAAACACTCGGAAAAGAATACAATCTTTCCGGAGCATCCATTGCAAGATATTTAAGATTAAATGAATTATCTAAGTCTTGGAAACAAGAAGTTGATAATGAAAAAATAGGACTGACGATGGCAGTTGACTTATCCTATCTTCCCAAAGAGATACAGGAATATCTGTATCAAAAGTGTGAAGAATTGGAGCTAAGCTTAAAATCAAGCGATGCCAAAACACTTCATCTGATGAACAGACAGGAAGAGTTGAATCAAAAGATGGTTACAACATACTTGCTGAACTTGAAAAAAACAAAGGTAAAAGAGTATCAGAATATCAAGTTATCTCAGAGTATTTATCAAAAATTCTTTCAAGATAAAGCGAAACAAGATGTAGAAGAGGTTGTAGAGAAAGCTTTAGAGCTATATTTTAATCAGAAAATGTAGTATAATATACAATAATATTAAGGAAAAATTGTAATAAATATTTTCAAGAAAGGGGGATGACATGGAAAATAATCAGTTGGAATATAAATCTGATATTCCTAAAAAGCCAAATCAATTAAAAGCTGAGATTGTATCCTTTCTTAATTCACAAGGCGGAACTATATTACTTGGTGTAGATGATGATGGAAATAAAATAGAGAATAGTGAGAAACAATATAAGCAGTGGGAAGAAATCATCAGCAATTGGATATTCAGTGCATTTTACCCAAGTGTTGTCAATTTGATTGAAATAAAAATAGATAAAGTATTTGCCATATCTGTCAAAAAAGGAACCAATAAGCCATACTATTATAAAGACGGAGAAGGATTTAATTCCAAAGGTGTGTATGTTAGAGTAGGGAGTACAAAAAGGCTTGCAAACTACGAAGAAATACAAAGAATGATGATAGCCAGCAAATCGGAGGAATATGAAAAATTATTATCTGAAAATCAAGATTTGACATTTGAATATGTAAGGATGAAATTAAAGGAGAAAGACATAGAGTTTGATCCGAAAGGCTCTTCATTATTGAATACAGATGGAAAATACAACAATGCTGCACTGTTTCTTAGTGATCAAAATCCAACCATCAGTAAATTTGCAGTCTTCCAAGGAAATGATGTATCAATATTCTTAGATAAAAAAGAATTTACCGGTTCTATTATGAAGCAGTTGGATGATATTTTATACTTCTCAAACCTATCAAATAAAAAGAAAATAATTATAACAGGCAAACCACAGAGAGATGAATATGAAGATATTCCTAAAAGAGCGTTGAGGGAGGCAATATGTAATTGTTTTTGTCATAGAGATTATTCTTTGAGTGGAGATATAAAGGTGGAATATTATGATGACAGAGTAATGATATTTTCTCCGGGTTCACTTCCGAACGGATTGACCATAGAGGACATTAAAGACGGAATGACTGCAAAAAGAAATCAAATCCTTGTGGATGCTCTTGACAAAGCTGATTTTATAGAAAATTACGCATCAGGAGTTAGACGAATATTTAAAGATTACGAAGATTATGATAAAAAACCGGAATATAAAATATCGGATAATGGAGTAATACTTACATTATACAACAGAAATTATAACGCTGAAGATGTCCCAAAGAATGTCCCAAAGAATGTCCCAGAAGATGTCCCAAAGAAATTAAAAGCTGAAGACAGGCAAATGTTCATTATAAAAGAAATGACTATTAATCCAAAAGTTACGATTATGGAATTGGGCAATAAATTTAATGTATCCGACAAGACTATAAAAAGGGATATAGAAAAATTGAAAAAAGAAAATAAGATTTATAGACAAGGAAGTTTAACCGATGGAAGTTGGATTGTCATAAAATAATGCAGTAAAACAAGTGAACGATAGAATGTATGAAAGAGATAGTAAAGAAAAACCGCTATCTCTTTTTTGATACTTAAAAACATAGGAGGAGGTAGAGAGTATGAGCATAAAATTTAACTACTATTACGAAAAAGAAGCGGAGCAGTTCTCTTTTTTCCGTATTCCCAAACTGTTATTTACAGATCCTATATTTGCTAGTCTTAGCAGTGATGCCAAAATGCTTTGCGGGATTTTACTGGATCGAATGAATTTATCTATGAAAAATAACTGGCTTGATGAAGAAAGTAAGGTCTATATCATCTTTTGTCTCAGCATTCTTGAAAATTAATTTTCGTAAATATTTTTTAAAAATCACTTGACATTTTTTCACAAATAGTATATACTGCCGGCAACTTATCAAGAGTGGCTTGAGAGACTGGCTCAGTGAAAGCCCAGCAACCTATCGAAAGATGCGGTGCTAATTCCAGACGGCAGCAGCCGAAAGATAAGACCTGTCTTTATTCCTCGTTTTGAGGTCTTCTTTCTGCTACTGATATATTGAAGAAGTGGAAGATAAAAATGATTTCCGTAAAAAATATAACAAAAGAATTTTCAAGCGCAGGAAAAACATTTAAGGCTTGTGACAATATCAGCTTCGAAGTGAAAAGCGGAGAAATATTCGGTATCATCGGACTTTCCGGTGCGGGCAAATCAACATTGCTTCGCTGTTTAAACTTATTGGAAAAGCCGACATCCGGTGAAATTTATATTGACGGTCAAAATATTTGCACGCTGCGTACTGCCGAACTTTTACGATTGCGAAAAAAAGTTTCGATGATATTTCAAAGTTTTAACCTCTTTAAACAAAAAAGCGTTTTTGAAAATATTGCTTATCCGCTCCGCATTTCGCGGAAAGATATTTTAATTGACGGGAAAAAAATAACGAGTGCGGCTTTTGAGCAGTATGTTCGTGAAAAAGCGGAAAGGCTTGCGAGCTTTGTCGGTTTACACGCGAAATTATATGCGTACCCCAATGAACTTTCAGGCGGCGAAAAGCAACGCGTTGCAATTGCTCGCGCATTAGCAAGCGAACCGGAAATTCTTCTCTGTGATGAAGCGACCTCCGCACTTGATCCTGCAAATACCAAACAAATTGTCGGTTTGATAAAAAAAGCGGTTGCGGAATTTAATATGTCCTGCGTGGTCATTACGCATCAAATGGAAGTTGCAAAAACTTTATGCGATCGCATTGCAGTTATGGAAAGCGGAAAAATTATTGAAGAAAATACGGTGGAAGGACTTTTCCAAAATCCGAAAACCGCATTAGCAAAGTCCTTTATCGGGAAGTTGCAAAGTGAACCGCTTGAAGAACTTTTCAGTATTGAAAATTTTTCCAAAGCACAGGGAACTTTTGTCGGTGAACTGGTGCGCCTAACCTATTCGGCTAAAACGGTCAATGAGCCGGTTCTGAATGACTGCATAAAACAGTATCCTGTTTCCATTAACTTTTTAGCCGGAAATATCAATAATCTGAAAACAGGGCAAGTCGGTTTTATGATCGTATCAATAAGCGGTGAACGCAATGAAATTGAACGGGCACTGCAATTTTTAGAGCAGCATGGTGTCGGCGTTGAGATTATCAATTTCCACGATGCACATACACAAAATAAAAAAAATAACGAGGGAGGAAAAAAATAATGGAAAGATTTTTACAAATGAGCAAAATTGTTTTACCGGCAGTCCCTGCCACTATCTATATGGTTTTTGTTTCCGCAAGTATTGCGCTCCTTTTTGGAATACCGCTGGGAATCATACTTTATATTACCAGAGAAGGTGGACTTCGGGAATGTCGCGGCGTTTATCGGCTTGTTGACGGCGTCGTGAATTTTTTTCGCTCTCTTCCGGCGGTTATTATCATGCTTTTGGCTATTCCGCTGTCGCGACTCATTATCGGCAAAGCAATCGGTTCGACGGCGGCAATTGTTCCGTTATGTTTGGCAGCAACACCCTTTGTTGCGCGTTTGATGGAAGGCTACTTTTTGGAAGTGGATGAGGGCGTCATTGAAGCTGCCCTTTCAATGGGAAGCACTACTTCCGAAATTATTTTTCGTGTTTTAATTTCGGAAGCCGCCCCGTCAATCGTGAACGGTATTACAATGACGCTCATCAATTTGGTAGGGCTTTCTGCAATGGCAGGGATGCTTGGCGGCGGCGGATTGGGGGATATTGCAATCCGCTACGGGTATCAGCGCTTTCAGTTTGATATGCTCTGGTATTCGGTGATTATCATTATACTCATTGTACAGGGAATACAAGTACTGGGAACATGTATTGCAAGAAAAATAAAAAGATAATAGTATATTAAAAAATGAGAGGTGAAGGAAATGAGTAAAAGAATTTTTACATTTCTGTTTTGCTGCTTTGTTGTTATAACATTTGCAGCGGTGGTATCGTGCGAAAAGAACAGTCGCTCCGATGATAGTAAAATTGTTATCGGCGTTTCGCCTGTTCCGCACGAAGAAATTATTCGCGCACTCAAAAGTGATTTTGAGGCGGAAGGAATCGATGTCGAAGTACGAGTTTTCGATGACTATGTGCAGCCGAATTTAGCATTGAGTAGCGGCGACCTTGATGCAAATTTTTTTCAGCACACGCCGTATCTTGAATCGTTTTGTCAAGAAAGGAATTTAAAACTCGTGAGCATTGGTGCGGTGCATATTGAACCGATTGCCTTTTATTCGAAAAAGATACAAAGTATCAGTGAGCTCAAAGAAGGCGACGAGATTCTCATTCCGAATGATGCAACCAATGGGGGACGGGCGCTTTTGCTTTTGCAGAAGGCAGGTCTTATCACTTTGAAAGATCCAACGGATATTCATGCAACCGAAGCCGATATTATTGAGAATAAACTCAAGCTAAAATTTACGGCACTTGATGCGGCGAATATTGCAAATGTATACGGCGATGTTGCAGGCGGCGTCATTAACACAAACTTTGCACTGAGTGCCGGCCTTAATCCGAAAGATGCGATTGTACGTGAGGACAAAGATTCTCCGTATGCAAATATTGTTGCAGTCCGAGCCGGTGAAGAAGGCAAAGAAAAGTTTATCAAACTTATGAAAGTACTGCACAGCGACAAGTGCAAAGATTTTATTATAAAAACCTATAACAGTGCGATTTATCCCGCATTCTAGCGGAAAGCATGTTTATAAAAAGAGGCGCTCTGTAAGAGTGCCTTTTTTCTCGTTACTCTTTTTCTCAAAGCGGAAAAATCTTGATAGCTTTTGAGAATATTTTTTAAAAACGTAATGCCGCTCGTTTATCAATGATCACTTTCGTATCAATTGATATGATATATTTTAATAAAAGTCCCATTAAAAATAAACGATGAGCAACTACGGTTTTTGTGATACCTGCAATTTGAAAAACGGGAATTACGTGCGGAAGAAAAAGCGGCAAAAGAAAACTGCGGCAAGCAAAAAAATGCGAAACGCAGCCGTGAGTATTTTGCGGGGCATTTCAATTCGGATGCCGCTATTAATTTACGATGCGGATTTAAATAAAACAAAGGCGGAAGAAAAAACAGTAAATGACAAAAGCCGCCGACCGGTTAAGGAAACGCTGGTTAAAGGCTTGACGCCATTTACCGGCGTTTCCTATAATTGTACGTAAAATTTTTCAAAACTCGACGGGCATCTCTAAAAATCTAACCCGAGTTTTTAGAGATGCCCTCAATTCTCGATTGAATTAATCAGTGCCTCCTACAAGCTATTGAGCTTTAAACGTAACGCCAACATTGATGACACCGCCCTCTGCAACTTTATCAGTAACTTCATTAATATACAATCCAGTACTATGGACTGAAACGTATCTCATAGATTCAGTTACTTCCTTCCCATTGAGTGACCACTTATCAACTATCTTTCCTGCAGGAAGAATAGCCTTAAACTGTAGGCTCGCCCCCTCAAAAACAGTATCGTCAGGATTTACCTCAGTTGGAGGAGTAGAATTTCTAAAAGTTATAGCGGTCATTTTTGTATTATTAAAATTTACCGTATATTGTTTTGCAATTCGGAGCTCATAATCTATATTTATTGTAGTGTTTTCTCCGTCTTTCATAACGAAAAATGCTGCTTCAGTAAGACCAAAGTAATTCATATCCATTTGATCGTCAGGCGTTGCCTTACACTCTTTTTTGTTTATCTTCCAAGTTTCAACTACTTCATTTTCTTTTAAAGTCGGCTCTAATTTAAGAAGTTGCCCTTCTTTAACTTTGTCCCCATTTTCGATAATGATTTTTTCACCACGGTTATTGTAATAAACTTTCAAATTTTTTGAATATTTGATTGTCATTTCTTCCGGCTTTCGTATCTTTGCATCTATTTTGATTCGAGGAACATTTTTTTGAATTGCGTACTCAACTGCTACGCCTCTACCAATAGCTTTCCCGTTTACGGTGAAAGGATCTGCTACATTTTTGATATCGTATCCCTCATTTTGCGCGTTTTCAAATTCTTCTTTATAAAGCAATCATAACGGGCGTCCCTTCTTTTACCGTGTCACCGCTTTTTAAGAACTCTTCATCATCCGACAGATCCATGACCACAAGAGAATCTCCAAATTCTAAAACAGCCATTCCTTCCCCGTTAGTGACACCTCCGCCATTAATGCCACCATCATTTTGTTCGTCAATACTTGGATTATTATCATGTATTTGATTACAAGAAAAAAATAATAAAACAACAAAAAAACTTAAAACCAAAAATAGTTTTTTCATTACATAGCTCCTCAATTTATAAGTATATGGCTATTATAGAAAAAAAAATAAAGTCAACTATCGCTTTCGATGTTGCCGCGGCACTTTTTTATTAGGGAAAGAGGGAGCTTCAGTCTTGTGATCGCGCCGAGATGTATCCGACTAGTTTTTTATGTTATAGATAATTATGCACCCTCTAAAAAAGTTTTATTTAACAAGCTTTCCAAAGCTATTCGTTTTTATCCGAAAGGCTTTGTAAATATGTGGCTAAGACCTTTTCATTATATCATGAACTTGTTAAAAATTACAAACTTGAGATCTTTGTTTCCCGGAGCAATATCTCGCTTATGCATAGTATATCGGTACATACATTTTATTTTTACAGCGGTAAATAATATCCCTGTTAAGGATCTTGCCGTCATCCCAATATTCCAAAATATAAATATAAATATAAATAGGACCGGCATTGCATGTTTTTTGTATCACATTGCCGTTTTTATCGTATCCATGCCACCATTCTTTCCCATCTGAGTTTTTCCCATGAATCAGATTACCGGTAAACAGAATTTTAATTTTTATACAAATTGATGATATATTTATATGATTGCCTCCTCTATTTCTTATCCACATACAACGTGCCATCTTTGATAATGATTATGTATGTCCGGAATTCTACCTTACTATACTGAATATTGAGAAACAAGTAGTAGATACTTTACTTCTGCAAAAAACATTACTTCACAAAGTTACCGGTAAACGGCATCAAGCCTTTCATCAGCGTTTTCTTTAGGCGGGTTTGCCCATGTATCTTGCGTGTCGTCTAATACCTCTTGTTACCCTACCGCTCCGTCGCTGTTTTACGAGTATGGAGAACATGATGAAAAAGCTGAATACTTTGATGGCAGGCCTCATGGTCTGTGCGGTTTTTTATTTTGCGTCGTGCAGCGTTGATGCGCGCATTCGCGACGACGAACATAGGATTACGGTGACCGGAACTTCGAGTGTGTATGCGGCTCCGGATACGGTTTCGATTTCTTTTTCGGCGGTATCGCAAGACAAGAATCTTTCAACGGCAAAGCAAAAGAATGATACCGTTTTAAAAAAAGTGACGGAAATTTTTACAAAATACGGAATTGCACAAAAAAACATTTCCATCGGGCGGTTAAATATTTATCCGCGTAATTCATACCGGAATGACCGTCCCGAATTTTTGTTCTATGAAATAAACCAAAATATTTCCGTAACGCTTGATACCTTGGAAAACTACGAGCCGTTTTTAACGGAGCTTTTAAATGCCGGAATTGACAACATCAATAATGTGGAGTTTTCCGTGCAGGATGTGAAAAAGCTCAAAAATGACGCCCGTACTGCTGCCGTTAAAGCAGCCGAAGAAAAAGCGGCATTGTTGTGTGCAGCGGCGGAAAACGGCGGAAAAAAATTGACCGTGGGAAAAATAATCCGCATCAATGAAATTCCGCAAGAATTATACGGCTATCCCCGAGCAGCTAGTCAAAATGCAATGATGTACAAAGAAGCGGCTGCCGATATGGCGGCAGGCGGTATTACCCCGATCGGGCAAATCAAAATCGACGCCCAAGTGGAAATCGTATTTGCATTGGAATAACCGTACCGTCTGATAGCGGAAAAATACACCGACGGGTGCCTTGTACGGTACCCGTTTTTTGGGTATCCAACACCGAATGTTTTTCGCTGTAACGCACGGTGCGTATTTGTTACAAACTTCGGTGTGCGGGAAAGACGCTCAACCCGTTCCAAAACCGCGCCGCCGCTCATCAGCGGTTACCGCACTGCTTCCCGAAAAGCGGCAGCGCTCCGGGTATGAAGCAATGAACGGATGCGACAAAATAATTTTCAGAATAATAAAACGATTGACAAAACTTAAAATAAAATATATATTTATCAATAAATTTACTGGGAGGTCGATTTTATGAAAAAAAGATTGTGGTTAAGGAAACACTGATTAATTACCATTTTTTACATGACAAAAAAATATAAATGAG
>CALDWC010000030.1 GCA_937923945.1 uncultured Treponema sp.
GAATTTTAAGGAACATTTGCGAAACAATAGATTTTAAAGGTGGGCACTGAAAAGTAGTCTCTAAAAACATCAGTTTTTAGAGACTTTCCTTAGTCTATTGCGAGTTTTGAAAAATTCATATAATTGTACGTAAAATTTTTCAAAACTCGACGGGCATCTCTAAAAATCTAATCAAGTTTTTAGAGATGCCCTCAATTCTCGATTGAATTAATCAGTGCCTCCTTATAGGATGGGGCTTTTTATCGATAATTAAAGTTGTTCCGTTTCCGCGATGCGGTTACGGAAGCGTTTTAAGTCTTCCCATGCGGGGCGTTTTAATGCTTCATTACGGAGCAAAGCACTCGGATGATACGTACACAGCGCCGGAATACCGGAAACGGTAAAAAATTTCCCGTGGAGGCGATTGATACCCTCACTCGTATCCAGCAGTGCATGACAGGCAGTCCGCCCCATCAAAAGAATATACGCCGGCTGTAAAATTTCTATTTGTTTGTGCAAATAAGGAATGCAGGCGGCGATTTCATCGGGAGCAGGCTCTCGATTATTCGGCGGACGGCATTTTACTACATTGCAAATGTAGCAGTTCGTGTTTCGGGAAAGCCCGATAGCGGAAAGCATTTTGTCTAAAAGCTGTCCCGCCCGCCCGACAAAGGGTCGCCCGGTTACATCTTCGTCGTGTCCCGGACCTTCACCGATTACCATAACGAGCGGGCGGGCGGGGACTTCGGTCGGTGCCTGCGATGCAAGTACACCGCATCCTTCGCCAAATACCGGTTTTGTACGGGCGCGGTGTAAAGCACAGCGGGTGCAGTTACTCACATCGTACGCAACTTGTGAAAGTGTCCAGCGCTCATTATCGCTGAGCGACGGGCGCTTTATCACCGTTTCCGCAGGCTGCGCCGTCGCATTCGGTACTGCCGCTTCCGCAGGGCTTCGATACGCTTGTACCGTTTTTGCCGAAACGCTTTCACTGGCAGTGTGGCTTGCAGTCGGTATAAAGGAAGAAAGTTTTGATACACGTAAGGCGTTAGCCTCGGTAGTCGCTTCTGTGAATGAAAACGGTTTGGCATTCGGATCTCGAAAACCGGTCAGCTGCTCGCCGACTTTACACGCAAAATCGTAGATTGCTTTTCGTACTTCGTTATTCAGTTCCATCTTTTTTATCCGTTTTATCCGCTTTTTTTTCAGCAGCTTTTGCCCGTAAACCCCGTTTTGCAGGGGCTTTCGCGGACGCTTTTTTCACCGCCGGTTTTTCTTCAGGTTTCGGAGCAGCCGATTTTGTTTTTGCCGAAGCAGCTTGCTTCGCAGGCGGTTTTGTATCCGGCGTTTTCTTGGCGGGTGTTCTCTTCACCGTCTCTTTTTTCGCCGGCTGTTCCGGCAAATTCGGCTGCTGTTCGGCACTCAGCGCAATACGGGATGCAAGTTTTACGCCATTGGCACGTAAGCCTTTTTCGGCATAATCGGAAGCCTTGAAAACTTTTTCGGTGAGTTTTACGCGCGGCTTCGGCTCAAACTGCACCGAAAAGCTGAATTTTGGTTTACTGCTGATAAGAAGAGCTTCGTTCCCGTCCGGCACAAAAAGATAGTCCGTGTTTAAAATATACGCTTCAATGCGACTCCGCTTGATGTACGGAAAACCGGTTGCGCTGTCTTTGTAAACCGCGGTAAAAAGGACTTTCGACACATTTTCTTTGCCGCCGAGCATGCACTCGACCATGCCGACATCCACAAAAAGACGTTCCGGCACATCCACAACCGTATAAATACCACTTTTCCGCATAATAAAAATGCGGTCAAAGGGACTCACTTTAAAAAGTTCCGTGCCGCTGCTGACTCCCGTTCCGAGGTAGCCGGTTTTTTCATCGTACCGCAACGAAAGGTTCCGGTCAACGGCCTCTTTGACGTTCACTTTCGTAAACGACGTGATTTCGGTTTTCCGCTTCGTTTTTTCCGGTTCGACTTTTGATAAAATCGTATCGAGAACGGTCAAGGCATAGCCGGTTAAATTTTTTAAAAGCTTATTGATTTCTTTAATCCGGTTTTTTATTTGCTGCACTTCTTCGCGATTTTTATTAATATCATACAACGAAATGCGGCGAATCGGTATTTTCAGTAAATGGTCAATATCTTCATCGGTTATATCACGCAGAAGTTCCGCCTGAAAGGGAATAAAGCCTTTGCGTACCGCGTCGGTTACCGCGTTGGCGGTTTTCATCGTTTCAATTTTTTTGTAAATGCGTTCTTCGATAAAAATACGCTCCAAAGTACGTAAGTGCAATTTTTCGTTGAGCGTTTTTTTTTCGTATTCAAGCTCATCTTTTAAAAGTTTCAAAAGCTGCTTTGCATGATTTTGAATCACCTGCGTAACGGTCATTTGTTCGGGAAGCGTTTCGTTTATCACCAAAAGATTACAGGAAATGGATTGCTCGCATTCGGTAAACGCATACAACGAATCGACGACATCTTTTGCATACACACCGCGCGGCAAGCGCAATTCGATTTCAACTTTATCGGCGGTGTAGTCGCTGATTTCCGCTATTTTTACTTTACCCGCTTTTGCCGCCGCATCAATGGAATTAATGATACTTTCCGTGGTACTTCCGTACGGTAAATCGGTGATCACGATTTTTTTTTCGTCGGAAGTATCCAGCTTTGCCCGCACCAGCACTTTTCCCAAACCGTCGGCGTATTCGGATACATCAATTTGTCCGCCCGTTTCAAAGTCGGGAAAAAGCTGAAATTTTTTACCGGCAATGCAGGCTTTTTCCGCTTCAATTACTTCGCGGATATTGTGCGGTAAAATCTTTGTTGACATACCGACCGCAATACCTTCTGCTCCCATAATTAAAACAACGGGAATTTTCGCGCGAAATGCAACCGGCTCTTTGCTGCGTCCGTCATACGACGGCACATATTCGGTGATATTCGGGTTATAAAAAATTTCGCGGGCGAACGGCGTAATCCGACATTCGATATAACGGGGCGCGGAAGCGCCGTCACCGGTGAACAAATTTCCGAAATTACCCTGCCGCTCAATAAAAAACTCTTTGTTGGCGAGTACCACGAGGGCGTTTCCGATAGATGCATCACCGTGCGGATGGTACTGCATACAGCGACCGACTACGTTCGCAACTTTGTGAAATTTACCGTCATCAATTTCAAACAGCGTGTGCAAAATCCGCCGCTGCACGGGCTTTAATCCGTCTTCCAAGCTCGGAATGGCACGGTCTTTGATCACATAACTTGCATACTCTAAAAAATTATCTTTAAATAGGCTTTCAACGTAGTCCATATTTTCCCAAACACCCACTATTCGGAAGTTCTCCGACAACAAAATACGTTCGGGTATTATAATAGAAAGGAAGCAAAAAATCAAGCGGACGTATTTTTATCTCACGTTAAATCTTTTTTTCTCCCACACGGGCAATGCATTTTACAACTTACTAATTTTTTTGAAAACTCTTTCGCCTCGATTCAAATCGCTGTTCCGCTTATCGCCGTTTTTCGTGCAAAATTTTGTCAATATTTTTTTGTTATAAAATTATTGATAAAAGGGATTTAACAAAAGAGCGCTTTTTGATATAATAAAAAGTATTTTCAATTAAAGAAGGCTTTACCCGTTGTAAGAGAGACGAGGTGAGAGAGATTGTTCTGTTGAGAACAGCAATTTTGAAACATTCAAAATTGGGGCTTTCTTGCACGGGCAAAGCCAAGTTGTATTATACTTTTAAAAATTCTTCATCACCGGCACACTCATAGGCTTCGTTGTAAACGAACTTTGAAAGTTCGGAAGGATCGGAAAAACGTACGGAAAGAGCGGTGCCGCAACTTGAACTTATTTTGCGTGGAACGGCAACCAACGTTGCGTTTTCCGCTTTCGGCATTTTTTGTGCCGCTTTAAAAGCTTGAAGCGCTTCAAAATGGGTGTGAAAGGTGAGAAGATATGTTTTCATAGCGGTTACTTTGATACCGCCAGTTTGTAATCTTCGCCGTTTTGTTCAACGGTTACTTTTGCACCCTGAGACTCCGCAAAGCGGCGGACATTTTCTTTTGCAACTTCCGTGTTAACCAATATTTCAAACGGGGTACCGCCTGCCAATGCTTTTTTCGCTTTTACCACCGGAGCGGGACACGCTAAACCGCGCGCATCAATTGTTTCCATAATTCCTAGCTCCTTGTGTTTTTGTAAATTGACGCAAACGTAATGACTGCCGCAACGGCAAGTCCGATTACTACGGCGATCATTCCTGCCGGTGTCGGACCTTTCGGTGAAGAGGCAAGACCGAAGTTATGCGCAAACGCCGCTCCTGCAATCAAACCGGCTACGGTGAGTGCCGAATCGCTGTTGCCTTCCGCCGATAAAATCAACTGGCGAAGCGGGCAGCCGCCGAGGAGAACGCTCGCCCAGCCGACTAATACCATACCCAAAGCGTTCCAAAGTCCGTCCGTATGCGCAACCGGCTGACCGGCAAAACCGAATTTGAACTGTTTAAGAATAAGAGAGCCGATAATCACCGTTACAAGAATCGCGATTGCACCGTACAAAAGGTGAAAATCTTTCAACAAAAATGCGTCACGGATGCCGCCAACCGTACAAAATCGGCTCCGTTGTGCCAAAGCTCCGACAATTAAGCCTGCGGCAAGTGCAAGTAACAGCGGTGCATGCTTTGAACCGGGACCTTTTTCCGAAAAAGCTAACACGCCGGGAACGGCAACAAGCAAAATTAAAAACGCAACCGTTACGGCAATCGGAAGAAAACTTTCCGTTTTTGACTGACTGTAATTTCTTTCAAAAGAAAAGCCTTTGTTTAGGGCAAAAACTCCGACTAAAATACCGGCGATAAAACCGATTAAGCCGAAAATTGCGTTTATGTCTCCCGCACCCAATCGTAGCAACATACGTAAAGGGCAGCCGAGAAACATTAAAGCGCCGATCATCACAAAAAAACCCAACGTGAAACGCGCAAATACGGCGGAACCGCCTACGGGTTTGAACTCTTTTGAAATGAGCGCCATTACAAAAGCGCCTAAAATTAAGCCTAAAATCTCGGGACGCATGTACTGAACCGTACCTGCAGAGTGGAGCTTCAACGCTCCCGCTATATCACGTAAAAAACACGCGATACAAAAGCCCATATTTCCGGGATTTCCGAACGCAACAAGCATAAGAGCCGCAATACCGATTACGATACCTGTTGCCACAATCATGAAATGTTTTTTCATAAAACACCCCTTGTAAAAATTTTCGCGAGGGATGTGATACTCCGTTTTTACTTGAAGAATCTTTTCCCTCGTCGTGTGCGAAGAATTAAAATTAATTCAAAAGTAAAAACTCATTTTTTCATAAAAGCCTTCCAAAACAAAGTAAAATAATTCTATACAGTTTTTGAAAAAATGTCAAGAGAAAAATGTATCGGTTATTTGATTTTGTATTTTAAAATAAAACTCGGAAGTTTCAATAAAAATAGAGAAAATTAATTAACGGCACCGCGAGGGGATGTCGTCGCAAAGTTCCATCCCCTTACCTGAGGAAACGCTGATTAATTTTCGATTGAATTAATCAGTGCCGCCCTTTAGCATTTAGAGGTGCTAGGCTGATGACCGCTTATCGCGGGAAATGTTTTTTGAAGTTTTCTAAAATGGACGCGGAAGCGGGGCGCGCGTCAATGTCCAAAATAGTATTTTTGTCGCGGTAAAATCCGATAACCGGAGCGGTTTGACTGCGGTATGCTTCCAAGCGTTTTTTAATACTTTCCGGTTTGTCATCATCGCGGATAATGAGTTCGCCGCCGCAAGCATCGCAAATGCTGTCTTTTTTCGGCTTTATCGTAATTACGTTAAATACTTTGCCGCATTTTGAACAGGTGCGGCGGCTTGAAAGGCGGGCAACGACTTCATCGTCGGAAATATCGAAGTTAATTGCTTTATCGATCGTAATAATTTTTTCAAGCGCTTCAGCTTGCGGAATAGTGCGCGGAAAACCGTCCAAAATAAACCCGTTTTTGCAATCAGCCGCTTTGAGGCGTTCGGCAACAAGGGCGGTGGTAATGTCATCGCTGACCAATGCCCCCGAGTCGATAATCGATTTTACTTTGATGCCGAGCTCCGTTTTATCTTTAATTGCTTGACGGAAAATATCACCGGTTGAAATATGCGGGATGTTATAAAGCTTTGCAACTTCAAACGCAAGTGTTCCTTTGCCTGCTCCGGGCGGACCTAAAAAAACTAAGTTCATAAAAACCTCTTAAAATAAATAATTTTATTGTATTGATTATCATATACCCTTTTCCTTTTTTTTGCAAGCATGAGTTTTCTTTATAATATAGTAGAAGTTGAACATCGGTTTTACCTATCTAATTTTTGTTCACGAGTCGATATTTTTAGATAAAAATTTATTTTGCACTCTTGAAAATTTTTTTGATACATGCTAGATTTTCACAAATTCATGAATGGGGGATTTTAATGAAAAAGAACTTCATAATACTTGTATGTTTTACTCTTTTGCTTGCTTTTTCGTGTAAAAATCAGGCACAGACAGTGCCGGAAGAAAAACCGACGCAAACAGAAACAGAAGAAACGGCTACCGGTTCAGTAAACTCCGGCGATGCGGCAACGGCAGATAAACCGGTGCCTGAAAAGACAAAACCGCAAACACCGAAGGCGAAACCGAAGGAAGCTCAGAAACCGCAGCCGCCGAAAGAAACGCCGAAACCGGCAGAACCGAAAATCGATCCGGCAAAAGCACCGGCGGAAGCCGAAGTGAAAAAAGCGGAAACGCTTTTGGCTGAATGCACGAAAGTCGGCGTTCCCAAAAATTTTCCGAATGAGTTTAATTCGGCAAAAGCGGATGTAACAGCGGCAAAAAATGCGGCAAACGCCAAAAACTATGCGCAGGCAAAAACGTCGGCGGTTAAAGCGCAGACAAAACTGCAAACGCTTTTAAATCTGAATCGTTCGGTTGCAGTCAAATCGGAAATCACCGACAAGCAGTTTGAAGGCGCCGCTGCTCAGGAATACTCAAATGCGGAAATCGCGTATATTAAAGCGACGGAAAACTTCGACAAAAATGACGCTCAAGCATTGGACTATTCTAAAACGGCAGTGAAAAACTATGAAAGCGTTTTGAACAAAGGCTATGTTGCGTGGGTTAAAGGGGCGTTCGAAGCGGCGACAAAAGTGAAAGCACAGTGCGACGGCATTAAAGCGTCAAAAAGCGCCGCTGCCGAATATGCCGCGGCGGATAAATTTTATACGGCGGCAAAAGCTGCGGAACAGAAAAAAAATTACAATGACGCGTATGCCGGTTATGTCAGCGCGCAAGACGGGTTTGTCCGTATTTACGATAAGGTGAGCGTTTTGCGAGCCGAAGCTTTAAAAGCGATGCAAAAAGCGTCAGCACAACAGCAAGTCAGTTCGGAACTTGCTGCGGAAGCCGATGCCGTTATTCCGCTCACGGAAGGCGATCCTAAAACGATTCAAGAAGCCGTTGATGCAATCAATGCAACTGAAGCACCGGAAACACCCGAAGAAATAGAAACACCGGTTATTGAAAATGCACCGGTTGATACCGGTTCGGAAAATTAAGGAGTGTCAATTATGAAAAAAATATTAGCAGTATGCTTACTTTTAACTGCGGTGTTCAGTTTTGCCGCTGAATTATCCTATGATAATAATCAATACCAACGGGAAAGCCGCCGATACAGCGAATTGGCGCAACAAGCCTTTGATGAAGGCGATTATCAACGGTCAATCGAGTATTCAAAAAAGGCGGAAGAATTTGCCGCAAAATCCTATGAGTACATCCAGTTGATGTTAGCTCGCTCCGAAGCGGAAACTCAAATGAATCGCGCGCGAACTCGTTATAGCTGGGCAAAAGAAAACGGTGCGGAAAGAAAAAATCCGGAAGCATTCGCTCGTGCAACGGAAGCATTGAACGCCGGCGGTTTAGCGTTTGACAACGAGCAGTATGATGTTGCCGTGGTGTGCGCAAACCAAGTGCTTGATGCGTTGAGCGTGGTAAAAGGCGATGAATCACAGTTTCTCACTTTGCCGAGTCAGTACACCATTCGAACATTCCGCGGTGAAAAAGACTGTTTATGGAATATTGCAAAAAATCCTGCCGTTTACAACGACCCGTTCAAATGGACGATTTTGTACGAAGCGAATAAGAACAAACTTCCCGACCCGAATAATCCGAACTGGGTGGAACCGGGAATCGTGTTGGATATTCCGGCTATTGCAGGGGAAAACCGTTCCGGAATGTATGATCCAAAAGCGATTTACAAAAACTTGGACATAAAGCGTTAAGGAGACACTGATTAATTCAATGCAGAAATTAAAGGTAGTCTTTCAAAAACTAAAAGTTTTTTAAAAGACTATCTTCAGTGCTATACCTTTAAAATCCGTTGTTTTGCAAATGTTCAAAATACTATAAAAACGTTGGAGATCCTTTGCTTCGCAAAAAAACTTTGCTTTTACAAAGTTTGCCGGTAAACGGCGTCAAGCCTTTAATCAGCGTTTCTGTAGGTGGGTTTAAGTCTGTAAAAAAAAGCTACATAGGTGTTTCGCCTGTGTAGCTTTTTTGATGTAAAAACTTTAATAGTTTTTTACATTCTTGCGCGTCTTTTTCATCAATTTACGACGAAGCGCTTTTTGTTTTCGATTTTTGATGGTTGAAGGTTTTTCATAATATGCCCGTTTTTTCCATTCACGGATAATTCCTTCTTTTTCAACTTGTCGTTTAAAACGCTTTAACGCCCGTTCAAGATTTTCAGTTTCATCAACAGAAACATAAGCCATGTATACGCACCTCTCTTCGTGTCAGATGTGATCACGGAAAACAATATAGCATTTCTTCAAAAAAAGATCAAGACGGTATGTTCGCCGTTTTATTTCAGAAGCACCCAAGTTGCGCCGTTTCCGCCGTTGGCGGCGGTTTCTTTTCCGCTTTTTCCGGCGTGCGGATTCCGCTCAATATAGTGCTGCACCAGCTTTTTCAGTACCGGTTCTTCTTTTGAATGGTTGCCTTTTCCGTGGATAATTAAAACTTTTTTGTATGCCATCCGCACGCAGTCATCAAAAAAAATATCGAGGGCGGTTTCCGCCTGTTCGGCGGTCATTCCGTGTAAATCAATGCGTGCATCGATTTTTATTTTGTCGGGATTGAGGGGACGGGAAGTTTTATGGTCGGGCTTTTTCGCCGCATCTTTGTCGACAACGCCGTAGCGGAGCATCCATGCTTTTTGAATTTGATGTATTTCGGAATTTTTTTCTTTTTGCGGATCCTGCCGTTTTGATTTTTCCGTATTCAGTTTTTTTTCTCGAGCGATGCGTTTTTTACCGTACGGTTTTGCCGTTCCCGTTTCCCATTGATCTAAAATATCGCCGAAGTTTTTTGCCATAAGCGAAGTATACCATATTTTAATAATTTTTGAAATAATTAAAATTTTTTCTGTTGACAATTTTATGGTATTGGGATAAAGTACAAGGCGTTTCTAAAAACTTATCATTTAAAAAAGTTTTTAGAAATTGGGCGGTTTAAAACATCTCATTTTAAAATATGCCGCTCAATGCCCTTTTGAATCTTGAGGTTGTTTTTTTTGGAGGATTTTTATGAAAATGAGTATTAAAAGAGCTAGTCGTTTTTTAGTGTCGTTATCCGTTATAACGCTGACGGGAACATTTCCAATGTTTATTTTGCTTTCAAAACAAAAAGACAAGCTTTTGAACACGATGGATGAATTCGAATATTTGCGAACCGCTGTTGATGAATTGTGGGATGTTTCTCTTTTGCTTACCAATTATTCCCGCCTTTATGTTGCTTCAGGCGATATTACGTATTATGAATCGTATAATAAATTACTTGCATGGCGAAACGGTGAGGCGGCGCGTCCGGCGGATGAGGTATCTTTTGCGCAGGGTGAAAAAATTTCTGAGCTGGATATTTTTAAAGCGAGCGGGGCGACTGAAGATGAGGTTGCATTGTATGAACAGAGTATAGCGTTATCCGAAAATCTGGCAAAATTGGAAACACAGGCGATGGAATCAAAGCGTACCAATCGTTTTGTTCCCGGTCTCGCGACGATCCGAGAAGGAGAGCCGATTGATGCCTTTGCTATACGTATTTTGTTTGACGGCTTTTATCAAGGGAATGTAAAGAAAATCCAAGAACCGCTTAACATATTATATGAGCGTTTTGAGACTCGTTCCGAGAAGGTAATACAGCGTGAAAAACTGAGCTATAATATTTTAGGAGCCGTCACCTTTATCTGCCTTATTTGTGTGGCAGCGGTGGTTATTATTACTCTTTCTTTTGTTTCACGAAAGTTTCTCAAACCGGTGTTGGGTTCCGCTCACATATTTGATTCACTGGGTGAAGGCGACTTGACGGTTACGATGAAAGTAAAAGATAAAAATGAAATGAGTAAAATTGCGCAAGGATTGAATACCGGAATCGGTAATTTGCGAAATTTAATCGTCATTATTAAAAAGAACTCCGCATTTTTGGATAAAGTCAGTGTGGATCTTGCAACAAATATTAACGCCATGGCGGCTTCGATTCGGCAGATAAACATCGGAATTGATGAAACAAAAAATGACGTGCAAACGCAATCATCAGGAGTTACCGAAACGGCAAGTACGATTGAGGAAATGATTCGTACTATTAGCAGTTTGAGTGATAATATTCAGCAGCAAAGTGCAAATATTGTTGAAGCGTCGTCATCGGTGGAACAGATGATTGCGAATATCAACCAAATTACGCATACGCTTGAAAACAACAATGAACTGATGAAAAATTTAAACGAACAAACGACTATCGGAAAAAACGGTATGAATAAAGCAAACGCGGTGATTACGAAGATAGCCGAACGCACGGATTCTCTTTTGGAAGCAAGCTCGGTTATTCAAAATATTGCAGGACAGACAAACCTCCTCGCGATGAACGCTGCGATTGAAGCGGCTCACGCCGGCGATAGCGGAAAAGGCTTTGCCGTTGTTGCCGATGAAATTAGAAAACTCGCCGAAGAGTCGAACATGCAAGGGCGGGAAATTTCCAAAGCTTTGAAAGAAACAACAGGTATTATCAAAGAGTTGGTTGCCGCCGGCGGTGAAGCGGAACATGCGTTTGGACAAACGGTTGAGCTTGCCGAAAAAATTGCCAGACAGGAAAACAGTATTACGCTTTCAATGCAGGAGCAGGCGAACGGAAGTAAAGAAGTGTTACAGGCGATGCGTGAAATAAACGAATCAACACAGCAAGTGGATGCCGGCTCGAAAGAAATGCTTTTAGGAAGCGAAGGTGTTGCGAAAGAGATGAAGCAGTTAAGTGAGATAACCGTCAACATTAATAACCGTATGATTGAAGTTGCCGGTGGTGCTACGCAAATTAATGCGGCTCTGGTACAAGTCGACAAATTGACCGATCAGAACAAAAACATGATTCAGCATCTTAATAAAGAAGTTTCGAAGTTTACGGTGTAATGGTATCGCGTAAAAAACCGCAATAAGTGTTTTGTACCTCAATATGCGGTTTTCGAATTAAATATGTAAGGAGGCACTGATTAATTCAATCGAGAATTAATCAGTGCTCACCTTTAAAATCTATTGTTTCGTAAATGTTCAGAATCTACCTTATTATACTGAACATTGAGAAAGAATAAGGAAACGCTGTTAAACGGCGTCAAGCCTTTAATCAGCGTTTCCGTAAGGACTTTTTAATCTTGTAAAAAAACGAAAAGGCAATATAATAAAACTACATGAACTACAGTGAACTTTTACAAAGTGCTGCGAAAGCATGCGGAAACTGTGCTTGCGTTGGGCTTGACATTGTGCCGGAGCTTTTACCGGACGGCATAAGCATTGATGAATTTCTGGACACATTTTTACGTGAGATAAAGCAGCGCGGACTTATCCCTGCCGCTTTTAAACCGAATATTGCATATTTTGCAAGCATGAACAAAGCGTTTGAGGGAAACTTTGCCGGATACCAAAGTTTAGCTCATGCGATGCAATTGATTCGTACGGAATTTCCCGGTGTACCGATTATTTTAGATGCCAAACGGGGAGACATTGCAACGAGCAGTTTAAAATATGCTGAAGAAGTTTTTAAAAGCTGGAAAGCGGATGCAACGACCGTGAGTCCCTACATGGGACACGATTCGGTTTTACCGTTCCGCAAAGGTTTTGAGCAAAAAGGCGTGTACGTGTTAAATCGCACAAGTAATGCGGGTGCAAAAGACGTGCAAAACCTCCCGCTCAGCACCGATGAATGTATCTACGAAAAAGTTGCCGAGCAAATTATCGGATACGCGCGCGAATATCCGGGAACCGGTGCGGTAGTCGGCGCTACCGGTTTAGAAGAACTCAATCGGCTTGCACGAATCTACGCAGCGGCAGGCTGTGTTCCGCTTTTAATTCCGGGGGTCGGCTCACAGGGCGGCAGTGCCGGAGATGTGATTGCAGCTTTGCAGCAAGCCGGTTACGAGGTAAGCTTGGTCCGTATTAACAGTTCGAGCGGTCTCACATTCCCTTGGAAAAAAGAAAAAATCGCCCCGTCGAATTGGCTTGAAGTTTGCATGAGTGCGGTAAAAAAGTTTTTAAACGAAACCAAAATATAACCGAAACATCGCAGCGGCGCAAGTATAAAATTAGTAGCTTGATTTTTATAAAAATTTTCAGTAGAATAAAAAAATGGTTGTTTCAGATCAATTTATTTCAGAAAAGATATTACAAATCAGTAAGCACTATACACAAAATATTGCAACAAGATTTTTACGCCCGATTTTTGTCGGTATTTTTTCCGATGTAAACTTAATGCACAACATTTCCGACCTGACGGAGCACACGCGGGATTTTATTCTCCAGGGACAAAGTTTGTATGATCTGTACAATCAAATTTTTTCAATGGCGAATTTTATCTTTTTGGTACGGCGTGATATTTTGCCGAATTTACATAATCTTTCGGCGGCAAACACGCAAAATGCCGGAGAGGATAAAGTGTACCGCATTATGGCATTCAGCAGTTTACCGATTAATATCAATATTCTTGCCGACCAACTCTGTGATTTATTTGAAACAACGGTTCAATTTGATAAAGCTCACTCATACCGCAATAAGACCGTGCTCAGTCAATTCCCGCAAGCCGCTACTTTTTATTACTTGATTGGAAAAGAAAAAAAATAATGCGGCGTATCGAGTTTTGATGCAGCGTATCAGCGGATACAATGCTTGGAAAAGTTTGTTTTACAGTGTTTTCGCGCTTTCAGGAAACGCTGACTAAAGGCTTGACGCCGTGTATCAGCGTTTAGAGATGCCTTCAATTCTCAATTAAATTAATCAGTGGCTCCTTCAGCAGATAAAGCATAAAAATTTTACTTGAAAAAAAGCTGCGGCGTGATTATACTTATGGTATGAAAAGTGTTTATGTTGATTACAATGCAACAACTCCGATTGACAGCAAAGTCAAAAAGGTTTTAATTGATGCATTCGATTTATATGCAAACGGTTCCAGCATGCACGAAGACGGCAGAATCGTTGCAAAGAAAATAGAAAAAGCGCGTACACAAGTTGCCGATTTAATAAACTGCGAACCATCTGAAATTATATTTACGTCAGGCGGTTCGGAATCGAACAACACCGTGTTTCAAACGATGTGTTCGACGCTCCTTTTATCGACGGCTAAAGCAGAACGTCTCTATGGCGCCCGCAAGATGATAATTACCACACAGATTGAACACCCGTGTGTTTTGCAGTCGGCTCACGAGTTGGAACGCCGCGGTTTTACGGTTGTTTTTTTGCCGGTTGACTCGAAAGGGTATGTTAACCTCGATCGGTATACAGCCTTGTTGGAAGAATCCGAAAAAACGGATGATCCTGCAAAAAAAGTGCTGCTTGTTTCGATTATGACGGCGAACAACGAAATCGGAACGATTCAGCCGATAAAGCAAATGTGCGAACGAGCCCATCATGCAGGGGCATTATTTCATACCGACGCCGTTCAAGCAGTCGGCAAAATTCCCGTTGATGTAAAAGATACCGGCGTTGACTATCTTACGATGTCGTGTCACAAAATTTACGGACCGAAAGGCATCGGGGCGCTGTTTATCAAAAAAGGCTGTCCCATAGAACCCCTTATCAAAGGCGGGCATCAAGAACACGGTTTGCGGGCGGGAACGTACAATGCGCCGTCGATTATTGCGTTCGGTAAAGCGGCGGAATTGGCAAAGCAAAATTTACCCGAATACATGGAACACACGAAAGCGTTGCGCGATCGGCTTTGTGCCGGTTTAAAAGCGGCGATTCCAAATATCTGCATCAACGGCGATATTGAAAACGGCATTCCGAACACCGCCGATATTTCTTTTCCGGGTGCGGAAGGCGAAGCAATTCTCCTCCATTTGGATGTACGCGGTATCAGGGCTTCAACCGGTTCCGCCTGTGCGTCCGGCAGCTTGGAGTCGTCACACGTGATTGTTGCAACCGGTGCCGGTCCCGAACTTGCACATGGCTCGATCCGTTTCAGTCTCGGAAAATATTCAACGCAAGAAGAAGTCGACTATATTTGTGAAGTTCTCCCGCCGGTGATTAAAGAGCTGCGCAGTTTTTCTACGCTCGGTGTGTAAAACCGCCGTAACGGAGTTTCGATTATTACGCGATACGATTTTCTAATTGCGAATAACGAAAAAGCCAAAAAACATGACCGCTTGCATAACAGCGACTCTGTTTATCGGCTGTCAGCAAGCGGCGAAATGAAACATTGAATCTTCGGAAAAAGCTATTTTATTTTTGCGGATTCTGCTTGGTAAAAAAGAAACTAAAAAAGTTTTTTACCTTGCTCGTTTTTTTGGCGCCTTGTTTTTCGATCGCCATGTTCATATAAACGCTTTGAGAGCAAACCGCATCCGTGCTGTCGGTTGCGGCAATTTGCTTTAACGTTCCGTTGCTTTGCATAACGCGACCTTTGACCGTGTCTCGAAGCTGCACCGCAATATAGTCCGCAATTTTTTGCTTGACTGCGCTGTCATAAATCGGCACGGCAATTTCGATGCGGCGTTCCGTGTTTCGGGTCATTAAATCGCTCGAAGAAATAAAATACTTTGCGGCGCTTCCTTCACCGAAAACATAAATGCGAGCATGTTCCAAAAAGCGACCGACAATGCTATAAATTTTTACATGCTCCGTCGCCCCTTTGATATTCGGCAAAAGGCAACAGATTCCGCGAATAATCATGGTAACCTGCACACGCGCATTTGAACACTCGACAATTTTATCAATAATGTCTTTATCGGTCAGCGAATTGATTTTGAAAAAAATACGTCCTTGTTCGCCTTTTACCCGCTCCTGTTCCATCAAGGCTAACACGGTTTGCTTTAACGAGTGCGGCGCTTGCAGTAAATTCAAATAATTTCCCGCAATCTGCCCTGTCGCAATGTTTTTAAAAAAATCGTTTGCATCCAAGCCGATACTTTCATTTGCGGTGATTAAACTTACATCGCAATAGAGCTTTGACGTATTTTCGTTGTAATTACCCGTTCCGATTTGTGTGATGTACTTTACTTTGCTTTTTTCGCGGTATGCAATTAAACAAATCTTCGAGTGAATTTTATACTGCTCAAATCCGAACAAAATATTGCATCCTGCGTTGTATAATATTTCCGAATAGTTGATATTGTTCTCTTCATCGAAGCGGGCTTTTAACTCCATGACGACGGTAACGTCCTTGCCGTTTTCGCTTGCGTTCGCCAAATACTGCACGAGCTTGGAATTTTTTGCGAGTCGGTAAATGGTGATTTTAATGGAAAAAACGCGATCGTCGTTTGCCGCTTCTTTTATCAAATCCAAAAAAAGTTTCATATCGTCGTAGGGATAAAAAAGCATCACGTCTTTTTTTTCAATCAATGCAATTTTTGATTTTGCATCGTTTTCGACTTTGTATGAAATAAAAGGTTCATTGCACACGCGCATTTTAATGGCGGAAGGCAGTTGTTTTTCAAGTTCAAATATATAATTCATTTTTATCGGAGCTTGCGAAACGAAAAGACTTTGCTCCGTCAATTTGAGCTGCGAAAGTAAAAACTTTTGAGCGGCACTTTTCAGCGGAACGGAAGTTTCCAGCCGCACTGCTTGCTGCCGCGTTCTCCGTTTAATAACTGCTTTCATATAATCTTTGTAGTTTTCAAACTCGTCACGGATTTCGCTGCCTTCCGTAAAATCAAAGTTTCGCGTTACATTGATAACCGCACTGTGATCGACGGTGAGCCCGTAAAAAAGCTCCGGCGCAAATGCTTGTAAAATTTCCGACAGCAAAATATAGGTAAAATTTTTTTGCGTTCGGAGCGGAATAAAGAGCGGAAAATCATTCCGAATGGGGACGAGCGCATAAAGATTTTTTTTCTTATTTGCGAGCGTTAAAAAAATATAGAGTTTGTCATTTTCCAAAAACGGAAAAGGATGAGAACTGTCAATAATCTGCGGCGAAAGGAGCGGCATAAGGTTATCGCGAAAATAGGTTTCGGTATACTTTTTTTCTTCGTCTGAAAGCTCGTTAAAACTTTTGCAGATGATACCGTTTTTTTTCAGTTCATCGGTTACCCGCGCGTACAGATCATCTCTTTTTTGATACAATTCCGGGAGCATCGCCAGTACGGTGTCTATTTGCTCCTGCGCGGTCATTTCCGTTTTATTATCGCGGTAATTTTTTTTTAAAACACTCAAGTCGGTTAAACTACCGATGCGTACCATAAAAAATTCCGTGAGGTTGCTCGTGAATATACTGATGAATTTTAGTTTTTCAAACGGCATCACACTCGGATCTTTTGCTTCGTCTAAAACTCGTTCATTAAAACGCAGCCACGAAACTTCGCGGTTTTGCGTATATACTGTTTCCATGGTAAGCCTCCACTATGATAGCGATGAAAGTAAAATGCCTTCGCGTAAACCGGTATTACAGACAATCACTTCGTGTGCATTAAACTTTTCTAAAATATTTTTTACGATAATAGTTCCCGGCGTAATCGTATGGACGCGCTCCGGTACCACTTGTAAAATCGTTTTAAACAGTTTCGGATTTTGTGCCAGTAATTCTTTGTACAATAAAACGACATCGTTATACGAAAACTTTGTGTTGCTGTTATTTGGCATAAATTCACTGAGGATATTTCCGATGGCACGAACGGTTCCGCCGATTCCGAAAATAACTTCACTTGAAACGGCGGCTTCCCGTTCCATTCGTTTTTTAACGAAGCTGTTTATTTTTTTTGCTTCCTGTGTTGACGGCAACACAAGTGCAATATTATTTTTGTATAACGAAAGCGAACCAAAATCCAAATTCAAATACACGTTGGCGGCTTTATTTTTAAAATGCACAATTTCGGTGGAGCCGCCGCCAATGTCAACGGTAAAACCTTCCGTTGCATTACACGAAAGTGCAATTCCTGCATAACCGAGTTTTGCTTCTTCTTCCTGCGATAAAATCATCAAATCGATATGTGTTTGCTCTTTGACGACTTGATTAACTTCGGCGGCATTTTCGATATTGCGCAATGATGCCGTTGCAAACACCAAAGTTTTTTCAACGGCAAAAAGTTCAACCGTGCTTAAATGCGTGGAAAGCACTTTGATGAGTTTGCGGCATCCTTTTTCCGTGAGTCGTCGGTTCTCAATATACGTTACCAAACCGGCAACTATTTTTTTGGTAAAAAGTGTTTTCGGAATTTTATCTGAAACTTCATAGACTTGTAAACGAACCGTGTTGGCTCCGATGTCAATGACTGCGTATCTCATAGCTTGAGTATAGATAAAAGCGATCTTTTTATCAAGGAGCGGAGCAAAAAAAGCGTAAATCTTTTTTATGGAATGCCGAAATAGGAGATAGAGGATTTGATTGTATGGAACAGAAAAAAATTTTGTGGATTTTTTCAATTCTTACCGCTTTTTTACTTTTGGTGTTTGCCGTTGCATGGTATTTTTATTCACCGGCACGTCGTCAAAACAGCAGCAAAATTACAAAGCTGGAAGAAACGCAGGCAGCACCCAAACCGGCTCTTGCGAGTGTTGATCCCGATGCCTGGGCAAAAAATACCGAGCATGTTCCGACGCCGAATTCGCAAAATCCGCCGGTAATCAATATTGACAATACGGTTACGTTGGTGAACGGGGGGAAAGAACTTGACGTAACCGGTTTGGTCGCCGATAATAAAACGATCGAAGGAGAACTTCCCGCATCGATTTCAAATGAACTGCGTGCGACGGTAAAGCCGGCAAGCTCCGACGATAAAAATAAAGAAAGCGCAAAGGAAGTCGATGCAAGGGTACCGTCGAACGAGAGCAAAAAAAAGGAAACGGCTCAAACTTATCCGACAAAAACAGTGAAACCTACCGGTAATACGGCAGCGTCAAAGACGACCGTTTCAAAAAAAACAAATACAGCGAAGACGAAGAAAACAACGGCAAAAACAACGACCCCGCAAAAAGTGTACTGGGTACAAACCGCATCGTTGACGAGCCGCTTGTATGCTGAAGAAGCTCGCAAGCGCTTGCAGGAAAAAAACTTCAAGGCGGAAATTTTTACCAAGGATACAGCGCAAGGATTGGTACATCGTGTCAGAGTCGGACCATTTGAAAATAAAACCGAAGCGAATTACTGGCTTTCGAGTATCAAAAAACTGGACGGTTTTGAAGACAGCTTTGTTTCGGAAGAAAAAGTAAACTGAGTTCGGGCTGCAGCGAGTGTTCTTCCGCACGATATCTTGACAAGTTTTCGCTTTTCCGCTACACTGCACAATGGGTGAGGTTGTTTTGTGGAAGACGAGATTTTAACGATTGAAGAGATCGCCCGTTATTTACGCGTTTCCGAACGTACCATTTACGATTGGGCGCAACGCGGAGAAATCCCTTGCGGAAAAATCGGTACTGTGTGGCGGTTTAAACGGAGTGAAATCGAAAAGTGGGTCAACGCAAAATTAAGCGGAACAAGAAAAACGGAAAATGCTCGCGGAAAAATGAATGCAGTACCTATTATTTTACCGGAGCGGATTGTATTTACCGATTCAGCGACGAAACGTGATGTGATGAGCATCCTCATTGACAAACTTGCCGAAGCACCGCAAGTGAAAGATAAAAACAATCTCAAGGAAGCAATGATAAAACGCGAAGGGCTGATGTCGACTGCATTGGGGCGTAAGATTGCAATTCCTCATGTCCGCATTGATTCGGTAACCGATCTTGTTATGGCTCTGGCAATTTCAAAAAAAGATATTCTTGATTTTGATCCTCTTGACGGGGAGCCGGTTCGCCTGGTATTTATGATTGCCGCTAACTCAAATCAGCATGCATATTATTTGCAAGTGTTATCGCATCTCATGTTTAGTTTAAAAAACGAAAATATCGCCGAGCAGTTGCTTGATTGTAAAACTGCCGATGAAGCTTATGCGATATTGCGTACTGCACAATTCAGTGTTATAACCGCTGATAACGAAAGTGAGAGATACGATGCCTGATCAAATTGACAGCAGCTATAAAATTGCTTCGGATTTTTCCTCTATAACACATACGAAAACACCTCGTAAAAAGCAAACGGAAAAAAAACATCGTAAGTTCACGGCATTTATGGATGAAAGTATCGCGGAAACAGTACCTGAAGCAATGCATTTTAATGCTTCGGAAAAATTCGCCGGAGATGATGAAGTGCTGATTCGGCTGCAAGATGAAGTGTTTTCAAAAGGCGATGTACTCCATCATAAAGTAACGCTTGAAACAATTAAAGAGTATAAAAAAGCGATTGCGGATTTTCTCGCTTATTTTGTTGCTCACACCTATGATTTTAAAAAAACACCGGAGCGGATGACTTCTTTTCGCCGACCAAAATCGTCGACCATTCGATTGATAAATGAAAAACTCGAAAAGTTTGCAACGGAGCTTTTTTCCAACCAATTAAAACAGCTTGAAATTTTGGAACGCGTCGACGAAATCAAGGGATTGATTGTCGATTTAATGCGATAAGCTGCCGCACTTTTAAATTTTTAAACATGGTGTTATTTTTATACTGACAGTTGACAGTTTATATTTTTCGTTATATAATGCTTCATTATATAACGAATGTTGCTTATAAACTTGGAGGCGATATGCATGTTGTGAAAGAAAGTGTTTGCGGGACACTCCAGTCGAACGATTGTTTGATTCGGGTGGAGCCGGCAAAGACTTTGGAATTGGTAATCGAAAGTTCCGTCAAAAATGAATTTGGCGAACAAATCGAAAAAGTGATTCGGAAAACGCTGGCGGAGCTTGCAATACAAGCGTGCCGCTTGACGATTGAGGACAAGGGCGCTTTGGATTGTACGATTGCTGCTCGTGTTCAAACTGCGATAGAGAGGGCGAGCCGAAATGAAAAATAGACGAAGTATGCTTTTTATGCCAGGCAATAATCCGGGAATGCTGGTTTCCGCCGATATTTTAGGCGCTGACTCCGTGATTTTTGACTTGGAAGATGCGGTTGCTTTGACGGAAAAAGATGCTGCGCGCTCCTTGGTGTGCAATGCGTTAAAAACGCTCCGCTTTGAAAATTCTGAAATCACCGTGAGAATTAACCCGATTAATTCGCCGTACTGGGAAGCTGATTTGGAAGCGGTGGTGCCGTGTACGCCCGATGCAATTGTGGTGCCGAAAGCGTCCGTAAACGCGGTTCACAGCGTGGAGCAAAAAATCGCCGATGTCGCAAAAAAGTGCGGTATTCAAACACCGCCGAAAATGCTCATGCTCGTTGAATCCGCCTATGGCATTATGGATTTGCAGGCGATTGCGGGCGCGTCAAAAAACATTGAAGCGTTACTGCTGGGGGGAGAGGATTTTTCGGTTGATATGGGCATTCAGCGGACGCGGCTTTCCAAAGAATTGGAATACGCCCGCTTCACACTGACGACGGTCGCCCATGCGTTTCAGTTGGACAGTTTGGATACACCGTTTACCGACGTTGATGATGCCGAAGGTTTGCGGCTCGATACGCAATTTGCGAAAAGCATCGGATTTTCAGGCAGGCTTTTGATTAACCCGCGCCAAGTTGAAGACGTCCACGAAATATTTTCGCCGACCGAAAAGGAAATTGAAAACGCAGTGGCGATTTTGGCGGCAAACGAAGAAGCAAAAAAAGCAGGCTTGGGGGTTTTCAGCTTTAAAGGAAAAATGGTCGACTTGCCGGTTATTAAACGGGCGCAAGCTTTGTATGAAAGTGCCGTTGCCTGGGGCTTACTGAAAGAGGGGGCATTTTAATGCGTAATATTCTCGGACGTGAAGGGTTGGATAATCCTTTTCAGGGAGCTTTTGCAAAACAGAAAAAAAGTTCCTATCATTTTACAAAAAACGTAAAGCCGGTATTCGGCAAAAGTTTGGACGCTGTTTTGGATGCACTTCATTTGCATGACGGTATGACTATCAGTTTTCACCATCATTTGCGAAACGGAGATTTTGTTTTAAACATGGTGATGGAGAAACTGCAAGCACGTGGAATTAAAGATGTAACCGTGATGGCTTCTTCGATTTTTCCGACTCATGCAATTCTCGTTGACTGCATGCGCGATAAAACGGTTACGCAAATTATGACTTCGTACATGTCCGGTCCCGTTGCACGGGCGGTGAGCGAAGGCTTGTGCGAAAAGCCGGTGATTATGACCACGCATGGCGGGCGCCCCCGCATGATACTCGAAAAAGAAGTTACGATTGATGTTGCGTTTTTGGCGGCTCCGGCGGTTGACGCTTCGGGGGCAATTTCAGGAAGTGAAGGACCGTCATCGTGCGGTTCGCTTGGTTATGCGGTAGCCGATGCTCAATGTGCGAAAACGGTGGTCGCCATTACCGATTATGTGTGTGACAGCGTAAAGCACCCGGATATTGCAGGCGGTTTTGCCGACTTCGTCGTGGAAACGGAGCGGATCGGCGATCCGAAGGGCATTGTGAGCGGAACGACGCAAATTACCAAAGACCCGATCGGTTTAAAAATTGCCCGCGATTGCCGTACTTTGATTGAATATTCGGGACTTTTCAAAGACGGATTCAGCATGCAAACGGGCGCTGGCGGTATTTCACTGGCGGTTGCCGCCGAAGTTGAAAAGCAAATGCTGAAAAAAAACATCAAAGGCAGTTTTGGCTGCGGCGGCATTACTGCGTATTTTGTCGGTATGCTTGAAAAAGGGCTTTTTAAAGATTTATACGATGTGCAGTGCTTTGACTTGACGTCGGTTGCATCAATCGAAAAAAATAAAGCCCACCATAAAATTTCCGCCGACCTTTATGCTAACCCCAATAATCCCGAACATGTTGCCGGTAAATTGGACGTCGTGATTTTGGGAGCAAGCGAAATTGATACCGGTTACAACGTCAACGTTACGACCGGATCGGACGGTGTTATTCTCGGCGGTTCAGGCGGACATGCGGATACGGCAGCCGGTGCAAAATTGACCGTCATTGTGTCAAAGCTCTTTAATGCTCGTATTTCCTGTCTTGTTGATCAGGTGCGGACGATTACTACGCCGGGTGAAACGGTTGATGCGCTGGTAACGGAACGCGGTATTGCAATCAATCCCCGCCGTGCCGATTTAATTGCACAGCTCAAAGCGGAAACCAATTTGAAGATTCTTACCATCGAGGAACTGCTTGAACTCGCACAAAGCTTTACCGGTAAACCGGCGGTTATGCCGCGGTCGGGAAAAACAATCGGGTTGAGCTGTTACCGCGACGGCACTATTTTGGATACGATTGACAAGATTTAGAAAAACACTTCGAAGCTTCAAAACTTTTAAGCCGGTCTGCCGAAATCGAGGCAGACCGGCTTTTATAAAAAATGGTTGGCACATCTATTCCTTAATTCCAAGATAGCCGAGACAAACCTTTTGCTTCTGCATGAGGGGTAAGCGTGTCGGTGAGTTCTTGAAAGATATCGGCATGGCTTGTTTTGCTTTTTTTTTGCCTTGCGTCAAGCACCCGCACGGTACGCACAACAACTAATAGGTAATACTAAAACTTTTCCGCTCAAAGTACCCGCCGCTCGGTATTAATACCCCGAAATTGTAAAGTTATTCGCTGTATACAATCTCGATTTATCGTTTTGATTGTCCTTTGCCCATTTATCTTTATAAATTTCCAGTTCGCTGCTGTTTTGAACATACACATGTCCCGTATTCTTCATATCCTTAGGGATGGCAAAATTATTATTATCAATATTTGCAGGTGTTCTTGCCGTAATAAATAGTGCCGTAATCTTATTTCCAGAAAAATTATTCACCCATATCTTTTTTAAATCCGGTAAATCAATGACACCGTACTTGAACATCGCCATGCAAGCCTGATTCTTGATTTCCGTTATTTTATAGGCACTGCCGTTATGAGACCCATTTGCTAAATAGACAGCGAAAAACGGATCAGAACCGCTTGTTTGCTGCAATTGTATTGTAGTACCGTCGGCAAGTCTTGCTTGTAAGCCATTTAACTTCGGATTATTTTTTACGGCAAGACGCACTGTACAGTTTTCGTAGGTGTAACTTGAACCTTGCTGTTCTTTTTCAATAAGATTACCGTACGCATCATTGAAATAGCGATTCGACTTATTAATTTGCACTTTTTCCAATGCAGTACAATTAAAGAACGCAAGGTTATCACTTATATCTCCTTCAAAGCCGTCAGGGAAAATAATTTCTTTTAAGTTCGCTGCACTGTAAAATGTAAATCCTTTAATCTGTGCTATGTTCTTCGGCAAAATAACTTTTATAATTGCCTCATTGGTATTATAATTAAAAATTTTGCTTGGAAACATTTGTTTTGCATTTGGGCTGAAATTTTCGGCTGCTGCAAAGTTGCTTATCATATCAAGAACAGGATGCCGACTAAAATCAATTATTCCGTCAGCAGGATATGTTACCTGAGTATCACACGGCAACATTGTGATTTCTCCGCTACTGTTATCTACTTGTATGGTTATGGGAGGCTCGCCCGGTATCACCGCTTTACCGTCCGCATCAAAATGTACGCTTGTATCATAACCTATTGTAAGTGTTTGTGCTTGCACCATCGGCAGTTCAAAGCTATAGCCGTAAATGTCTTTGGTAGCACCGATCGTATTCGTTCCGTAAAAGCTCGCCGTAGCGGGCGGGTCGGAAGCATCGCTTTGATCAATTTTTGCTCGTATTGATTGTACCAGGTTTGCACCGTTTTTTGAAGCAATTTGTACTTTTAGTTTTCCGTCATTCAAATCGGATGCATGAACGAAAGCGACCGCACCTGAAATCGATACCATACCATTATTTAATTTAATCTCGCATGGACTTGAGACTCCGGAATGATCAACGGTTACCTTAAACCCGTCTTGCCTTCCGACCGTAAGCTTATATGTTTTGCTCGTTTCTTCATCTTCGGCGGTAACGGTAAACACGGTTGTAATACTGTTCATTGTTCCATCGCTGATTGGCTGCAAAGTGCATTCCTCGTTTTTATTCTTTTTTTCATGCCCTGAAGGGCCGTTCCATTGACATACTGCGCCGGCAGCAAGGTCGGTAATTTTTACCGTGCACTTCGTATCGCTCAATTTATACGGATAGTCCGTTTTTTCAGCCGTATCGGTATTTGCTGTACCGGAAGCTGAGAATGAAATAGGCGTATATGATGACGCTTCGTCTTTTACGGAAAGACTGAAATTTGTTTTATCGCTATACTGATAATCTCCTTCGCATGAAAATTCCTCTGAGCGTAAACCGACCGTATCGGTTACAAAACCGGTGAGTGTTCGTTTTCCGTTTGCTTTGTTAAGCGTTGTACTTGAGTCCGCTTTTACAAGCGTCTTTATGGCTATTGTCGCTTTTCCTTCCGGATTATTAAAGTCACGTGAAAACAGTGTCTTATCATATTTCGTGCCGCTTTTAATGGTAACGATATTAGAAACAAGCGAAATATCGTGATGTATTGTATCGGCGTTCCGCGTAAGTACAAAGCTGTCGCCGTCCTGTGTTACATCAAGTGCGGCGGGCGGCGTATTGCACCGTATCGTAAAGCGCTTTTCGGCAAATAATGCCCCGCCCTCTTTTTTGATGAGTTTTACTGTAACGGGAACTTCTGCACCTTTTGAGCTTGCGTTGCCGTCGGCTTCTTTTTTGAACGTAAACGTAAATTGAAACTTATCATTTTCGCTTAAAGTAATTTTTGGGGCTTTTCCGGCTGCAAAATACGCGCTTTGAGAAGGAGCGTCAAGCGTTAAAACGGCAGTATAGCCGACATTATATTCGTTTTTTATATTGACGGTTCCGGTAATATCTTTTTCACTCGGCACATAAACGGTATTGTTATAGCCTGTCGCAGAAGTATCATAAAGAACAATCGTATTGGAACGGTCTTTTGCCAGCTCTCTTTCTATAAATTCCTTTATATCCATTCGTTGTTTGCAGGATGTTCCAAAACTTAAAGTAAATATGATGATAAAAATCGTTATTACTGTTTTGAAAGAGTCCTTTATAACCGGCAATACTTTAGAAACGAAAAACAAGCAAAGAGAACCTTGCTGAGTTTTAATATTACGCTTCATAAAAAGCCTCCTCTGTTCTTAAACCTGTTATTTTAAAATATTTATAAAATCTTGTCAAGTTATTTTTGTAATTTTACGATCATCTTTCAAAAAGGTTCAGAGCCACGTATACTGAACATTGAGAAACAATAAGGAAACGCTGTTAATGGTGTAAAACCTTTAATCAGCGTTTCTCTATACCATCATAAATACCGTTTTTATGCAATATCACCGTGCAGCTAAATTGCCTCATTCGGTAAAAAGATATGTGCATCTCACACGATTTTTACCGCATTTC
>CALDWC010000031.1 GCA_937923945.1 uncultured Treponema sp.
AACTTTGCTTTGCAAAGTTGCTGATTAAACGGCGTCAAGCCTTTAATCAGCGTTTCCTCAAACGAAGCGGGCAAGGATATTATGAAAAACTTATTTGTATGATTTATATGCTGATTAAAGTGAGTTATCCGATAAAACTTTATACCCCCATCCGGTTAATAATCGTGTCGAGCATTTGATCGACTACCGAAATAAATCGTGCGGAAGCCGAATAGCCGTACTGGAACTTGATAATGTCGGAAAGCTCTTCGTCGATGTTTACGCCCGAAATCGAGTCGCGCATGGTGTGCAGTTCCGCCAAAATCGCCTGCTGCGTTTCCATCGAGCGCTGCGCTTGCTCTCCTTTTAATCCGATGAGCGTCACACTTTCGGCAAAGTACTCGTCAAAAGTTTTCGTATTTCCGACCATGACGGGCGTATTGCGGATACTCGCTATCGCTAAAGCTGCGCGGTTATCTCCCGGGTAGGGCAAGCCTTCGGGGCTTTTGTAACCCGCTGCGATATTGTTAACGTCCGTGCGGATAACCGGATTGATTTCCATCCAGCCGGACGGATGTGCAATTGGGGACACCGCATGTTGAGCTCCGGTATCGTGTGCCAAAGCGACAACTGCATTTGCCTGCTGCCAATCGTAGGCGTTTTCCGCTCCGCTTCCTGCGAGAACGCCGCTGTATCCCGCTAAAAAACGCCCCGAATCTTCGACGTGTCGAATTACAAAATCGGGATTATCGATTTGTTCCGCCGTGGTCGCTTTTAATACCAGCTTGCTGTTTTGATCGAGGTACGCAACCACTTCGGCGCTCGATTGATTAATGCGGGCAATCACATCGGCAACCATATCGGTCGGATGATAGGCGACTTCAACGATGCCCTGCGGTCCCGAAAGGCTGAGCGTCCCTTCAAGCCCGATTTGCGCACGCGGATCCAATTCGTAACTTCCCGTCATTCTGAAAATATAGCTTGCATCGTATTCACCGTCGCCGTTGCGGTCAAAATTACCGTCAACATTGTTGATAAAATATTGTTCTTTAAAAAAATCGATACCGCTTTTTCCGTTGAGTGCAACTGCATTCCGATGAATATCGTTCACCAAATCGACAAAGTTCATCGACATCGTATCCAAGTTTCGGATTTCGTTGCGGACATCCACATCGCGCAATTCAAAAAGAGCTGCCAGTTTACCGCTTGAAAAATAAGCTTTATCGCCGAAATCCTGCCACACCACATCGGAATATCCTTCGTTATTAATGACCGGCACAACATCAAATTGGCGAAATTTTTTTCCCTGCACCAATTCACGTCCTGCCGTATAAATAATGTACGTTTCGTCTTCGTCAACTTTTGTCACGGAAATATCGATGAGGTTCGCCAGCTTTTCCGTTAGTACATCGCGCTTATCCATCAAATCGTTCGGGTTATCGCCCATTGCTTTTGATTTTACGATCTCGGCGTTCAAGTCTGCAATGCGTTTTGCAATGTCGTTGACTTGCTGAACGCTCGCTTCAATATCGCCGTTTAACATATCGCGAATACCGGTCAAGCTCTTATACTGATGATGCACCGCGTCCTGCAAAGTCGTCCCGCGCGTCAAAACCACCTGCCGAGCTGAGTTCGATTCGGGATACACCGAAAGTTCTTGCCATGAATCCCAAAATTCGTCCAAGCGGGTACGCAGCGAAACGTCCGCCGGCTCGTTGTACACTTCTTCGAGCATTTCAACGTACTTGTCGCGCGTGTCCCAGTATCCCATATCGTACGTTTCGCCGACAATGCGCGTATCCAACAATTCATCGCGTAAACGGGTAATCGATCCAACATCGACGCCCTGTCCGATTTGTCCGGGCGTTTCCGCACGCGAAAGGTCGGGACGATACAGCGGTTCAAACGCATTGAGGTTTACCCGCTGACGCGTAAAACCTTCCGTTGACGAGTTTGAAATGTTATGACCGGCGGTTTGCACTGCCTGCCGATGTGCAAATAAACTTCTTTTTCCCAATTCTATTGATGCAAATGTTGACATACTCATCTCCTCATTTAAAAGACAAAACCATTCTACGCTTTAGTTATCGGAAAAAAGAGCGTGGACTTAATCGGTTTTTTATTTCTATAAACTTAAAATATATTCTTCTACACCGAATGTTTTTTTGCTTTTAAAAGCCGCGGCTTATGGAAACGCTGATTAAAGGCTTGACGCCGTTTAACAGCATACTTTGCAAAAGCAAA
>CALDWC010000032.1 GCA_937923945.1 uncultured Treponema sp.
CAATAGACTAAGGAAAGTCTCTAAAAACTGATGTTTTTAGAGACTACTTTTCAGTACCCACCTTTTAAATCTATTGTTTCGCAAATGTTCAGAGCCACTTATACTGAACATTGAGAAACAACGATGGAGATACTTTGCTTCTGCAAAAAACTTTGCTTCGCAAAGTTACTTCTAAAATGGCGTCAAGCCTTTAATCAGCGTTTCCTAAAGGCATGCGCCGTTTAATCAGTGTTTTATTTTAGAGTTGTAAGTATGGTAACCGCTACTCTCGTTTATCGCCCGTGACAGTATTTATATTTTTTACCGCTGCCGCAGGGACAAGGATCGTTGCGTCCGACTTTTTCAAATGCGCGAACGACCTGCGCTTTATCCGGCTGACTTGCACGAGCAAGCGGAGATGTATTGTCCGCCTGTGATGCCGCAAAACTGTCGGTTTCACGATGCGTCGCAACGCCCATCTGCGTTCTGCTCTGCGCTTCGTGCTCGCTTTCGGTGCTAACTTTGACCAAGGCAACGCGCGATGCAATCGTCATACGGATAGAATCAATCATCGTATCGAAGATATCAAAACCTTCATTTTTGTATTCAATGAGCGGATTTTTTTGTCCATAGGAACGCAAGTATACCGCTTCACGTAAATTTTCAAGCGTTTCCAAATGGTCAAGCCATGCGCGATCGATAATATTAATATATTGAAAACGAATAAAAAAGTTTAAATTCTGTTCACCGGTTATTTTTTCCTTTTCAACAATCTCTTGTTTTATTGCATTGAAAATTGTTTCCGCAATATTCGGTGACTGAGTAAATTTTTCATGATTGTTTTCCGTCAGCGTATATCCGAATTTTGATTTTAAATCACTGCGCAATGTTTCAAGTGCTTCATCAAATTCATTTCGTGCTGCATGCTTTACTTGTTCCACGCTGTCGGTAATAAATTCTTGAATGCTCGTATAACATCGTTCCACCAAATGCTCATCTTCCAAAATTTTATCCCGCTCACCGTAAATAAAATTCCGCTGCTCATTCAAAACGTCGTCGTATTCCAACAAGTGCTTTCGAATATCAAAGTTGCGCTCTTCGACTTTTTTTTGAGCTTTTTCAATCGCGGAGTTGAGCATCGAGTGTGCAATCGGCTCGCCTTTTTCAAGGCCGATTTTACCCATCATTCCTTTAAATCGCTCGCCGCCGAAAAGTCGCATCAAGTCGTCATCCAATGAAATGTAAAACTTTGAACGTCCCGGATCGCCTTGACGCCCCGAACGTCCGCGCAGCTGATTATCGATTCGGCGGCTTTCGTGGCGTTCCGTGCCGATAACGTACAAGCCTCCGACGCTTTTTACGTATTCGTAATCATCAATCCATTTTGCGGTTTCTTCATCAATGAGTTTTTCGAGATAATCGGGGTTCGGCTGATCTCCCGCCCGTTTTTTTGCACGAAATTCGGGGTTGCCGCCGAGCTTAATATCGGTACCGCGTCCCGCCATGTTTGTTGCAATAGTTACCGCGCCTTTCGCACCGGCTTCCGCAATAATCAACGCTTCGCGGGCGTGGTTTTTCGCGTTCAATACTTCGTGGCGAATTCCGCGTTTTGTCAGCATTTTAGAAATAAGTTCCGACTTTTCTATAGAAGCCGTACCGACCAAAACCGGCTGTCCTTTTTCGTGAGCATTTTTTATTTCCGTACACAAGGCTTCCAGTTTTTCTTCTTCCGTTATGTAGACTTCGTCGTCTTCATCTTGTCGGGCAACGGGCAAGTTAGTCGGAATCACCACAACATCCAAGTTATAAATTTTTGCAAACTCCGCCGCTTCCGTGTCGGCTGTTCCCGTCATACCGGAAAGTTTCGTATACATACGGAAAAAATTCTGGAATGTAATCGTCGCGAGCGTTCGGTTTCGCTGTGCAATGCGAATGTGTTCCTTTGCTTCAATTGCCTGATGCAGACCGTCACTGTACCGGCGTCCTTCCAAAATACGACCGGTAAATTCATCAACGATTTGCACTTGTCCGTCTGCAACAACGTAATCAACATCGATATGGAACAACAAATGCGCTTTCATCGCTTGCGTAAAATAATGAATGTACTCAAAGTTTTCTTCGTCAAACAAGCTACCCTTGATGAGATTATGCTTTTGCAAAATTTCTTCAATGTGGAGCATACCTTCATCGGTAAACGAAATGCGTTTATTTTTTTCATCAACTTTGTAGTCGCCTTCGCATTTTTCGCCTTCCGCTTCATTCGGGTACTCACCCTGTTCGTTCTTTTTTACTTCGACGAGGGTTCCCAAAAGTTTATCGACTTCAAAATAATTTTGCGTGTCATCTTCGGCTTGCCCTGAAATAATAAGCGGCGTTCGCGCTTCATCGATTAAAATCGAGTCAATTTCGTCAACAACGGCAAAATGAAATCCCCGTTGTACTTTATCCTGCAAACGAAGCTGCATATTATCACGCAGATAATCAAAACCCAATTCGTTGTTGGTACCGTAGGTTATATCGCACGCATAGGCTTTTTTTCGGTTTTCATTATCCATGTTGGAAAGAACTGCGCCGACCGTCAACCCCAGATAATCATACACCGGACGCATCCATGCCGCGTCGCGCTCGGCGAGGTAATCGTTGACCGTTACGACATGAACGCCCTTACCGGTCAGGCTGTTTAAGTACACGGCGGCAACCGACATCAAGGTTTTACCTTCACCGGTTTTCATTTCGACAATTTTACCGCTATGCAGTACGAGCGCACCCATAATTTGCACATCGTAGGGGCGTTCGCCCAAAACTCGCCGTGCCGCTTCGCGCGCCATCGCAAAAGCTTCCGGAATAAAGTTATCCAAACTTTCGCCTGCCTGATACCGCGTTTTAAATTCTTGCGTTTTATTTTTAAAATCTTCTTCCGTTAAAGATACTGCCCAACGTTCTTTTTCGTTAATTTGCTTTAAAGTAGGTAATAATGCTTTAATATCGCGCTCATGTTGCGAGCCGAATAATAATTTAATAAGTGAAAAACCCATACCCTTTATTATACTAAAATGGTGAAAAAAAAGCAATATTTTAAAATTATTTACCGGTGCAAGGTGCTTGCTCCCGCTTATATTTGATTTTCAGGACGATATACCAGAGAATACTACCGAGCATCATCAGCAAACACAGAATTTGTCCGGTCGAAATATTCAACACCGAAGTAAAACGAAAAATTTCCGTTGAATTAGGCGAAAACCGGTACCCGATATTAGCATCCGGTTGTCTGAAGTACTCAAGAAAAAAGCGAAAAAAACCGTACCCGAATGTATACATAACAGCAAGAAATCCGTTGAACGGTTTTTTCTTTCGCAGCGCCCAAATGATGAGCCACAGGATAACTCCTTCAAAAAAAGCTTCGTAGAGTTGACTTGGATGCCGCGGTAAGTTTACCAACTGCGCACCGGCAGGAATATCGATGCCGCATTTTTGTGCAAATGCAGCAACCCACGGTTCCGCCGCCGAAAAGCGGTCGCTCGCCGGTGCTTGCGGAAAAATCATTCCGATCGGACTGGTCGTAATACGACCATACAGTTCACCGTTGCAAAAATTTCCCCAACGCCCGAAAGTATATCCGAGCGGAATCGAAGCTGCAATCGTATCCAAAAGCGGCAGCATTTCGTGTTTTGTAACGCGGCACCAAATGATTATTCCCAAAAGACCGCCGATAAAACCGCCGTGGTATGACATCCCCGCCCAGCCGGTAAAATGCATATCGCTGTCGAATGGCCAAAATATAAGCCAGGGATGCGTTAAATAAAATAACGTGTCATCATAAATCAAACAGGAAGCAATGCGGGCACCCAGCACCAAGCCGAAAATACCTGCCATAAAAAAACCGGATTGATCATCTTCGGTAAAAGCAACGCCCGATTTAAAATGCAGTTCGCCGTTTTTAACTTGCTTGGAAAAAAGCCAATACGCAACGCCAAATGCAACCAAATACATCAGTGCGTACCATCGCAAAAAGGGAACTCCGGGAATAATTTCCGGATGTAAAAACGACGGATAATTCAAATACAAAAACATGGCAACTCCTTCCAATGGCGTTTATGGTGAACGCATAACGAAAAACATTATAACGGTATTCTCTTTTTTTTCAACGGTGATATTTGAGTAATTTTAAAAATAAAAATTCTCAATAAATATATAGCATTGAACACCTATACTTCAATACCGAAAATAATAATTTTATCCGCATCACTTTTTAAAATGCCCTTAGGAAACGCTGATTAAAGGCTTACCGCCGTTTAACAGCATTTCCTAATTGTTTTTCAATTCTCAATTGAATTAATCAGTACCTCCTTTAGTATACGCAAGTTTTACTAACTTGATAAATTTCAGGTCGGTAAAACTCGCTATTCGCTGTTATCATCTGCTGTCACTCATAAAAAATCCGTTTTCACAATATTTTGACAGCATAATATCACAAGCTTGTTTTTTCTTTCACCAGTAGCTGCGCCAAGCACAAAAGTATTTCAACGTTTTTTGCCATCGATTGTATCGGCACATATTCAAACCGACCGTGAGCGTTTTCATACCCGGCTGAAAGATTCGGAGCCGGAAGTCCGCGCCACGAAAGCGCACTGCCGTCGGTGCCGCCTCGAAACGGTTCGTTTTTCGCTTCAAGCCCGCACATGTTAATTGCCTTGCGGAGATTTTCCACGAGATGCGGAAAACGGTCGGTAACTTCTTTCATGCTGCGGTAAGTTTCTTTGATGGTAAGTTCCAACGTGCCTTCACCGTAGACCCTGTTTATTTTTGCCGCACAGTCGGTGACAAACTTTTCACGGGCTGCAAATTTTTTGCTGTCATGATCACGGATAATAAGCGAAAGCCACGCCTGTTCGATTTCCGCCGAAACGGCAACCATATGATAAAAGCCTTGTCGACCTTCTGTTGTTTGCGGACGTTCGTCCGGTGGAAACAGATTCATAAATTCGGCGGCTATATCAACGGCGTTTTTCATTTTACCTTTTGCCGTTCCCGGATGCACCGAAAACCCGTGAATGACAATATCTGCTTCGGACGCATTAAACGTTTCATCGCAGTAATATCCGAGATAATCTCCGTCAATCGTGTAACAGGTCGGCACCCCGAACCGCTCAAGCGACAGGTCTTTTGCGAGACCGCCTACTTCTTCATCAGGAGTAAACGCAAGGCTGATGAGTCCGTGTTTAATTTCAGGGTGTTTTATCAAGTGTTCGACAAAAGTTATGATAGCAGCAATCGCCGCCTTGTCATCACCTCCGAGAAGGGTTGTTCCGTCCGTCAGCACTAGGTCGTTTCCGATATAGTTTTTGAGGTTGGGAAATTCGGATTCACGCATGACGATACCGAGTTCTTTGTTGAGAACGATGTCCCCGCCCCGATAGTTTTCCAGCAGCCGCGGTTTTACATCGAATCCTTTTGCGTCCGGCGACGTGTCAAGATGTGCGACAAGCCCTAGCGGCGAGCCTTGCCCGTCGGGTAGATTCGAATGCAGCTTTGCATACAGCACACAAGTAGCCTCGTCCAGATACACATCGTCCGCACCGATTTTTATCAACTCGCGTTGCAGCTCCCGCGCCATATCAAACTGGCACGCAGTTGTCGGCACGGTTGTAGAATCCCGCGAAGACTGCGACGGAATGCGGGCATAGCGCATAAGGCGTTCGGCAAGTATGTGATTGTATTCGTTCATGTTTTTTGTCATACCGATAGCCTACACGCTTTTCAGTGTTCTGTCAAGAACAAGTTCGTGCCATCACCCGTAATTTTCTGCAATTATGTATATGCAGTGAACACATCATGAACGGGAATGTATTATAGTAGTTCTCTGATTAAATCGAGCAATGTACTTCAAAACATTACAAGTCAAACAAACTTACTTGCAATGAACGAATCGATTGAAGAGGTTCACGCAGGAGATGCCGACAAAGGTTTTGCTGTTGTTGCCGATGAAATCAGTAAACTCGCTGAAAACATGTTGGAAACTGAACAAATAAACAAATACAAGAATACTGAAATTTAAGCGATATGGTAGTAACGAATCCTGCCCGTTTCGCTTTTGCAAAAAACTTTGCTTTGCAAAGTTGCTGATTAAACGGCGTCAAGCCTTTAATCAGCGTTTTCTTTACACCATTTGTAAAAATGTTTTTTCGTCAATGATGCTCACACCCAATTTTTGCGCTTTGAGATTTTTTGCTGAACCGGAATCCGGCTCATTTGTAACCAAAAACGTCAAATCTTTTACGACGGAAGATTTAACGGCACCGCCTTTTTGTTTTACCAAACTTTCCGCTTGACTCCGCTTCATAGTCGCAAGTTCGCCGGTAAAGCAAAAACTTTTTCCCGAAAGCGGTAAATTATTTTCTCGCGGCTTAATCGTAATCGTTCCGCTTTTGATGAGCTCCTGCATTTCAGCACCGGCGGCTTGCATACCCTGCACCAAGTTATGCGCCATAATTTCCCCGAAGTTCGGAACTTGCGCAAGCTGCTCTTCCGTCGCCGCCAAAATTTTTTCGAGGCTATCATACCCCGCTTCAACCAATTTTCCCGCCATAACTTCACCGATTCCATCAATATCAAACCCCGCGATAAACTGCTCCAGCGTGATTTCGCGTTTTGCATTGATGGAGGCGATGAGTTTTTGTGCGGAAATTTCGCCCATACGTTCAAGCACAGCAAGCTGATCCGCGCGTAGCCGGTAAATATCCGAAACGGAATGAAGCATACTCATTTCAAAAAGACGCGCCAAGATCGTTTTTCCGAACTCCTGAATGTCTAAAATGGCAATCCATTTTTCCAAACGATGGTGAATCAGCTTTTTACAATCAGGATTTGGACAGTACAACCGGCTGCCTTCATTTACCAACGCCGTGTGACAAGCGGAACAGGTATGCGGAAACGGAATATCGTATGCATCCGGCGGATTCGACACGAGGCTTTCAATTTTCGGAATAATCTCTCCGCGCTTGGTAACAATCACTTTGCTGCCTATTTTCAAGTCAAGCGAAGTAATAACGTTCGGGTTTGCCAAACTGGCACGCTTGACGGTCGTTCCCGCAAGTCGCACTGGATCAATAATCGCAATCGGTGTATACGTCGCACCCGACTCACTCCACTCAACTTCACGCACTGTTGATACGGCTTCCTGCAAACTGAACTTAAACGCAATTTGTTTTTCAGGTCGAGGTCGTGAAATATCCGCAATATCGATATCCCTGTTTTTTACCACCAACCCGTCAATATCAAAATCAAGCCCGTCGCGCAGCTGCATAACCGCAGCACGGTATGCAATTACTTCATCGGCGCTTTCACAAATTTTTTGTTCCACCACGGTAAAACCGAGCCGTTTCAGCCACGCAATTTTTTCCAACTCATCGGAAAAAAACTCGTTCGACAAAATTCCGCTCCGTGCATCCGCTTCCGAAAGCGCATCATAACAAATCACCGTTAAATGCTCGCTCCCCGTTCCGTCTTTGCGTTTCATCACACCGTTTGTTGCATTCCGGCAATTCGCTTTATCGGCATAAAACGCTTTGTGAACGCTCCGCTTCATAATCACTTCGCCGCGGATACCGCCTGAAAAATTCACCGCGCCGTTTTTATCCCGCAAGCGCAGCAAAACGCCTTCCATCTTTTTGACATTAGCGGTAATATCATCTCCGATCGTTCCGTTCCCACGCGTTACCGCTTTTACCAATTCACCGCGGCGATACTGCAATTCTAAACTCGCACCGTCCAACTTGTACTGCACGATAAAACGGTGAAACGACATTTTTGCCGCCCACTGTAAAAACTGCTCCGGGTTTGCCGCCTTTTCCTGACTTCCCATCGGAATAATGTGTTCCGCTTTTGCAAACCCCTCTCCCGTATCCACGCCCACCGTTTTAAATAACGCATTTTGCGGATCCAGCTCTTTTAACTCGTCCCACAAAACATCGAAATCTTCGTCGCTGATTTCCGGCTGTTTATTATAGTACAAATCCTGATGGTACTTGATTTCTTTTTCCAGTTTTTGTATCCGTTTTTTCGTTGTATCCGCCATAAAAAAGATTCCTCAAAATTTTATGATTATTTTTTTAATCTTGCTTTTTTACGCAAAAAGGACGCAGCCCGCATTCGGCAAAGCAATGCCGTACCGTCCAATACGCGGGCTGCGAAGCCGTTTTCTCACCGGCGTTTCCCCTACACTTTTCCGTTTTTTACCGGTACGTTCCATGCTTTTTGCCTTTTACAAAAAAAGCCCTCCCCTTAACGAACTGCGTTCCGAATTCCTCAAGCGGGAGAGCTTTATTTTAACCGGTGTAAAAAATGCCGCTATTTTGCAGCTTTACGTCCGGGTGATTTTTTTACCGGTGCCGCCTTTTTTGCAACCGCTTTTTTGAGATTTGGTTTGATTTTTCTGCCTTCTTTATTTGCCTTTTCAATTTCGGCTTGAGCAATCGCAAGCAAAGCGATCGGCACCGAGTATGAAGAACACGAAACATAGTTCAGCCCCGCTTCCATGCAGAACTTGACATTTTCAGGCCGCGCCCCATGCTCACCGCAAAGGCCGCACACCAGCTCAGGCCGCACCAAGCGTCCGCGCTGCAAAGCGATTAAAATCAGCTGGCGAACCGCCGAATCCAACACGGCAAACGGATTTCCATCAATCAAGTCGTACATCGTGTAATCCGGCATAAAACTGTTAAAGTCATCCCGCGAAAGACCCAACGTCGTTTGCGTTAAATCATTCGTGCCGAACGAGAAAAACTGTGCATAGTTTGCAATTTCGTCCGCATTGAGTGCCGCCGACGGCAACTCAATCATAACGCCCATTTTGTAATTAAGCTTTTCCGCTTTGAACTTTTCTCGTATTTCTTCTTCAATTGCGGTCAAACCGACGTATGAGTGCCCTTCAATTTTCTTTCCGAATGCAATTTGCTTAAATTCGCGGAAACTCATAATAAGCGGAATCATAATTTCAGGATGCACTTCAATTTTTTCCTTTTGCAACGAATACGCCGCATCAAAAAGCGCTCGAAGCTGCATCGCATAAATTTCAGGATACGAAATGGCAACGCGGCAGCCGCGGTGTCCGAGCATCGGGTTGATTTCCGACATCATAGCAATTTGCGAAGTGAGCTGCGCTTTATTGACGGTTGTTTTTTTAGTCGTTTTAATATGGTTCACATAATCAGCCATTTCAATTTCGTTATGCGGCAAAAATTCATGGAGTGGCGCATCGAGCAAGCGGATAGTAACTTCTTTTCCCGCCATCGCTTTGAAAATCCCGTAAAAATCATCTCGCTGAAATTTATACAATTTATTTAACGCTTTTTCCCGATCCGCAAGCGATTCGCTTAAAATCATTTCCCGGAAAATATTGATGCGTTCATCTTTAAAAAACATATGCTCCGTTCGACACAAACCGACGCCTTCCGCCCCGAACTCCAAAGCTAAATTCGCATCGCGGGGACTGTCGGCGTTTGCACGAACGTGAAACCCGGAAACGAACGCTTTTGTGAGCGTGATAAAATCCAAAAGCCCTGAAGTTTTCGGATCCGGCTCAATCAGTTTAACTTCACCGAAGTACACAATCGGATCGCCGTAATACGGCACATTTAAGCTAATCAAATCGCCTTCGTTAATGGTAACACCTTCAATCACCGCTTTGTTTTTTAAAATTTTCATATCGGGACGAACCAGCGATATTTTTCCGTATTGGCGGGCAACAACGGATGCGTGAGCGGCGTATCCGCCCTCGTTGGACAAAACACCGGTTGAAACTTCAATCGCTTTAACTTCACCGGCATAGGTCGCAGGCATACACAAAATACAGCGGGTGTCTTTACCCTCCATTTTTGCTTTTTTCTGTGCATCAATCAGAGCATCCGCACTGAAATAAACGCGTCCGACAGCCGCTCCCGGAGCGCCGGCAATACCGCCTTTCGACATTTTCAGCGACTTAACACTCGTTACATCAATCACCGGGTGCAAAATTTCGTTGAGCTGTCCCGGTTTTACGGTCGACACGACATATTCCGCATCCACAACGTTTCGATTGTAGAGATCCAACAGCAAATGCACGAGCGAAATCGTCGACTTCGCTTCAACCGATTTTTGCTCAATCAGCCACAGTTTTCCCGACTCAACGGTAAACCGAATACGGCGAACATCCTTATTGACATCTTCCAACTTCCACGCAATTTCCTGCAATTTCGTTAAATACTTTGAACCGATAGAGTTAATATCTTTTCCGTCAGCACTCACCTCGTCAAACTGCTCAACATAAAACTCGCCCTGTAATTTTTTTTCACCGGTTACGATATTGCGAGTATTGAACACACCGGAATACGAATCCTTACCGTAGTTTCCGTATGCCATCGGCTGAATTAAAATCGCGACATCATCCTCGTTATCTTCTTCCGTGTGCAGTAAATCACTAACAATATTAAGCGACGCATCAAGCTGAGTTTCCGCACTGTCGAAAAACGCTTCCGGCAAATATCCTTCAAACTTGGTCATCACTTCCGCACCGGAAAGTTTCATTTCAGTATCCAAAAGTTTTTGCACCTGAGAAAGAGCTACTTCAGCGGTTTTCAGCTCGGTTGCATTTTCTTTTAACTCAGCCGTTTTTTGCATAACTTGAAAAATACCTTTCAGCATAAAGGCAACTTCGTGTGCGGCAAATTTTTCACCGACTTTCGCTTCAAAACCTGCAAGATTTTTTCTCGTCAAACCGAAGTTATGCAAAGTCGGATACGCGGAAATGCTCAAATTCGGCGAAACGACAATTTTCAGCAACAAAGGATTTTCCGCATCGTCAAATTTCTTATCAACGGTTTTGCCCATTTTATCAAAAAAAGGCTTTAAAATTTCACAAACCTGTTCATCCGCCAATTCTTGCGCAACCGTCGCATCGATAATAATACCCGGCAAAACAGACAAATTAAGTTCGGCAAGTTGATCTACTTCGCGCCCCCGAATACCGAAGTATTGCCGATCTACTTTTGCGTTGATCCGAGTTTCATCACTGAAATAGTAAATATTTTTTGCAATAGACATCTTTTCCTCCTAGAATAAGTTCAAAACGGTATCGGGTGAACCTTTTAAAAATGCACCGAAACTGGGACTCGCACCCTGTGCCAAATATTTTCGCAATTTCGATAAGTCGTTGATTTCATCGGCGGCAACCGAAAACTGAATCATCGTACCGTGTTTTACCTTTCCCCACTTAAAAAGGGTATTAATATCAACAATTCGTTCTCCGTCGTAATACACCATAACTTCCGCATTCGGGTATTTTGCATTATAGGCTCGGATAATCCGTTTCCATGCTTCAACGTTCCCATTGTGGAAAAGCTCGTTCGTAACCAAAACGGATACGAGCGGCGACATGTTTTTTCGACCGACCGGTGCAGTCGCGGCAGGGGTGCTTTCACGGCGCAAATAATCCGGCACTTCATACTGCGGCTCTTCGTACGAAGTCTGTACGGCAGTTCGCGATGAAGTCGGAACACGGCGAGTCGGAGCTTTTCGACCCGTCGGTTTTTGTTCCGCCGTTGCACTCGTTTTCGATGTTTTCGGAGCTTCGACTTTGAAAATAAAATCGCCCGATTTTACGGAAGTTGCTAATTTTGTTTTTTTATTTTCATATATGAGTTTCGTCACTGCATTTGCGATTGCATCCGCTATTTTTTTATCTAATTCATCATCGTCTTTACCGATATAAATATTTAAAAGTTCATTTTTTCTCAAACTATCCAGAACACCGGTGTTTGCCGGGTTTTTAGGGTTAAAAATTAAAAATCCCATATCGGGATGATGATAACCCAGCACGATATCGACACCATGCCATGTTGCAATCTCGGCAATAACATCGTTTGACGACTTGCAAATTGTTTCAAGGTTCACCGAATACGCATGGTAATTTTTTTTATCCAAAAGTACCACCGAAATGATCGGTAAAACTTCATCCGGCACAATTTCCTTTTCAAGAATCATCGTATTAATTGTATCCGCAATATTTTCATTGTCAGCATTTAAAATATCGATAACGGCTTGACAATGACCGACCGCATTATTAAAATCGGCTCTTTTTGAAAATGGCACATAAAAGTGCGTTTTAGTTTCCATATATTCATATTCCCCTTTAAAATAAAACCCCCGAAAATGGTAATCGGGGGTTAAAATTAATTCATAAGTTAGATTTTTCTTCCCTTACGAACTTAAATTTTTGACAAGCCTGAGCTTGATTTTCCGCGTCGACCCGTTTTAGGTGCTGCACCCGCTTTCGTGGTGCGCGGAGCATGTTTCGTAGTCGCTTTTCCAGCCGGTAAGCTCTTAGTCGCTTCAGCTGCTTCTGCTTCAAGCATCGGAGCAGACATCACTTCGCTGAACGAAGCACGACCGGCGGCTTCTCCTGCTTTCGGATCGCCCACACCCTCATCATCAGCACTTCCGAACGACTTTGCAAGGTCGGTACGAACGGTTGAACGTCGGCGCGAGAACGAAGCAAACGCAGCGTCTTCAAAGCCCTTGGAAATACCTGCCAAGAATTCATTAAGGAGGTTTGCCATGCCATCCAAAGTCGCTTTTTTCCGCTTGATTGAAGTAATGTCAATGTCAAGCAAAATACCCGGCTGCACATGGTACGGGTTGATCATGTAATCGAATGTTGTAAATTCGGATTCAAGCTTGTTCAAGCGATTTTCCATAACACGACGTTCGATCGGATATTTGTAATCGTACATTTGTTGCAACTTTTCACGCATGAGGATGAGCCTTTTGCGGAGCTTGTCTTTTTCGTAAATGTATGTGCGATTCATTTTTTCAACTTCGGTTTCACCGACTTTTACAAAGGAAATTTCGTCCCACACTTTTGCAATATCTTCGTATGCCGGCAAGCCGTCTTTTTCTTTGTAGTTTTTGCGGATGTAGTTCTTGTACTTTCCTGCCAAGTCATCGAAATCAGTAATACGAGTACCGAACTTTGACTTGTCATAGATTGAATGAACAACGTCCCAAATGTGTCCAATTTCGGTTTCAAATGAGCGAACCATCACTTCGTATGCTTTTCGCTCTTCAAGGAGCTGCGCACTGTTGATGTAGCGGAGCAAAATTGAAAAGCGTTCATCCGGAAGGTTTGCAACATCGGTATCATCGTACTCGCGAATAATAACTTGGCGAGCATTTTTCATGTTTTCGATGTACTGATAACCCATTTTTGAAGTATCCAAGATTGAGGTGATTGAGTTAATCGCCGTATTAAAACCGCGGCTTCGGATGTTTTCCAAGTCAATAATTTTTTTCAAGTTTTCGCGAATATTCAACTGGTCAAAAGTTTCCGGATCGATTTCAGCTCGCAAGTTGTTGATCCGATCCATAAGTTCCTTTGACAGCGTGCTGTATCGCTTGCTCTCCGGATTATCAACTTCATCATCGGTGAAGTCTTCAACGCGATTCATCTTTTCAAAAATGAGGGAACTTTCGTCAAGTTCATCCAAACCTTTGTCAATTCGTTCATCCTTGAGCTTTTCAATTTCCTTGTCAATTTCCTGGATATAGTGATTCGACAACAGATCTTTGATAATGTACTCAACGGTTGACTGATAGTGGAAAATCGGGCTGATTAACTCGGTGTCCAAAATGTTAATTGACAATTTAACATCGGTAACGGTCTTCGGCTTTGTAAGGTTATCTTTGAAAGCACATTTAACGATTGCATAGGCGTTCTGTCCGCGGACAAAAGCTCCAACGTCGGTTTTTTGACGCAGCAACGAGTTGGTCAACGTTTCCAAGTCGTTTACACCGCGCTGAACGTGACCTTGCAAGTGTCCGTACATGTTGACGATTGACTTTTCAATTTCGCCGGTGTTAAACTTGTCCGCACCGCCGACTTGATCCAAAAGGTTAGCAATTTCTTTCGGAGTGTATCGGTCAACAACTTTCATTTCTTCGCGGTCGATGAAGTTTCGAACCTTTTTCACCATTTCATCTTCAGCGGTTACCATGTAACGGTTGAACATGTTTTGGTAGTTCTGGTTGAAGTAGTTATACAACTTTTCCTTCACGCCGCCCATAACATCCAATCTTTCCAACACATCTTTCGGAAGTTTTGTTGTTAAGTGATGTAACACTTTGTTTGTTTCTTCTTCGATCAACTGATTTACTTCTTTCTGTTGATCTCGGTAATCTTGCGCTAATGAGTTTCGTGAACCGACAGCACTGGGCTTTTCAGGATGGAACACATTAGGACTCTGAGGTAGATCTAAACTTGCCATTTAATTTCTCCTTAATTTAGCAGTTTTATGTAGTTACAAAGCTACACCCTACATTCTACATATTTTTAAAACTTTGTAAAGTCTTTTTTTTCGTTTTTTATAAATTTTATAAAAACTTTACATTATATGGAGCGTTTATTTAAAATCAGCAATTAAACAAACGCGCAGTTCCTAAAAGTTTTTCCGCAATACGTACTTCACGCGGTTTTTGATGAAAGTATTTGAATTTCAGGAACAATGGAGTTCTCGACAATGTTCTTAGTAATCGTAATTTGTTTTTTACCTTTTACGGACGGCGATTTATACATCGGTTCGAGCATCAACTTTTCGATAATTGCCCGTAATCCGCGCGCTCCCGTATTTTGATCAATAGCTTTTTGGGCAATTGCATCAATCGCGTCTGGTTCAAAAATCAAACGCGTTTCATCAAAACTGAATGACTGTTGATATTGTTTGGTAATTGCATTTTTCGGCTCGGTCAAGATACGTTTCAAATCTTCTTTGTTGAGCGGATTTAACGCAACGGTGATCGGCAATCGCCCAATCAATTCCGGTATAATTCCGAACTTAACCAAATCATCAGGGATTAAATCTTTATAAAGTTCCGTCAAGTTTTCTTCATCGTGGGTTTTTATATCCGCAGAAAAACCGACCGGATGTTCACAAACGCGCTGCTTGACGATTTTTTCCAAACCGACAAACGCTCCCGCACAAATAAACAAAATGTTGGAAGTGTCAATTTTATACGTGTCTTGATTCGGATGCTTACGTCCCCCATTTGGCGGAACCGACGCTTCCGTGCCTTCGATGATTTTCAAAAGTGCTTGCTGTACACCTTCACCGGAAACGTCTCGTGTAATTGAAACGTTTTCGCTTTTCCGTGCAATTTTGTCAATTTCATCAATGAATACAATGCCGTGTTCCGCCTTTGCAATATTCCCGTCGGCATTTTGGATAAGTTTGAGCAAAATATTTTCAACATCATCTCCGACATAGCCGGCTTCCGTGACGGTAGTCGCATCGGCAATCGCAAACGGCACATCCAGTTTTTCGGCAAGCGTTTTTGCTAAAAGCGTTTTTCCCGAGCCGGTCGGACCGAGTAAAAGCACATTGGATTTTTCCAAACGGATACTGTCTTCGGCGGATTCTGCAACAGATTGTCCGATTCGTTTATAGTGATTGTACACCGAAACCGACAGAACTTTTTTTGCATAATCCTGTCCGATAACATATTCGTCCAAGTATGCTTTGAGTTCAACCGGCGTCGGTAAATTTTTGAGTTGAAAACCGTTTCCGTGTCGTTCGGCTTTTCGTTTGTCGATATATTTTTGACACAATTCTACACACTGTTCACAAATTGAAACATCCCCGGGACCGGGAACGATAATCGTATCCGGAGATTCCGGACGTCCGCAAAATGAACACATACGGTTATAAAGTGGTTTATATTTAGCCATGCTTTCTCCTCAAAATGAAACTCAAATGGAACACTGTGTTTTGCTTTCGCTATTTTTTTTCGTTATTGCGAAGCATCACTTTATCAATGATGCCGTATTCGCAAGCTTCTGTGGCAGACATAAAATAATCTCGCTCCAAATCACGAGCGACTTCCGCTTCGGCTTTTCCCGTACATGATGCAAAGTATTCAATAATAAGCTTTTTCAACCGTATAATTTCACGCGCCCCGATACTAATGTCAGAAGCTTGCCCTTCAACGCCGCCCCAAGGTTGGTGAATCAGCACGCGGGAAGAAGGAAGTGCAAACCGTTTTCCCTTCGTACCGCCGGCGAGCAAAACCGCCGCCATACTTGCAGCCTGACCGAGACAAATCGTTTGCACATCGGGACGGATGTGTTGCATTGTGTCGTACATCGCAAGTCCCGCGGTCACGGAACCGCCCGGCGAATTAATATACACACTAATATCTTTATCAGGGTTTTGTGACTCCAAAAAAAGGAGCTGGGCTACCATTAAATCGCATGTTGCGTCGTTAATTTCGCCGTCAACAAAAACAATTCTATCCTTCAAAAGGCGTGAAAAAATATCGTAACTGCGCTCTCCGTTTCCCGTTTGCTCAATAACATACGGAACCAACGTGTTCATTTGTTCGTTCATTATTCTTCCTTAAAAACCACGTATTTTTACCGGATACAAAACATTCATCTAACGTACCTGCTGCTGCAGCAACTCACTTGCGGCAATCTTTTCGCCGTCTTCAACCGTGCAAGCCGCCAATATGAGGTCAAACAGTTTCCGCTCTTTGATAATATCGGTTAAATAGTTTTTATACTCATCGCTGCCGTATTTTTCTTTTACATCTTTGAGCTGCATATTGGATGATTCAGCAATGTCGTTGTATTCCGTCTCAAAGTCCGCTTCCGTTACCGTAATTTCCGGTTTTGCTTCCAAAAGAGATTCAATCACAATACGCTTTTTTAATTCTTTTACGGATTCGGGTTTGACCGCTTCCGCAAAACGTTCTTTGTTGTAGCCGTCCTGCTGTTTATTCATCATTGCCGTCAACTGCGCTTCGCTGATTCCCATCTGGCGTGCAACATTCGCCCAGCGCAAATTCACGTCGGCGTTTACCATTGATTCAGGCAAAGCAAAGTCATTCGCTTCCAAAACGCTGTCGAGATAATTGTCAATTTTAATTTGCTGAATTCGAGCATCGACGGCTTTCTTGATTTTTTCCGTTAAATCTTTTTTCAAATCATCGAGGGTTTTAAATTTTTCGTTTACATCCTGCGCGAGGTCGTCATCCAGTTTCGGCATATCGCGGAACTTCAACGCCGTCAACTTTACACGTACCGTCACTTTTTTTCCGGCAAGGCTCGCTACTTCGTAATCTTCAGGGAAATCCTTCGTAATATCTCTTTCCTCGCCTTTTTTCATCCCGATAATATCGTCATCCAGATGGTAGATATTGTATTTGGTACCGACTTCAAATGCAAACTCTTTTCGTTCGGTTTCGGCAATCGGGTTACCGCTTTCATCCAACTCCGCATAATCAACGGTTACAAGATCTCCCTGTTGTACCGTCTCATCGTCTTTTTTGTCAACCACAAATGAGTTGTTGCGCTGAATAACTTTCAGCTCGTTTTCAAGAGCTGCGTCTTCATCGGTTACCACCGGCGCTTTGATCGTAAATCCGTCAATTTTTTTCAAATCGGCTTTCGGAAAAATATCGTAAGAAACCGAAAAGGTAAAATCCTTGTCCGGTTCAAACTCCAAGTCGCCGATCAATTCCGGCTGTTCATAGCCGAGCGGTTTAATATCTTTGTCGTCCGTATCAAAAATTTCAGTTAAGGCTTTTTCAATGAGGTTTGACCCCGCTTCCATTTTTAAAGATTTACCGTATCGTTGCTCCAAAATCGTTGCCGGAACTTTTCCCCGTCGGAAACCCGGAATTTGAGCGTTTTTCACATAGGTTTCAATAACCTTATCGTACGCTTCTTTGGCATCTTGCTTATCAATTGTAACATCTAATTGAATGTTGGAAGACCCGAGGTCTTTAACTTCTTTTTTAATTTCCATAAACCCTCACTTGCTGTCGTTGGACAGAACCCTATAAATTTCAACCGCGTTCGGTACGGCGGCACCGTATGTTGTTTCGGTTATAAAAAAAGCGATTCGACAACAGGTTCGCCGAATCGCTAAAAGCGGGAAACGAGGATTGAACTCGCGACATCCACCTTGGCAAGGTGGCGCTCTACCACTGAGCTATTCCCGCGTGTAAAAGCCCTTTTCCGAGCATGCGAGAGAAGGGACTTGAACCCTTACGCCGAGGCACCAGATCCTAAGTCTGGCGTGTCTGCCAATTCCACCACTCTCGCGCAAAGACTAAAAAGTAGCGGAAAAATATAAAGTATACCCATTATAGGGATATTGTATACTTTTGTCAAGTACTTTTTGAATTTTTTTTTATTTTTATTCATTGGATTTTTGCGGCTTTGCTCTTACCGGTTTCCAAACCGATTGTAGAGTTTTAAAAGGTCCCGCACTGCCGCTTCCCGCTTTTGTAAGGCAGTAAAGTTTTTACGGGTTAAGCGCCACACCCAGTTTCCCATAGTTGCCGGCGTGTTCATACGCGCGAAATTGTCCAACTGCAAAAGATCCTGCGCCGGAATAATTGCTAAAAACGAAATAGCGGAAAACGCAAGCCGCACGAGTTTTTCCGCGAGCGGTTTTACGCCGGCTGCATCCAAATATTTTTTTGCATACGCAACCGCAGACGAATCCTGATCGGCAAACCAACCGACACTCGTTGCATTGTCATGCGTTCCCGTGTACACGACCGAAAAGGAATCGGCGTAATTATGCGGCAGATACGGACTGCGACCTGCATCATCAAAGGCAAACTGCAACACTTTCATGCCGGGGACATTGCAAAAACGCTGCAGATTACGCACTTCATCGGTGATAACGCCCAAATCTTCCACGATAATCGGAAGGCTTGCACGGTGATTTTTCAACGCTGCAAAAAAGTCCGCGCCACCGCCTTTTTCCCAAACACCGTTTCGAGCCGTTTTTTCACGCGCATTAATTTTCCAAAAAGCTTCAAACCCACGAAAATGATCCAATCGCACCGCATCGAACAGCATAAAATTAAAATCAAGACGCTGGATCCAATACGCATAGCCGCTTTGACGGAGCGCATCCCAGTTATAGGTCGGCATGCCCCAGTACTGACCGTCATCACTAAAAGCGTCGGGAGGACAACCGCCGACAAACTGCACGGCGCGATTTTCATCCAACGAAAAAGCATCGGGGTTTGTCCAACAATCGCAGCTGTTGTACGCACTATAAAAAGGAATATCTCCGATGATGCAAACGCCGTTTTCATTTGCATATCGTTTTAAAGCAAAGTATTGCGTAAAAAACAAATATTGTACAAACTTTTGGAAATTAATTTCTTCGGAAAAAGTTTTTTGTAATTCGGCGATGGCGGTTGCATCCCGAAACTTAACGGCGGGTTCTTCATCGTACCAATCGCGATGCCGGTCATTTTTTAAAGCGCAAAATAAAAAATACGCTTCAAGCTGCGGATACAAACCCCCGAACGTTTCCCGCAAATATTTTTCGCAAAAACTCACATCCTGTTTTGTTTTAAATCGTTCAAACGCGAGTCGTAAAATTTTTGTCCGGTTGCGATACAGCAATCCGTAGTCGCACTGATTGTCCGTCGCTCCAAAATCTACTGCGGTTATTTCTTTTTTGCGGAGGAGCTTTTCACGAACCAGCAGCTCCAAATCGATAAAGTACGGATTGCCGGCAAAAGACGAAAAGCTCTGATACGGAGAATCACCGAAGCCGGTCGGTCCCAAGGGCAACACTTGCCAATATGAAAAGCCGCACCGTTTCAAAAAGTCGACAAACTCAAACGCCGATCGTCCGAACGTTCCGATTCCGTATTTTGCGGGAAGCGAACTGACATGCAGCAATACACCGGCACTTCGTGCAAAATTAAACATGACGCCCATTATAATGAAAGAAATCTATTTTACAAGAGCGTAATAAAAATAAACGTTTAACAAATACTTGTTGTAAGATTCCACCGATTGACTGAAACATACCGGTTATGATAAAATAATATCATGAAGTTATTTAAAAATGTTGCAGTATTAATTGACATGAGTCCAAGCGAGCGGCGCGACTCAATCCGATATAATGTACTGGTACCTTGTTATATCTCCGGTATACCGCTGCCCGTTTTTACTATGCGCGACGTAAGCGAAAGCGGATGCCGATTGCACTTGACACTGGATGCAGCGCCGAATACGCTTCGGGAAGGAAATAATTATGTCATCAATGTGCAGCCAACACAATTAACGAATGAAAATCTTAACATCAATAGTTTTAATTTGCAAGTTAATTTAGTTTGGCTGACAAAACATGAACATGAAATCGGATGCGGCTTTCGAATTTTAAAATCCGAATCCAAAGATTTTAATACATGGCTGAATTCCATAGCTTCGCACACAAAAGAAAAAAAATTATTACATAAAAGACTCGTGTAATGCCTTTGAAAACAGCAGCGCTTGAAATGCAGACCAAAAGCTATAGACAGTAATTTCCCTGCAATTGATGACAAACTCATCCCAAATACGGTGAATGGGATATCGACTAAAACTTTATCGACGCTTGACGGGACGCTGATTTGTATTGAAAAAAAAGCGAACTGCCGTTACAATAAGGCTATAATAAATTCGGAGGAATTAATGAAAAAATTAACCGCAGTTTTTTGTAGTATTATTTTTTGCACTCTGTTTATGTTTGCTCAAGAGGACATCAATGACGATACGTTCGATAATTTTGGAGAGTTTAACAACACGGAGCTTAAAGATCAAAATGATAATTTTTCGGTGTTGGTCGGCGGTGAAGTTTATGCCGGCGGTAATTTTTTCCTGAACGATTTTAAAACCTTTCAGGACACGCGGGCATCTTCTCTTTTTTGGGGTAAATTGCATGTTGAAGCCAAAGCTCCGCTGACGCAAGCCTATTTCGGGATCAAACTCAACGATATGGTGCTGCCGTTTAATTTTAAAAACAAACCGGAACTCTATCCATATACGCCGCAAATCCCGCGCTTTATTGATGAAGGATACATAGAAGCAAGTATCGGACCGGTAACTTTCGGCGGCGGCTTGAAAAAAATAACGTGGGGGAAGGCTGATGCGTTCAGCGTGCTTGATGTGATTAACCCGCAGGATCTCAGCACCCCGACGATTTCCGATATGCAAGATTTAAAACTTGCCCGTCCGATGTTGTATATTTCGGGATATTTACCGAAAGAGATGAAACTGGAAGCAGTGTTTTTACCGGTTTTTGAAGGACACACCTTTGCAACTTCCGGCAGGTGGAAACCGATGCAGTTTGAAACAACGGGCGAAGGCATAGCAGCCGATATACAAAAGGACACAAATGTTTTAGCAAAGGTATCTGCGATGGCACAGATTAATCCCGGGGAAGTAACAAAATTTAAAGCAGCATCCGCCCATCTTGCGGAAAACTTTACCGAACCGCTTCCCTTTGACAGCGCAAAACTGAAATATTCGCAAGCCGGAGTGCGCTATACGGTAACCGTAAACGGCTATCACGATTTAGGCTTTCAGTACTATTACGGCTTCCTTCCGAATCCGGCTTTTTCATTTGATACAACTAAAGTAGGCGGAACGACAGCTGAAGCACTACTGAAATCTTTTGCGGGAGCCTTTACCATGGATTATAACCCGTACCACCAAGTCGGCTTTGATTACGCGCTGGCATGGGGACCTTTAAACTTTCGGCTTGAGCTTGCCGGAAACATTACCGAAGACTTGAAAGGTACAAAACCGGATGTCTACAATCCGAGCCTTGCTTGGAATGTCGGCTTGGATTACACTACTCCGATCGGGCTTTCGCTGAATCTTTGTGCGGCTGAAAACATAAAGCTGATGCACAAAAAAATCGGCACTGAATTGTACGATGTGGAAAAAGGTTCAAAAGCGACCGATACAAAAATTATGCTTTTGCTTTCGCAACCGCTTTTACGAGATAGTATTAACATAAAATTACGGACGATTATGGCGTGTGAAACAATCGACTTTATGATGATACCGTCTCTTGATTGGACGTTCGGTACGCTACGGCTTGATGTACAAGCGGGATTTTTCTTCGGTAAAAAAGGCGGAACTTTCACGCAATACAAAGACAACAATTACCTCGGAATGTCCATCAGCTATGCTTTTTAAAGGCATCGTAAAAGGCACTTGAAAAAAGTCACGAACTGCGTATGATTATTGATAAAAACATATTATTTTGGAGGATATATGGTTTTAACGATTTGTATCGTAGGCGTTTTTGTTTTACTTTTGTGGGGACTATGGTTTTTAAAAAAGCAAAATATCAGTTTTAATGTCCGCACCATTTTAGCATTGGTTGTCGGAATCATATTTGGGATCGTGCTGCAGTTTGCCGTAAAAGATAAAACGGTTGTTTCAAAAAGTTTAGCGTGGATTTCGATAATTGGTAGCGGTTATGTGCGGCTGCTATACATGATTGTCTTTCCGTTGATTTTTATTTCGATTGCAAAATCAATTGCAACGCAAAAATCAAACATGGGAAAAGCCGCCGTGCGGATTTTAGCGGTGTTGATGATTACCGTTGCGATTTCCGCATTGCTCAGCGCGTTTATTACGGCAGGGGTCGGTTTAACGGCGGAAGGTCTCCAACAAGGAAGCGCCGAAATTGCACGCGGTACTGCGATGAATGAAAAACTCGCTCAGTTTGAAACCAAGCCGATTCAACAACAGATTATTGAAATTATTCCGACCAATCCGTTTGCGGCTTTAACCGGCGCCGGTTCCAACCCGACGTTATCAACGGTGTTCTTTGCTGCCATGATAGGCTTTTCCGTTTTTTTCCTGAAACGCACAAATGAAAAATCGGCAAACATGATGATTGACATTATCACGGCAACCGCGGATACGGTCATGCGGCTCGTGATGATGATTTTACGACTCACTCCGTACGGCGTTATGGCGTTGATGACTGCAACGGCGGCGACTTCAAATTTCGACGCGGTGGTTCGGCTCGGTCAGTTTATCGCGGTCAGTTATGCGGCGATTATTTTGATGTTTATCGTCCACGGATTGTACCTTTTGATACACGGATTAAATCCGTTTGTGTTTTTTAAAAAGAGCTTTTCAACATTACTTTTTGCGTTTACCTCTCGCTCCAGCGCCGGTACGTTGCCGATGACCATTTCAAACATGGAAAAAAATCTCGGCGTTTCGGAAGGCATAGCAAACTTGGCAGGTTCGCTCGGAATCAGTATCGGACAGAACGGGTGTGCCGGCATCTATCCGGCAATGCTTGCGGTGATGATTGCACCTGTCGTCGGCATCAATCCGTTGGCACCCGCGTTTTTGGTAAAGTTGGTTCTGATTACCGCTTTCAGTTCTTTCGGTATTGTCGGAGTCGGCGGTGGAGCGACCTTTGCCGCTTTGGTGGTGCTTTCAACCTTGGGCTTCCCCGTTGAACTTGCCGGATTGCTAATTGCGATTGAACCGATTATCGATATGGGACGAACCGCGTTGAACGTCAGCGACTCGATGCTTGCCGGTGTGATTGCGGCAAAAAAAGGTCAAGAGTTGGACGAAACGGTTTATTACGCTAAAGAAGTTAATAACCAATAAAAAGCAACTCAAGAAAATAATGAGGGGGCAGCAGAACTGCCCCCGTTATTATAATATAAAACTAAAAGCGCCCTGCTCTCTTCAAAAAGTGAATACACAAATCAGGGAAATCGGTGAATAATCCGGTTGCTCCCGCTTTATGAAACAATGCATCATACAGTTCGTCAACCGTATCAACATACGGCGGGAGATCATCTTTTCTAACCGTATACGGATGACAGTCCATGTTGGCGTTTTTAATTTCTTCCGCAAGAACCGTATATTGGAGCGCATTCTTTTTTGAATTTTTATCATCAATGAGCATATACCACGCCGGTCCGATGCAATCGGCATACTGCGCAATTTCTTTTACGGCGCCGCTTTCGTGCATCCAATCATAGTTGTAATTAACCCATTCACCTTTTTCATTTTTTTCTTCGGTTTCATGCCAATCCGTGTAACCGACCAGCTGAACGAGCTTGATATCCATACCCATCTGCGGCAGCAATTCCGTTTTGATTCGTTTTAATTCATTGTAGTCAAAGGTTTGCAAATACACCAAATCCGTTTTTTTGGTATACCCGTATTTTTTGAGTACTTTCAACGTTGCAACGGTAATATCCTTGCCTTCTTTATGGTGAAACCAAGGAGCTTTAATTTCAGGATAAATTCCAACCTTTTTACCGGTCGATTTTTCCAAGCCCTGAATAAATTCTATTTCTTCTTCAAAAGTGTGCAATTTAAAGGAAGACTTCCATACGGGAAAACGTCCCGGATACACAGCTTTTGCGATGCCATCCTTCATTTCAAAATTTTCCGTCATATTGAGCTGACGAAGCTCGTCAAGCGTAAAATCGATAACATAAAAACGACCGTCTTTGCGCGCTCTTTTAGGAAATTTTAAAGCAACATCCGTTAAATTATCCAAAAAATGATCATGAATAACAATAAGATGATTATCTTTTGACATTGCAAGATCCTGCTCAAGATAATCCGCTCCTTGCGCAAATGCAAGTGCTTTTGATTCAAGTGTGTGCTCAGGTAAATAGCCTGAAGCACCCCGATGAGCAATGACGGTCTTATTCTCTGCATTTCCCATTGCGGAAAGCCCCAAACACATCATCGACAAAAATAAACCTGATGCGATTTTTTTCATCATAATTCTCCTCCGTCTTATACATAAGACATACGACAAGATGTATATCATAAAACAAAAAATTTGTACAGTGGTAGTCGAAAAAAATCATATTTTAAATTTATTAACTTCACTGAGCAATCGTTCAATATTATGTTTGTTTTTTTGCGTGATATTGCTTACTTTCCCTACCGCATGATTTACTTGCCCGGCATCAATCGTCATTTCATTCATGCTGTTCGTGATCTCTTTTGTTAAATTATCTAGGGTGCGCATTTCGTGAGCAATTCCTTTCTGTCCTTTAAGCATTTCGACCGCACCGTTTTTTACTTCAACGGTTACCGTATTGATATTGTTAATTGCTGCCAAAAGCTCACGATTACTTGCTTTCTGATCACGCATTGTTGTCGTTACGGTATCGCTGAATGCTTGTACATTTTCTGCAAGAGTAGAGATTTGATTAAATTGCGTTTCAACAACTTTTGCCGAACTTGACAACATTTCAATTTCCGTTTCCAATTGTTTCAACGTTGCGCTAATCGTTTTTCCCTGAACAGAAGATTCTTCAGCCAATTTTCTAATTTCGTCGGCAACAACGGCGAATCCCTTCCCTGCATCTCCGGCATGAGCCGCTTCAATTGCTGCATTCATTGCAAGAATATTTGTTTGATTCGCAATATTTTGGATAACATTGCTTGCTTCAATTAAACCGCCCGATTCTTCGGAAATTTTTTTGGTCATCTGATACGAAGAATCAAGTGTTTCCTTTCCGCTCACGGTGGCAACAACTAACTGTTCAATCTTTTCATCGTTTTGATCGAGTGCTCGCGTCATCGAATTAATTGTTTCATTCATTTTTTCTACGGCATCGGAAGATTGTGTGACGCTCGCCGCTTGTAATTCAATGCTCTTATTTAATTGCTGTATGGTACGGACGGTTTCTTCCATAGTTGAAGACGTTTCCGTTACACTTGCCGCCTGTGTCATCGCCTGCTGTTTTACGGCATCAATATTCAAGCCGATTTTTTGGATAGACGCAGCCATTTCTTCCATACTGGAATACAACGTTTCTCCGAGTTCATTCATTTCTTCTGAGTGTACAAAAATATTTTTTATTACATTCGCTATTGAAGCAATTGTTCGGTTGAAATAAACGGCAAAATCATTTGTTTCTTTAAATGCACTTTCTTCAATTCGCGCGGTTAAATCGCCTTCACCTTCAGAAATATCCTTAACTACATAAATAATTTTCCCAAAATAACCACCAAGAAATCGTATAAACAGCATGATGATGAGTGCAGTAACAGCAAAAAACAGTAAAAACAAAAATATTTGCGTTGTTAATACTTTACGTATCACCTCGGTTATCCCAACTTCAGGAACACCGATATCAGCAGCTCCGAATATCTCGTTGTTTTTATAAATGGGAATCATAATATCATAAGTCCATATCTTCTGCACGTCTGCATAAAAGCGGCTGTTCTTTTCAATACCCTTTGCGGCGCCCTCTTCAGTGTAGCTGTCATTCTCGTACACTTTGCCAAGTTTTATATGATCACTGTGTGCAATTGCAGTAACATTTTTATCGATAATAACCGCATACGCAATATTTTTCTGTGCGGCCGTTTTATCCACCAATACCTGCAAATCCGTAATCGGATTCTTTGCATTTTCAAGAATATATTCCGCATTCTTTGCAATCTCGCGAGTCAATTCAGTTGATTTTTGAACTATCAGCTGCGTTAGATTTTTACGAAATGAAAAATAAAGCATTATAGTGCTTGCAACAAACAAACACATAATGCAAACCAAAATTCCTATAGAAAGAACCGTCAAAAAACTGCTTTTTTTCCTTTGATTATGAATGGGATCTTTTTCCGAAGTTACATTCACAGTGCTATGATTATCCATATGTATTACCTCATAAACTGCCGTTTTATTTAATTTTGAAACGCCGCGGTTTGATCAAAATTTCCTAAACCAGATTCGCTATAAACAAAATATTTTTAGAGATATATTGTCATCAAATTGTCCGTTTTGTCAAGAGGTTTTTATGTCCTTGACTATTTTATAAAATTTGAGTATTATAAAAATAATTTCAGGGTAAGGTGAAATTCCTTGACCGGTGGTACAGCCCACGAGCGGATAAAAACGTCCGACCGTTATCACGGTGCGATGCGCGTTTTAATTTGCATGATTTGGTGAAACTCCAAAGCCGACGGTATAGTCCGGATAAAAGAAACGAATCCGACATCTCAACAGTGCCGCCCCGCAAAAAGGGTGTTGCCGGCACCGCCCTGAAAAACGGAGCATTTATTTTGGAAAAGGGCGAATTACATCTCACCGATTACGATTATATGCAACTGGCGATTGAGCTTGCAAAAAAAGGCGCGGGGCGTACCGCACCGAACCCGCTCGTGGGAGCGGTTCTCGTCAAGGACGGTCGCATTATTGGACGTGGCTATCACGCCTATTACGGCGGATTACATGCGGAACGGGCAGCATTGCAGGATTGCACAACTGCCGGTGAAAGCCCCGAAGGCGCGGTATTGTATGTAACGCTGGAGCCGTGCTGTCATTACGGACAGCAGCCGCCCTGCACGGAAGCCATTATCAAAGCAAAAATCGTCCGTGTCGTTATCGGAAGTGCTGACCCAAATCCACTGGTAGCAGGAAAAGGGGTTGCACAACTGCGCGCAGTCGGAATCGAAGTAATTGAAGGCTTTTTACAACAAGACTGCGATGCAATCAATCCTATTTTTTTTCATTATATCACAAAAAAAATGCCGTACGTTGCGGTAAAATATGCGATGACCTTGGACGGAAAAATCGCTACGGTAACCGGAGTTTCAAAGTGGATTACCGGTGAAGCAGCCCGAAAACGGGTTCACGAGTTGCGAACGCGATATGCGGCGATTATGGTCGGCGTCGGTACCGTATGTGCGGATAATCCGCTTTTAACCGCCCGCGGCGTGGAAGGAAAAAATCCGGTCCGGATTGTGTGCGATACGTATCTTCGCACGCCGCTTGAAAGCCGCCTTGTACAAACTGCCGGCGAAGTCCGCACTATCATCGCAACGTGTATCACAAGCGGGGATAAATTGAACGAGCTGAACGCCGCCGGCTGTGAAGTGTGGTCATTCCCCGAAACAGACGGCAGGGTGGACATACCGGCGCTAATGAGCAAATTAGCTGCGGGAAAAATTGACAGCATATTTGTCGAAGGCGGCGGCACATTGCTGGAAAGCCTTTTTGCGGAACACCTCGTCCAAAAAGTATACGCGTTTATTGCGCCGAAAATTTTCGGCGGAACGGAGGCAAAAACGCCGGTGGAAGGAAAAGGCATCGCGGATATAACCGAGGCGTGCCTTTTGGAAAATTGCCGAATAGAAAAAATCGGCGCTGATATCCTTTTAGAAGCGGATATTCTTGAGCGGGGAGGCTCGTCATGTTTACCGGAATAATCGAAGAAGTCGGCTCCGTGAAAACGGTGCTGCGGGGAAAAAACTCGGCAAAGCTGGAAATTGCCGCGCAAAAAGTGTTGGAAGGAACGCAACTCGGCGACAGCATTGCGGTGAACGGAGTGTGCCTTACGGTAACGACTCTTTCGACGGCGGGCTTTTCCGCCGATGTGATGTTTGAAACACTGGAGCGCTCAAATCTCGGTTCGCTGGTGCCGGCTTCTCCCGTGAACTTGGAGCGGGCAATGCCGATGAACGGTAGATTCGGCGGACACATTGTTTCCGGGCATATTGACGGAACGGGGAAAATTACCGCGATGATGAAAAACGATATTGCGGTGAAAATTACGATTGAAACCGAGCCGAGCATTACCGGTTTGATTATCGAAAAAGGCTCCGTTGCGATTGACGGCATTAGTTTAACCGTTACGGAAGTTTCAGAAACGGCGTTTTCGATTTCAGCGATTCCGCACACGCTGATTCATACGATTTTGAAAACCAAAAAGATCGGGGATACGGTAAATTTGGAAACGGATGTAATCGGAAAATACGTCAAAAAACTTTTAAAAACGGATTCCGAGTGCATTGAGCGGTATGCGGCAAAAACTGAAAAATCGGTAAGCCGCACCATTACACGAGAATTTTTAGCCGAAAACGGCTTTTAAAAAAATAACTTTACAAAAAAGAGGTTTATATGGACACGATTGAAAAAGCGCTGGAAGACTTACGACAGGGCAAAATTATTTTGGTCACTGACGATGAAGAGCGCGAAAATGAGGGCGATTTTATTTGTGCTGCGGAAGCGGCAACGACCGAAAATGTAAATTTTATGGCAACGTACGGGAAAGGTTTGATTTGCATGCCGATGTCACAGGAATTTGTGGAACGTTTGAAAATTCCGCAAATGGTGAGTTTGAACACGGACAATCACGAAACGGCTTTTACCGTCTCGATTGACCACGTATCGACGACGACAGGAATTTCAGCGGCGGAGCGCGGCGTTACCACGCGGGCAGTTGTTGCGGATGATGCACGGCCGGAAGATTTTCGCCGCCCGGGACATTGTTTTCCGCTTTTGGCACGAAAAAACGGAGTGCTTGAGCGAAACGGACATACGGAAGCAACGGTAGATTTGTGTCGTCTTGCGGGGTTAAAACCCTGCGGACTTTGTTGTGAAATCATGCGCGAAGACGGAACAATGATGCGGACATCGGAGCTGAAAGCGCTTGCCGAGCGCTTTAATTTGACGTTTATCACCATTAAGGATTTGCAGCATTATCGGAAAGTGCATGATCCGCTCGTCGAGCGGGTTACCCGCGTGAAAATGCCGACAAAGTACGGGCTTTTTACCGCCTACGGATATGAGAACAAGCTGAACGGTGAAAGTCATGTTGCCTTGGTAAAAGGCGATATCGGAAACGGCGAAAACATTCTCTGCCGCGTTCATTCGGAATGCTTGACCGGCGATACGTTCGGCTCGCTTCGCTGCGATTGCGGGCAGCAGTTTGCCCGCGCGATGACGCAAATCGAACACGAAGGACGGGGCATTCTCCTGTACATGCGGCAGGAAGGTCGCGGTATCGGTTTAATCAACAAACTGAAAGCCTATGAGCTTCAGGAAAAAGGCATGGACACGGTTGAGGCGAATATCGCGCTGGGTTTCAAGGCTGACTTGCGCGAATACTTTATCGGCGCACAGATTTTGCGCGATATCGGTGTCAAGACGATGCGCCTTTTGACGAACAATCCCGACAAAGTCTACCAGCTGGAAGAATTCGGTTTGAAAATTACCGAGCGGGTGCCGATTCAAGCGGAAGCGACGCCTTACGATTTGAGCTACTTGGTAACAAAACAAAAAAAGATGGGGCATTTATTGAAGTATTGACATTTCATTTTATTCACCGGAGCTAAAAAGCGTAAAACACTCAAGGAGGCACTGATTAATTCTCTATTGAATTAATCAGTGCCTCCCATACGCTCAAATTATAAAAATAAATATAAATAATGGGAATTATCCTCTTGACAAGTCAATTGCTATAGTGTATAGTATAAATATATCGATAATAATATATCGATATATAAGGAGTTTTTATGAAAGCATTTGCTATGCTAAAAATGGGCGAAACGGGTTGGATTGAAAAACCGACGCCTGAATGTGGTCCGATGGATGCAATTTGTAAACCGCTTGCATTGGCACCTTGTACCTCCGATATACATACCGTTTGGGAAGGAGCAATCGGTGATCGACACAATATGATTTTAGGACACGAGGGATGCGGTGAAATCGTGGAAGTGGGCTCGTTAGTCAAAGATTTTAAAGTAGGCGACAAAGTTCTCGTGCCCGCAATTACGCCTGACTGGAACTCGCTCGAAGCACAAGCAGGATATTCGATGCACTCAGGCGGTATGCTTGCAGGATGGAAATTCTCAAACTTTAAAGACGGTGTTTTCGGTGAGTATTTCCATGTAAACGATGCTGACGGTAACCTTGCTTTAATTCCTGAAGGCGTAAAAATTGAGGAAGCTCCAATGCTTTCCGATATGGTGCCAACCGGATTTCACGGTGTCGAACTTGCCGATGTGCAATTCGGTGATTCGGTTTTAGTTATCGGTATCGGTCCTGTCGGCTTGATGTCTGTCGCCGGTGCAAACCTTCGCGGTGCTTCTAAAATTTATGCAGTCGGTACTCGGCCAAACTGTATTGAAGCTGCAAAATTCTACGGCGCTACCGATATTATAAGTTACAAAAGCGGTCCTATCGCAAAACAAGTACTCGATTTAACACACGGAAAAGGTGTTGATAAAGTAGTTATTGCTGGCGGTACCGTTGATACATTCGCTGAAGCAGTTGAATGCTTAAAGCCGGGTGGAAAAATCGGTAATGTAAACTATCTTGGATCAGGAACTACCATTAATATTCCGCGCATTGAGTGGGGCGTCGGTATGGGACATAAACAAATCAATGGCGGTCTTATGCCGGGCGGTCGACTTCGCATGGAAAAACTCAGCAGTCTCGTTTCGGTTGGTAAGCTCGACCTTTCGAAACTGATCACGCACAAATTTAAAGGTTTTGAAAATGTCGAAAAAGCACTCTACTTGATGAAGGATAAACCGGCAGACTTAATCAAGCCTGTTGTAGTGATCTAATTTTTTATTCGGGCGTGGCGGTTTTTGGCTTTGCTAAAAGCCGCCGAACTTTTGAAATCCGGACGTGCATCATTCACGCGGAAAACTACCCGTGCGTTTTCAAAGTTGATTCCGACAATGAACTTAAAATCAACGGAGTCGATACGCCTCGTAATTTTACTAAAAGCATATGAAAGTACTTATCATTTCAGGTTTTTTAGGAGCAGGTAAAACAACCCTCATAAAAAAACTTTCAAAAAAAACCGATATTGATTTTGCCGTTATGGAAAACGAATACGGAGAAGTCGGCATCGATGGACAAGTTTTAAAACAAGATCGCTTAAAAGTTTGGGAACTCACTGAAGGTTGTATATGCTGCTCGCTCAAGTCCGACTTTGCCTCGTCAGTTTTGACCATTGCAAATGCCGTAAATCCTGAATACTTAATCGTAGAACCGAGTGGCGTCGGAATGTTGAGTTCCGTGCTTTTTAATCTCGCAAAAATAGAATATGAACATATCCGACTTTTGCAACCTATAACGGTTATTGATATACATACGATAGCTACTTGCATGCGTGAATTTAGCGAAATTTTTATTGACCAAATAAAATATGCCGACACCATTTTTATTTCAAAAGCCGAAAATATTTCCCATACAAAAATACAAGAAGCAATGAGCCTTATCAAAAGTCTCAATCCTGCAGCGAAGGTTTTACTTACCGGCGCGCTCGAAGAGAAAAATTTTAACGGAAAACAAGTTTTACAAAACTATTACTCTCACCATAAGAGTAGTTCGCTTGCCAACGCTGAAAATTACCCCGACATTGAAAATGTTGCAATAGAAAATTTCCACATACAGACGATTGAAGAGCTCATTGCAAAGATAGTTTTGATTATGAGACAAAATTATGGGGCAGTCTATCGCGGAAAAGGATTTGTTTGTATAAACGGTCAGTGGACAAAATTCGACATCGTCGGCGAAAACTATACAATCGAAACCTGCGAAGAAATGGACGGCGCAAAAGCAGTATTTATCGGACGTGCTTTAAAAAAAGATGCACTTCGGAAATTATGGCAGAACTAATAAACATCATTATAAAGCGACTTGTAAACTATTTTTATACGTCAAATCTTTTTTAATCCGCTAGTTAAATTAACAAAATCTATGTATAATATTCGCGATGGCTGAAATCAATATTTTATTTATCGGGGACGTATGTGCAAACATCGGCGTCAATGCACTACGGTTTATGCTTCCGAAACTGCAAGCGGAATATGACATCGCGTTCACCGTTGTCAATGCGGAAAACGCTTTGGACGGCGAAGGTGTCGACGAAAAAACTGCAAGCATACTTTTTGCGGCAGGAGCCGACGTACTCACCGGCGGCAATCATTCCTTACATGATTTTTCTTTGCGTAAAGATTTTTTACCGATTGCGAATGTTTTACGCCCCGCGAATATTCCTGAAGTCGGTGGAAACGGTGCCGTTATTGTTCACAAAGGCGAGTTTGATTTTTTAGTAGCAAACTTTTTGGGCCGTGAAAATATGCGACCAGCCGATTCACCGTTTACCGCAGCCGATGCGGTGCTGCATAAATTTTCGGAAACGGCGCCATCGTCTCCAATCACTATTGTTGACTTTCACGGAGAGTCGCCGGACGAAAAAGAAGCGTTCGCGTTTTATCTTGACGGGCGGATTTCTCTCGTTGTGGGCACGCACACGCACGTTCAAACTGCCGACGAAAAAATTTTACCGAACGGAACCGGCTATATTACCGATGTCGGCTTTGTCGGTTTACGCTCATCCGTTATCGGTGCCAACCCTGAATTTGTGCTCGATCGACAGCAACGCGGTTTTTCAACTAAGCCGCGCTGGCAAGATTCCGGTGAAGCAATTTTTTGTGCCGTTATTGCCGCAATCGATACGGAAACAAAAAAGACAAAAATGATTCACCGTATTCTACGGTCAGTTTTTATTCCGTGATCCGCTTTGATGTTTTTATACAATAAGAAAATCGGAATCTATTATTTTTAAAAAAGCATCAATCACCATAGGTTTTGCAAAAAGCTTTCCTTGAAACTTTCGACAACCGACTTGGAACAAAAATTTAAACTGCTCCGTTGAATCGACCCCTTCGGCAATCACATCAATATTGATTCGTGATGAAAGTGCAATCAGTAATTTTATAATTCCTTCATCCTTTAAATTGTTTCCGATTTCTGAAACAAATATTTTACTTATTTTTATTTTATCAAAATTGAGTTTATTGAGATAACTCAGTGATGAATAACTGACACCAAAATTTTTTATGCCAATACCTATTCCGAATTGTTGACACTGATTGATGTTCTTGATTGCAAGATCGGGATTCAACATCAGCGTTTCTTCCGTAATTTCAATTTCAATTTTATCGGGTTTTACATTGTATGCATTCAATGTTTCCAGAATATAATCAAAAAATATCGGGCTGAAAAAACTTTGCTCTGATAATGTAATCATTAATTTAAAATCAGTATTCATATTAAAGAAGTTGTTTTCCGACGCTTTTTTTATTGTTGTATTAAGAAGCCATCTATCAAATTTTTTTAGAATACCCGCTTTTCTTGCAATATCCAAAAACATTGTTTCATTTAAAAATCTGTTAAAATCATAATACCAACATATCACCGTTTCAAAGCTACAAATATGTCTCGAGCCGTCATCGTTGATTTGAATTACCGGCTCAACAACAACATTCATCGTACTGTTCAATATTTCGGTTTTCAGCTTTTCGGAAACAAAAAAATCAGTTTCAATTTTATCTTTCAAGCTGGTGTCAAAGTATGAAATACAATTCTTGCCTTTTTCTTTCGCCTGATACATCGCCATATCGGCAAAACGAATGAGCGTTGCCGCATCAATACCGTCATTCGGGAAAACACTCACGCCAATCGATACGGTAATTTTAATTTCAACGTCATCAATAAAAAACGGCTGTGCAAGTACGTGTTGCAAATTCAAACACTCCGTATGAATATCCGATTGCTTATCCAAAATAATAAGAAACTCATCGCCGCTGAATCGGGCTATCGCATTGTCATGTTCAAAAGCGGATGTCATGCGCGTTGCTATCTCAACAATCAACTTATTGACAATCTCATGTCCGAATGAATCATTAAGCATTTTCATATCATCAATGTCGACATAGAGAACATAAAGCATATCTTTTTTACTTATCAATGCATCTAATTTTTGCATGATTGATTTTCGATTATATAATTTTGTCGTATTATCAAAGTTAAGCAAGAAAAAATTATTTTCTTCCTGTTCTATTTTTTCACTAATTAATTTTTTTAACTTTATGTTTTTCTGCTTTATCGCGTGCGTTCGTTTTATTATTTTTGATTCAAGTTTTTTTTTATGACGTGCGACTTTATCTTTTCTTTTTTCAAACGAAGTCACATCCTGCAAATAATAAACCCCGGCGGCAAAAACTCCGTCTGCTGTTCTGATTGGCATACCGGTAAATAAAATATCACATTCCTCGCCATTGATTTTTAATTTAGTTTGTAGTTTAGTTCTCGACTTAAAAATTGTTCCGTCAGAAGAGGGAAAAATAAAATCATGAATTGATAAATTTTTCGGAACGCTCAAAAATTCAGAAAACATATCTTCAAACATTTTATTCCACCATACCGGATGAAGATTAAAATCAACGACGACAACACATTCAGGAATTTTATCTATCATTTTATAGATGAGCAAATTCGGCGATATTTCCAAGATATAAAAAAAACGCTGGCATATGATAATCACAAACGAAAATAAAAAAGTAGTAATGATAGCAAGATCATAATACATTGATACAACTTTAAATGAATAAAGCAATATTAAATTGAGAATATTTATTAAAAATCCGAGTAACAGAACAATTCCTACAAAAAGTGATGACATACGAAGCCGTGTCGGGTTATCTAAATTTTTGTAGCATAAAAATAAATTTCTTATTCCAATAAACATTAACAAGAAAAAGTAAATGCTGAATATGACAAATGATGGGAATCGTATAAGCTCCGGCAAAACTTTAGCCCACGATATTTTATAAATAGGTTTTAATATATCTGTGAATGGATAAAAAAAATAAGTGATTAAAAAAATTATTCCAAGCGATATTCCAAGTATTCGGTAATGCAGAATATCTTTTTTGTTTGTCAGTATACCCGTAAATTCATAAATTCCATAAAAAAGGGATGTTACCAGAATAATATGAACGGTAAACAAAATATTTTTCACATACGAACTATTTACTAAAAGTAATGCAACATAGTTAAATGACATTCCACATGAAATTGCCGCATGAACCGACATCCATAAACTTTTTCTGTTTTTTCGCATCGGCTCAAAAAAGACAAAAGCAAAAACACCGAAAATACAAGCAATGATTAAACCTACAGTAACATCGGTAGTTATATTCATTTATTTATTCTCCATAATGCTTTGCATCATAATATGGCAAAATTTTTTCGTTAAATATATTTTTAAATGGAACCGGCTTATAAAAATAATATCCTTGAATAATAATATTATCATTTTGCTGCAACAAAAAATCAAGTTGCTCTTTATACTCAACACCTTCGACAACAATTTTTAAATTACATACTTTTGCAAACTCCATAACGATATAAAGAATTTGCTCGATGCGTTTATTTTTTCCGATTTCATCAACAAAGCTTTTATCAATTTTCATTTTATCAATAGGTAATGTTTTAATATAATTGAAAGAAGCAAATGCGACACCAAAATCATCAACCGAGATTTTAATTCCCATTTTTTTTAATTCGATACATTTTGCAAGTATGCGCTTATTATACACCAATAATTCGGTTTCGGTAATTTCAAATTCAAGATGTCCGGTATCAACATTGGTTTCTGCAAAAATATCACTCACTGTTTTTATAAAGGCTTCACTGTTTAACTGTTTTGCAGAAAGGTTAACCGAAACCGTAAAATCATGAAAGCCGCTCTGCAGTAAAGTATTTATATCTAAGCAAGCTTGACGTAAAATTGAATAACTCATCGGAACAACACTTCCGGAGCTTTCCGCAACTTCGATAAAATAAAACGGTGAAAGCAAACCGCGTTTCGGATGCTGCCAACGTACTAACGATTCATAACCGATTATTTTTTGCGAACCGTCCCGTTTTACTAAAACTTGCGGTTGATAAAACGGAATAAATTCATTATTATCACATGCATGTTTTATTTCGGCAATGAGTTTAAAACGCTCTGTAATATTCCGCGAGATTTCCGGTGTGAATACAACGTATCTGGTGCCTTCCTGAGTGTTTGCCTGAAGGCTTGCAAGTGAGGCATTATCGATAATTTCTTCCGCCGTCATTCCACGTTCGTATATACAAATACCGATTAAAACACTGATTGAAATTTCAAAATTATTCACTGTTTTAATTTCGGAAATTAAATTAGATAGAACACGGGCAAAAATAATTGCATCATTTACATTGCTAATCGAATTATGCAGCAGCAAAAAATTATCGCCATCGGTACGTGATAAAACAGCATTATCAGCACTGATGAATCTATGAATGGTATCAACAACTTTTATGAGTACAAAATCACCGAACCAGTGTCCCCGTAAATCGTTGATATACTTAAAATCTTTAATATCAATACTGAACACGGAAAAGTTTGTTTCATTATTTGCAATTTTATTTTCAACAGCGTGTAAAAAATAATTACCGTTATATGCTTGTGTCAATGTATCAATTTCCAAAAGATGCAGATATTCATTATGCAAAAAGTTTTTTTGTTTTATTTGTGCTTGCATATATCTATTCTGCTTTACAAACTGTTTGTTTTTATCAAAAACTTTTTCATTAATATTTTTAGTCTCATATCCTAATGCAAGCGCTTTTACAATTAAAGCGGTAAAATCATGGAATATTAACACACTGCCAAGTAAATCACCGTATCGATCCAGTTGAACGGCATATTTCATTTGTAAATACTTTTTTTTACTCGTGCTTATTTGAATTATCTCCGTATGATCGGTAGTCAATTTTTGCATATCAAAGTTAGCGGGTAAGAATACTCTAATATCTTTTTTTATACTGTCATCAACTTCAAATAACTTATTGAAGAACTTGTTCGTATAGATAATTTTAAAATCTGAATCAATGAAAACGACGGCATCTTCTACGGTATTAAAAATTTTCAGTGCAAAAACTTGCGGGAAAATTTTATTTTGTGGAATACGTCCCAGTATTTTTAATATACTTACTATCATCACCCCAAAAACGATCGGTGTAATAGTCGGTACAACATAGCGCTGAAATAGGGGCAAAATTATATCAAATAAAAATATCAGCATATTACAAAGAGTGCATACGGCAACATCGGTTTTTATCTTAACCTTTACCGTTTTTTCCGCAGTCTTCTTTTGCAAAAACAAAGCCTTATAAAAAAGAAAATTCAACTGAATCATATTCATAACCGTTATGATCAAAGCGTAGGGACTGTTATTTGACCATCCATAGATAAATGAATATTCACCATTAGCAAATGACACCGGTTTAAGCGATAAAATCGATGGTGGCTTTACATACATAATCACCGCAATCAATATCATGAGAAACCAAGAGAGGGCATTTACAATAATAGTACGGGGAGCAATCGTTCGTCTTTGAGTTTCCATTACATTCTTTTTTCCGTATTCTTCGCTAAAGCTGAAAACAAGTGCAACTAAAACAGGAAACATTATCATCGATGTCATTGTAGCATACTGTGCAAATTTATACGCAGTGAACATTGTCTCGGATAAATTCATAAATGCATAAAAAAACACCGTCAGAGAATTAATTGCAAGCGTAATTATCGCTAACCAGGTAAAATCGGTATCTTTATAAAAATAACGGCGGTATGATCTTCCCAATATGATGATGATTGAAACAAAATAAAAAAACGGATATATGTATTTGAGAAAAATCATTATAATTCTTTCCCCAACAAAACAGCCGCCACAGAAACAAAACCCAGATCTTCCGTTGAAAAAGATTTTTCCCTTGAGCGCATTGTTAAATAGAACACACCTTTAAGTTTATCGTTATTAATAATCGGGCAAGCCAACACTGATTGCCATGTCGGAAAATTTAATTCACCGGCATTATGAACAATAACTTCATCGGTAAAAAAACCGGTTCCGCTTTCAATTGCTCGTTTTATAAATTTAGTATTAACTTCAACATCGGTAACAACATCGTCCGATCTTACCGTTATCATTTGTTTTATAAATTGCTGCATCATATAATCATCATTCGACAGCTGCGTATAAATCAAACTGACCGTTTCACAGCGTATAAAATATAAAATTTTATTCAAGAATGTCTGTATCATCGCCGTTTTAGACGCGTAATTAGAAGTCATAAATAGCAACTCAAAAATGCAATTTATTTTATCAAAGCTGAGATTTCCGGTATTTGAATACAAGCTGGAAAAAGCCGTTCGATCCATAACAGTATTTTCAAGCTGCGGAAAATACAACGAAGTTTTATTCACGCCCAATCCGCTCGCGTATATCATCGCGGTATGAGCACTGTCAACAATATTGTCGGACGACACGCCTTCATCATTTAAGGATGCAATACCGAATGTTAAAACGATAGGTAATTCAACATCATCAAATTTTAAAAGCGCCGATTGTTCTTTTATTGTTTCAATTTTTTTAATAGCAGTGTTTTTATTTTCATCAAAAAATAAAATTGCAAACTCATCCCTTGTATATCGGCATACCATATCATTTGGCTCAATATTCGCATTGACCATACTGATGATGGATTTTACAATTTTATCTGCCAGCCGTTGACCGAAAAGGTAATCAATCGCTTTGATATTTTCAATTCGAAAATATCCCACACTCATTTCATTATAATCTTGGCTGAAATAGTTAACAGCCGATTTTAATGTTTTTTCAAAATGTCTGATATGAACGGCGCCCGAATCGGAATCCATTATCACAATATTATTCAACTCATAACTTGATAACAGTGAATTTAAAATCGGGATAAGTTTTTTACAATAACCAATTTGACGTTCACTCAAAATCACAATATCTTTTTCTATACAAAACATCAAGGTGTACGTTTTATCGGTTCGGCATTTTTCATCGGCGAGCGGAATCGTAATAAGCTCGAAATTATAAAGGTCTCCGATTTCCCGTATACGCGCAAAACCATTTTCTTTTAATGCTGACGCATAATCGGAAAATTTCAGTATGATTCCATTTGCAGGAAACATGAGACGCTGCGAACCGTCAGAATCGGTGACGACAATATTCACATAATTTGCAAACATTTTTTGTATCAATAAATTTAATACAAGCCGAATATTTGATTCATAATCATCGCAAAAATTTTGTATGGTTTCAAGAAGTGTTTGATATTTCAGTACTTCATCGTTTGCATAAAAAACTTCACCCAGTAAAATTTCCAAAAAGTCACGACTCCTAACCGCAAGATTTAAATCATTTGAATTGAGCAAACGTTTTAAACCGATTTGGCTCACTTTTTCCTGAAAGACACTTTCACAAATTTTTGTTTCGCCTTTCCTTATAAAATTATATACAATCTCAAACGGAACCTTGAACGCGTATAAATTAAAAAAAGTTAAACGCTTTTCATTCGGGATCTGTTCCATAAATTCTATAATAAGTTTTTCGACATTGATAAAAGTAAATGTCCCGTGTGCGTATTTTCGTTTTTTGAAATAATTTAATGCAAGCTGTTGTTTTACCATAATTTCAAGCATCGGCGTTTTTTGCTCTTTTAATTTTGCAAGTGCTTCTGTAATATATATTTCCGCGTTACTTTCATCCAGCACTGTTTTTATTAATTTTATACGAATATCGACGAGCGTATTTTTATCAAAAAGTGTTCCGCAATTTTCAATAACAGATAATGCAAATTCATTGAGTAAATAAAACTGCTGCGAAGCAATACTTATTGATACCAGCCAAATTACTTGAGAAAGGAAATTATATTTTGCGCGAGGCGAAAGCGTTTTAATCGTAGACAATAACGTCTTTTTTAATTTTGCTTGGTGCGATTGTCCCGTTTTCAATACGGTAACAAGCTCCATAATAAAGTTTAATATTTTTTTTTGTTCGACATCCGAGCAACTGTTTCGTGCAAGTTTTAAGTTTTCCAAACATTCGTCATACTCGCCGAAAACTAAATTAATATGTCCGTTCAGAGAATAAAAATTAATATTCGCTTCTTCTTGTAAAACTTCCATTGAATAATTTTTTACGCTGCTTAAAAAATTATTTTTCGTAGTCAATGCTTTTACGTAATTATTGCGTTTAATCAACAATTCATAATTTAAAAGTTGGATATAAAAATGGAGATTCTTCACGGAAAAATTTATTAAAATAAGTTTTTCCGCTGCCAATGTTAAATAGTATTCCGCTAAATCCAACTGTCCCGTTTCAAAATAGAGCATGATTAAATTTGCATAGCAACCTAAAATATTTTGTTCAAAGCCTGCAAGTGTTGCGATTTCAAGCGCCTCAAGGTATGTTTTTTCCGCAAGCTGTGCGTCATTCCGATACAGCAAATAAGTGCTGGCAATATTATTTAAAGAGTTTAGCATGCTTTTAATATCATTATGCTCTTCCGCATTTTTATAACTCAATTTAAAAAACTTATATGCATCCGCATATGAATTATTCAGCAATTCCAAATTACCTGCATATCGATACAATATACTTAATGATTTTTTATCACCGCCATTTTTTTCAATTCGAGAAATTAAACTCAGCAACTTTTTCATTGCAGTTTGACGATTATTTGCAATAATATCTTGCAAGATATATATTCGATCAATGTGATTCATTTCTTCACTATCAAGATGCGAAAACGACTGGATAAGCTCATTTAATTTTTCCGCTTTTTCTTGGAAATTCTTGATATCAACAATCTCATACAATATATCACAATAATGAAAATAATACTTGAGTACAATTTTTTTATTTTGTACTTCATCAATGAATTCTTCCAATTGACCGAATGTCACCAAAGCCAATCCGATTTTTCCCAAACCGCTATACACACTTGCCAATTCAATTCCGATATCAACCTGCGCATCAAGAGCATGATTGTCCAAAATAATCCACGCACGCTCATAGTTTATAATCGCATTGTGATAATCACAACGAAGATTATTTTCACGGGCTTTTGTTATTAATAAATCCAAAACTTCATTTTCAGCGCCGAGATAATCATAATGTATTAAAATTTCATCGTAGAAAATATCATCATTCTCTTCTTTTAAAATTGCCAATGCACGAATATGTAAATCTCTTTTTTCCTCATCGGAAAGTGAATTGTAAAATGTTGTTTGAAGCATTTTTTCATCGATATGATATACACCGGGTTTAATTTCCGATATAAAATTATTTTCGATAAAATCATGAAATATCGAATCAATTTCTTCTTTTGAAACTTCAGGCAATAATTTTTCAGCGAAGGATCGTTTTATATAAAGTTGAAATACTGCAATGCGTTTAATGGATTGAGCGTGTTCAGTAAAATACCGGCTGAACGTACTTTTTGTTAATGAAATAACGGAAGCGGGAATATCAAAAAAGTGTGCAATGTTATAAACTTTCGGATTCATTTCCCAATATCCTTTAAATCTATTTTTCAGCAGTTCACCGTTTTCTAAAAGTTGTTTTATCAATGTTATGATGAAGTATAAATTACCGCCGGTTATTTTATTTATTTCTTTTGCGATTATCACCGGCTCGGTGCGCATCACAAGCATATCTTGAATAAGCAATGCCGTTTCATACTCCGTCAGCGGCTTTAACCGTATTTCTTTGCAATTATGTAATTTGATCATGCCGTCATATGCTGTTTTAAAATAACGTTCCAAGTTGACAAAATCTTTTGAAAATGAAAAGACAAAAAAAGTCCGTTGCATATTTAAACCTTGCGCTATATTTGAAAATATAAATTCAAGGATAAACTTGTCTGCATAATTGAGATTATCCGCAATAATCACTTGCGGTTTTATATAACTTGCTTTTTTTATCACATTATTTATTTTACCTACAACTGAATAAGTACTTTCCGAATAATAATTTTTTTCAGAAGCAAACTCTTTCACCTGTAAGTAGATTGTATTCAAATCGACTTCATTTTTTAATTGAGGATACGTATCTAAAATTTGCGACAATAATTTCAAAAAGAACTGATCCGATTTTTTTTCTACAGAAACGAAATAAGCATCAACGTCTTCGAATTTTAAAAGAAAATTCAGATTATGCAAAAACGGTGTTTTACCGCAACCGAGATTTCCGGTTACTAAAAAAACATTATGGCTATCAGGTAACTGCGGACCGGTAATTTCTTTAATAATTCGCTTAATATGCTTTTCTTGATTGGCGATGCGGGGACGTGTACATACATAACTGTATACATTGTTGGCGTCAACAGAAAAAAAAGAATTTAGTTTTGCATTTATGTCGGAAATAACTTGATAATAAAAATCGTAAATAATGGAACTGTATTTTCCCAAACAAATATTTTCGCACACCGTCAAAATACATTCAAGAATTTTGTTTTCATAATCGGTTAAAAAATGTTCTTTATATGCTTCACGAATCGCTTGTATGTTTTCATAAACGTTGCGACTTTTCATATAACCGTCAAGTAACGATAAAAACAGAACGGCAATATTTTCAAAGCGGTATTCCGCAGAAAAATCTTTTTTATTAATTGCAAGTGTTACTAAATCATTTGCTTTTACGGTAAATGAGTTTTCGTCCGCAATGGCAAAAAAATCATCAATGGAATCGATCGGATGAATATATCCGTTAATGATTCCCATGTTTTCACAACGACATATTTGTATCACCGTATTTAAAATTTCATCCAAATTAAACGGATCAATAAATTCATCAAGCGGTACATATTCTTCATGCAGTTCATATGTGTAGTAGTATACTTTTTCCGTATTACCATCGTTCTCCAATGAGGTAATCCCAAAGTCATAATTTTTGAAAAATAAATCATTTTGCATTACTGCAATATGCTTAAAATGTTTTTTGATAAATTCTTCCGAAAAAACGGACAAGCTTGCAGGACGAACAATCGATAAGCCCAATGCATGATTTTTGTTGTGAAAATCCAACACAACAAAGTTCAGAATATTTTTTACCGTATAATGAATTTCACGAACAATTTTATACTGATTGTTGACAATCTCCATAATTATGTATTATATCAAAGATAAGGCTTTTTTTCTATGCTATTTTTTACATTTGCGGTGTAATAAATACCGGCTCTTATCCTATACATAACAATGCCAACCCTTTTGTTTAATACCGTCAACCCAGTTCTGTGCCGCTTTTTTTGCACCGGTTAAATCATGATCTTCGTAATGTCCGCATTCAACTTCAGTGACAGCGGGGACTTCACCTTGCCAGTCAGCAACTTTTGTAAGCACGTTCAGCAAATGTTGGGCAACAACAGCTTCTTCATAATCGCCAAACAATGTCAAGTAGAAGCCGGTGCGACATCCCATCGGCGAAAAATCAATGACATCGGAAATTTCATCCCGCAGGTATTCCGCAATTAAATGTTCAAGCGTATGAATAGTACCGGTCGTTAAAAACTCTTTATTCGGCTGGGTAAAACGTATATCGAACTTTGAAACAACATCACCATGTTTACCGATTTTTTTACTCACCAACCGCACAAACGGAGCTGTTACTTTTGTATGATCCAAATTAAAACTATCAACATTATACTTTTTTTTATTTGCTTCCATGATTTTATATTTTAATAAGTTTTAATTTTTTATCAAGATGGTTTTATGAAAAAATATTGCAACGCACTCGATGACACAAGTTTCGAACATTTTCCAGCCAATCCAACATCAGCGACAAAGTTTTGTATCCATCTAAAATTACATAACTCTCAAACTGCCGTGTTTATAATGCCTTGACTGGTTATGTTTTGTATCCATCTAAAATTACACAACTCTCAAACTAGGTTTGCAAGTATAACCTCAATGTCTTTGTTTTGTATCCATCTAAAATTACACAACTCTCAAACAGATAATTGTTCGAAAAAGGCTACCGGATCGTTTTGTATCCATCTAAAATTACACAACTCTCAAACAAACTCGTAACAAATACAGGAATAATTGGAATTTTGTATCCATCTAAAATTACACAACTCTCAAACTCATATCCATCACATCCATCTCAG
>CALDWC010000033.1 GCA_937923945.1 uncultured Treponema sp.
TTGAGAAACAATTAGGAAACGCCGGTAAACGGCGTCAAGCCTTTAATCAGCGTTTCATTAAATATTAAAACTTAAACTTTCCGACTTCGCTATTTAAAGCAATAATGGCGTTTTTATTTTTTTGCGTAATTTCGCTTACTTCTTGGATTGCCTTATTTATTTGTATAGCACCGGAAGCCATTTCGTTCATACTATCGCTTATAACACGAGTAAGTTCATCCAGTTTTCGCATTTCATCGGCTACTTGTTTACCGCCCCGCAACATTTCACTGGAACCTGCATTTACTTCGTTTGTTGCTTCGTTAATTGATATAATCGCATCAAGTACTTCTCTATTTCCTTTATCCTGCTCCTGCATTGCAGTAAGAATGTTGCTTTCTCGATTGGAAATTTCCGATGCAAGTTCATAAATACCGGTAAAATTTTTTTCGGCTGTTTTTCCGGCTTTAGCCATGTCGTTTATAATCGCAAGCGTCTGTTTTATCATAGTACTTACTTGTTTACCTTGCGTATTCGACTCTTCTGCAAGTTTTCGTATTTCGTCTGCAACGACTGCAAAACCTTTTCCGGCTTCTCCGGCGTGCGCAGCTTCAATAGCAGCATTCATAGCTAAAAGGTTTGTCTGGCTTGCTATGCTTTGTATAACATTTGCGGTTTCATGTAAAGAATCCGACTTTTCCGCAACCTGCTGTATAAGCGTATTTGCTATTGTCGCACCTTGTTTTCCGGCAGTAACTTGGGCATTTAATTCTTCCATTGATTGGCTGTTTTGATTAAGCTGCTCCGTAATCGTCGCAATACCGTGAACCATTTCCTCAATAGAAGACGAAGATTGTTCGACAGAGCTTGCTTGACTTTCAATATTATGATTTAGGTTTGTTATCGTGCGAATAATTTCTTCCATCGTTGCTGCTGTTTCGGTAACACTTGTTGCTTGTGTGCTCGTTTGACTTTTTACGCCTTCAATGTTCTTGCTTATTTGATGCACGGCACTTGCCGTTTCGCTCATATTATTTGACAATTCATTAGCAATTGCTTCCATAGCCGCCGAACTTTCTCCTACGCCTTTTACCGACTTGGCTATCTTTTCAATAGTTTGGTTAAAATAAAGTTGCAAATCGCTCAGCTCGTCATTACCGTTTACCGGCAAGCGCACGGTCAAGTCTCCTTCTCCTTCCGCAATATCCTTCAATGCTTGAGCGGTACGACCTATCGGCAATACTAAAGAACGAGATGCAACAAATACGGCAAGCATCGAAAGAAGCACCAATAGACAGTTAACGAGTATTATTTTTAGCCGAAAACTATTGATTGTACCTAAAAATTCGTTCATCGGAGCTTGAATTCCCAGTTTCCAGCCGGTCGTTTGTAATGTAGCGGAACACGCAATATTGTATGAACCTTTAAAGTTAAAATAACCGATTATCGGCTCATTACTTGCAAGTACTTTTTTATTAAAGGCTGCAGCTTCAGCAAAGCTTTTATCGGTTTTAACCGCTTCGAGAGTACTGAACCTGTTTTTTACCATCTCACGATCTTTGTACGCAACATTAACACCGTTTTGATCCATAATATAGCAGCTGCCCGTTTTACCGATAACAATGTCTTTAATCTGATCAGTCATTAAGTAGCCGCTCAGCGAAGCATTCAAAGCTCCGATTAGTTTTTGATTATCATCGTATAAGGGGACATTTACCACGACAATCAAAGCGGAATCCAAACCACTTATAAAGGGCTCGCTCATAAAACATTGTCCTTTTTGAATAAAAGGAAAACAAGTATCTCCCCGTATATCAATCGTCTTTTTACCGCCTGTATATAATTTACCTTCAAGGTCGGCAATACTCAGATCTAAAACGCCATCCACTTCTTTTTCAACTGTTTTCAAGTACAGTGCACGTTCTTCAAAAGTAGCGTCCACACTACGCAATTCATTTGCCCGAGCAATACCTTGTAAGTTGCTAAAAACAATGCGTATTCTTTCATCTAAAAGCGCAGAAACATCTTTTGCCTTGTTTTGTAATTCTTGTTCAACCTTTTCAATTATTGCAGTTCGCAGATTTCTTACGCTAAAAAACGCAAGAAAACTAACAAGTAATACATTGATGCTGGCAAAAGTCAAAGCCATCTTAAGCTTGATAGACAATCTTCTTCTCGTCTTTCCCATATATAACTCCTTAGGAAGCATTGATTAATTCAACCGAGAATTAATCAGTGCCCTCCTTAAATATAGCAAAATGAGCACTTTTTCGAGATGCCGTGCAGGTAGTGGAAAGTCTTTCAAAAAACCGAATACTTAATTGTTCCTATTATAGCAGTTTCATAAAGCGCTTGCACTTTGAAGCAGTAAAAATACTATTCGTTTCAAAGTAAGCAAGTTTCTAATCTATATTATATTTTAACTGAAATATTGGGAACTTGTGTGAATAAAACTGTTTTGCAAAACCGGCGTTGTTATATGTTTACTTGTGCGGACGAAACTCAACTTATTCCGTGTATTCAAGCATACGCGACGCTGAATTGTTAGAAAGTTTTTGAAAGACCACCTTACTAATTTTTTACTCCTTACATAAACTTATTATTTGTTATATTGTATCAACGACAAATTTTTTTGTCAATATACCGAAAGCCTTGCGGAAATCAAGTTTATAATATTTTAAGAACAAAGTTAGGATTTATGAGAACTTTTAACATAATTGATTTAAGCGATGATTTATTATTCGTTTTTTTGCTTGTAAGTTTTAATGAGGTTCAGGGCAATTTTTCCGCCCGTGTTGCAAACTCAATGTACAAATTTTTATTTTATGGACGGAGTGAGAACGCAAACCCGCTTTTCGTGACTACGTTTTCACTCCGACCAAAATCGGCGCAAGTCAATTGACTCGCGCCGATTTTGTTTTGCTTCGCGTTCTGTATGCCCAGCGCACTGTAGCGCGCACGTGAAATAATTCCACTAGGCAAACTGCTCGCTTGCAAGACGTATAGAACGCTCGCAATCACTTCAATCGGGCGTATGTGGTAAACGCGGAACAATTACTCTTTTGCAGAAATTTTCAACTTCGCAATTTCGCATTCCTAATTGCTTTTCACACCTTAAACTTTCCGACTTCCGCATTCAAGTTATCGATTGCTCCTTTGTTCTTTTGGGTAATTTCGTTTACTTCCTGTACGGCGTTGCTTATTTGTACGGCGCCCGAAGCCATTTCGTTCATGCTGTCGGTAATGACGCGGGTTAAGTCGTCGAGCTTTCGCATTTCGCCTGCAACCTGCTCGCCGCCGCGGAGCATTTCGTTCGAGCCGTCCCTTACTTCCTGCGTTACCGCATTGATGTTTTTAACCGCTTCCAAAACTTCGCGGTTGCCGGTTTCCTGTTCGTGCATTGCGGCGCTGATGTGCTCAATACTTTTTTGCACTTTTTCCGCGAGCGTAAACACATCGACAAACACCGCTTCGGCTGCAGCGCCCGAATGGGTTAGGTTTTCTATAATCGTTGTCGACTCCTTTATCATTGAAGATATTTGCTTCCCCTGCACATTGGACTCTTCCGCCAATTTTCTGATTTCGTCGGCAACAACCGTAAAGCCCCTGCCTGCGTCTCCCGCATGGGCGGCTTCAATTGCGGCATTCATTGCCAAAAGGTTTGTTTGCGAGGCGATGTTTTGAACGACTTGGCTTGCTTCCTGTAAGGCATCCGATTTTTCCGCAATCATTGCAACGTCCGAGTTTGCGGCGGAAGCCCCTGCTTTACCGAGTTCCGCCTGCTTATGCAATTCTCTCATTACATCATTGCCGTCTTTAAGCATATTCCCGATGGAAAGAATGTTTGCAACCATTTGTTCAATTGACGACGATGACTGAGCGACGCCCGCCGCCTGCGTTTCGATACTGCCGTTTAAGGCTTTAATCGTACGGATAATTTCTTCGATTGCGGAAGCGGTTTCGGTAACGCTTGCGCTTTGCGTGAGTACCTGCTGTTTTACGCCTTCGATGTTCGCGCTGATTTGATTTATCGAAGATGCGGTTTCGCTCATATTGGAATTAAGGTACGCTTGGTTTTTTCAATTGTGTCGGAGACGATTTTTATTTTACCGAACATTTCTTGCAGCACATTCAAATACCGATTAAAATAAATTATAATCTCCCCGAGGCTGTCAAAGTTGCGGATAGGAATGCGCATGGAAAGATCAAATTGTATTTTTTCACCCGATCGAACATTAATCGTTGCAAGTTTTCTTAGTTGATCTGACAGGGCATCCGTTTGCAATTTATCTTGTTTTTTAGAGACAAATGAGGCTGCAATAGCAAGACCAATACTTAAACTAACTATAAAAATATATGCATATGTTTTACTAACGCTAGGGCTTAAGCCTCTTAAATCCATAATACTAAAATACCAATCCAAATGTATAGAGTGTGCTGCTAAAAACAGACACAAACTAATTGGAAGTATTATGTTTTTTATTCCTAAAAACATATCGGATTTTTTCGAGTCGTATACGGTTATATCTAAAAGTTGTTTTGTGCTTTGTAAAAAAAGATCAAATACGATACTTGAAATTAAACTTGCCAATAAGGCTTCGGTTATTCTTAGCGCAAAAATGTTTGAAAAGGGTATTGTTAAATTAACCCTTAACGCCGGAATAAATCCAAACATTAAAATTGTAATAAACCAAAAACCCAAAATAGACATAAGCACAAAAGGATAAAACCATAATAATCGTTCTTTTATCGCATTCAATTTTTCTTGTGTTTTTTCCGAGTCTTCCAAACCCAAATATTTACATATCGGATTAAAAAACCATAGATACCAAAAAGACAAAATTGCACTAAACACAACGGCAAAAAGCACCGGTGTAAATACCGTAGTATGGAAAATCCTATTTATAAGCGGTATATCAAAGGTAGGTGAAAATACATTAATAAAGCCGCCTCCAAAAACAACAAGCAAAACCTGCAAGCCGATAAAGACTGCAAGAATTTTTGTCATGGTTGCTTTTTTTAAATCGGCAATGGTACTCATTTTTTTAAATTGTGTCGATTCCGATATATCCGAATTTTCGTGGGGGGGGGGGGGGGGTAAATCTACTTGTTTTTTCCATTTTTGTCAATTCCTTATTTTTATTTTTTTTCTTATATTTTGGGGCATAATATACTTTAAACAAAATTTTGTCTAGTGGGGAAGATTAAAGGAGCGAATAGTTTTTAGTGAGTGGATCTACTCCCTTTTCCCAACTCCCCTATTCCTACACTTTAAACTTATTCACCTCATTTCCAAGTTCGTCGATGCCTTTTTTATTGTCTTGGCTTATTTGGTTTACTTGCGTAAGCAGCCATTTGAAGTTTTTAAAAAGCTGTTTTTGAAATTTCTTCGGCAATGGTGTTCCCCCAAAAAAAACCTTTATCGGTAAACTTAAAATTATCGGAATCGGGCAGCTTTTGTATCAAGCCTTCTTCTTTCAATCTTTCCAAAAGAGGTGAAATCTTTTTTATCTTTTTTTCCGTAAGCAGCGATAAATCGACAATGCCTTCTTGAAGCTGTCCCGAAAATCTTTTTACCGTTTTATATGTCCGTGATAAAAGCATTCCCATTGTTTTGTCAAAATTTTCCGCTGCTTTTTCAAACTTGTCTTTTTCAATCGGATTCATAAATGCTGCCCCGTTTACAAAACCGCCGGCTCCCGCTCCTATAGGAAACACATTTCCGCCGGCGTGCGTTGTCCTTATATACTCATAATTATCTCTTTCCGGTTTTACGAGTTTTGTTATTTCCAAAAAATCATAACCGGCTTTTCGAGCAGCATTCAGTATTGTAATAAAAAAAGATGCGTCCCGTTTTAGCGTGCTTAATGTAAATGCAGCTTTATCCAAATTATGCCCGAGTTTAGAGCTATCCATTACAATTAAAGAATAAAAAGAAAAACCTGCAATATCCAAGTCAAAAGCTCTTTGTAAATCGCTTTGTAAAATCTCCTCCGTTTCATCGGGGTAATTATAAATTATGTCGATATTTACATTTTTAAAACCCGTTCTAAAAGCCTTTTGTATCATAGCTTCGGCAACCGTACCGCTTCCGATTCTGCCTAATATTTTTCTGCCGGTATCATTAAAAGTTTGAACGCCTATACTCAAACGGTTTAAGCCGTTATCAAAAAGAACCTTTAGTTTTTCTTCATCAAGCTCCGAGATTGTCGTTTCCATAGAAATTTCCGCATTCTTTTTTATGTTAAAGTTTTTATAAAGAGCCTGTAAAACTAAAGCGAGTTGCTCCGACGGTAAAGCAGTCGGTGTTCCGCCGCCGAAATAAATTGAACCTATTTCGGAGGTTTTTACATATTCGGTTTTGCCGTAGTTTTCAATTTGTTTTATTATAAGCTTGTAATAATCGTCCGGAACAGGGTTAATTGTTCTTCGCATACTGCAAAAGCTACAAATCTTTTTACAATATGGAACATGAATGTAAACGGAATTTTTTCCGTTATCATCGTTTGAAACGGACAGCGCTTTTTGTAAATTTTTTATACCCCGTGTATATTTTGCAAAACCCATTCCGGCATCGTGATGAGATTTTTTTCTATCTTTGTATGAGCAATTCAATATTTCTTCGGCTTGCATAATTTTTTATCCGCTTATTTTTCGATTACTTCCACAAATTTTTAAATGCTTCTTGAGCATTTTTAAAATCCTCATCATTAGGATGCTTTGCAGCTTCTTCGTGCCGTTTTCTTCTTGCTTCGTCCATATAATGAGGATGATCTTTCGGAAACGACATAAACATTTTTGTAAGATTAGGATCAATTCTCCCCTGACACCCGAAAGCTGCTTCTACCGTATTTCCGTTTTTTGTAAAAAGTTCCGTTATATTTTTATGACACTTACGTGCGTGTTCCGAGTCGGGATAAGCACCAAGAGTAAAAAAATAAGCCGTTTTTTTATTTTTTATTTGTTCAATAAAATCCAAAGCTTCTTTATTCGGTAAACCTTTATCAATCCAAAAGCCGCAGATTACGGCATCGTATGTATCGGCAGTTTTTACTTGCTGCATTTCAAAAAAATCCGTACCGGCAGGAAGTACTTTTGCAATAGCTTCGGCAACGGATTTTGTATTTCCTGTCTTGCTCGAATACGTCAATAAAATTTTCATAATGTAACCTCTATATTATAAATTTTATGCAGGTTTTATAATTTTTTCCGAAGTTTTTCTTTTCGGTAAAATAATCGGAAAACCTGCTTGTTCGTCATACATAACCTTACAATCAATATTGTAAATTTCACGAATTAAATCTTGTGTAAAAATTTCAATTGGAGTACCATGCTTAAAAAGCACTCCGTCTTTTAAGACTAAAACTTTATCACTGTACTGGGCAGCCTGATTTAAATCGTGCAACACCATTATTATTGAAAGATTTGCGCTTTTGTTTAAATTGTAAATCAATTCCAAAAGTTCAAACTGATAACCTATATCCAAATAGGTCGTCGGTTCATCAAGGAGTAAAACTTCAGGTTCTTGAGCAAGAGCCATTGCAAGCCATACCCTTTGCCGCTCTCCTCCCGAAAGTTCGCATACTCTTTTATCTGCAAATTCCGTTAAATAAGTTTTTGCCAAAACTTCATTTAAAATATCTTTATCGTTTTTTGTAATCGGTTCATACCATTTTTTATGCGGAGAACGCCCAAGTAAAAGTAGCCGTTTTACGGTTATATCTTCCGGTGCAATATTATATTGAAGTAAAATTGAAAGTCGGCAGGCAAATTCTTTCTTTGAAAGAGACGCGATATCCATATCAAAAATTGAAATTTTTCCGGCGGAAGCTTTCAATAACCGTGCAAAGCTCCTGAGTAAAGTCGATTTACCCGAACCGTTCGATCCTATTATCGAAATTATTTTACCGGCATCAAAAACGGCGGAAAAATTTTTAACGGCTTCTTTTTTATCATAGCGTAAGGAAATATTTTTTGCCGAAACTGCAGCACCCGTCATTATCTTTTTCTCCTTCCGGAATTACGCAGTAGATATAAAAAAAACGGAGAACCCAACACAGCCATTACAATGCCGACAGGCAATTCTATCGGAGCCGCTATTGTGCGGGCAAATGTATCGGCGCCTAAAAGCAAAACCGCTCCGCCGAACATAGAAAACGGTAACAGCACTTTATAATCGGATCCGACCAGCATTCTAAGTATATGCGGAATTACAAGTCCGACAAAGCCTATGATACCTACAGTGGATGTGGAAATCCCTGCTAAAAAAGCTGCCGTTACGGAAAGAAAAAAACGCGAGCTATTTACATTAATTCCCAAACTGGCGGCTTTTTCATCTCCAAGCAAAAGAATATTCGCCCGGCGAATACAAAAAAAACTTAAAAGCAAGGCAGGTACACTGTATACCGTAAGAACTTTTACATGCTGCCAGCTTTTTGAAGCTAAACTTCCGTTAAGCCACATTAAGGCTCCTTGTAGTCTATCGCTGAATAAAATTGAAATTAGACCTGCCAAACTGCCGAGAAGAGCGTTTACGGCAACGCCTGCCAAAATAATACGCACTGGAGTAAAGCCGTCTTTCCAAGCCAAAATATAAATTAAAAAAGCCGCAAACATAGCCCCGCAAAAAGCAACCGGCGGAACAAGATACGCATATTGCGGAATTGCAAGCATAAGAATAATTCCGCCGACACTTGCTCCTGCCGAAACACCGATTATACCGGGGTCGGCAAGAGGATTTTGCATTACCGCTTGAAGCAGTGACCCGGAAACTGCAAGGTTCATTCCCACAATTAAGGCGGTTAAAATTCGAGGAAAACGCAAATCAAAAATAATATCGCTTACAAGCTCTTCGCCGCGTCCGATTAAAGCCGCCCAAATCTGAGAGAACGAAAACCTCATCGAACCTAAGGCGACGGATGAAAAAAACAAAATTATCAATAGTAATGCCAGCGCAACAAAAACAAGTAGTCTTTTCATCCGTTTCCCTTAAAGTAAAATTATTTTCTGTAAAGCATTGATTCAAGCGTATCAATAGCTTCGGGAATATAAATATTCCCCGAAACGGCAAAATATTTATTATCCAAATCGTACACTCTTCCGTTTTTTACGGCATCAAGTTTAGACCAAAATTTATTTTGAAATTCTTTTTTGAACATCTTTGACGATTCTTGAGGATTTACATGGGTAAGACGTAAAATAACATCAGGATTTTCGGCTTTAACAAGTTCCAAATTCATCGGAGCGTACGGACCTTTTAGTTTTTCGTCCGTCCAAATATTTTTACCGCCTAAAACTTTTACCAAACTTCCCGTAAAAGAATTTTCCGTCGCAATTTGCATTGAATTAGGCGTTCCGAAAACGATTAAAACTTTCGGACTTTTATTCGGATATTTATTTAATACTGATTTTATTTTCTCTTTTATAGAAGCTTCATATTCTTGTGCCCTTTGTTCTTTTTGGTAAACCTTACCTAAATAATTCATAGCCTCCAAATAATTTGTATATGTATCGGTTTTTAAAAACACCGTTTCAATTCCGGCACTTTTAACTTGAGGTTCAAGACTTGCCTTTACGCTGTTTACCGTAATAAAAAAATCGGGCTTTGCGGCTTTTAAGCGCTCCATATCCGGCGTCATAGGCATACCTATTCTCGGTAAGTTCTCATACTTTGAATTTATCGGTCTATTCGTATTCGGAACCGCAACAACATCAACGCCGAGATAGTCAAGCATATCCAAAACGGCGATAGTTCCTGCAACGCTTCTTGAAGGAACCTTTGCAGGAAAAACATAGCTTTCAGTTCCGCTTTGTCCGACGGTGCTTTGTCTAGCTCCTTTTTTTGAAGCCGAACTTTGCACATCTTCTTTATTACCGGCGGCAAACAGCAAGCCGCCTAAAAAAATTAAAGCAAATATAAAAAATTTTTTAGTTTTCATAAAAACATCCTTAATTTATAATAGTTAACATAGGATAACAAATTTTAAAACTTTTATCAATATGTTTACAATAAATTTTATTATTTTTAAACAGGAAATTTTTGCTTTTTTATAATACTGTGCAATGTTTTTGCAAGCTGCAACTATTATTTTATCTATTTTTCTTTTATAATTCCAGAAATCCTGAAAACCGGCGTTTTTAATATCTTTTCAGTATAAAGAAAACGTACGGAAAAAAGTTTTGCTCCGCCTGCAATTTATTCGGAGGCAAGTTTTTCTTTCCACACAGTTTCGTTAAAACCAACCAGCACAAAATCATCCGCAATAAAAAGCGGACGCTTTACCAGCATACCGTTCGTTGCAAGCAACTTGTACATTTCCGTTTCGCTCATCACGGGAAGTTTTTCCTTTAAGTTTTGCTCCCGATATACTAAACCGCTCGTGTTAAAGAATCGTTTTAACGGTAGTCCACTGAGGGCGTGCCAGGTTTGCAATTCTTTTTCCGTCGGATTTTGTTCTTTTATATCACGTTCTTCAAAGCGAATACCGTTACGCACAAGCCAGTCTTTCGCCTTGCGGCAGGTAGAACATTTCGGATACCACAGGAATATCATAAACACCTCGCTGATTATTATTATAGCTATATTAACCTAAAATAAAAAATATTGTAAGATAGAGCGGATAATAAAATGGCAATAAAAAAGTTTTTTACCGCGATTGCGACGGTTTGCAGCATTTTCGTGCTGAACGCGTGCCGAAGTACTTCGCCGCTTCCGATTGACCCGGAACCTACACAGGCAAATCCGCCGCCTGTGCAGGAAAAGCTCGAACCTTCGATTGTACCGCCGTCTGAAAATCCCCCCGCAAATACTCAGGCGGTTGAAGGACTCTATGTTGCAACTTTTTTTACGAGTAAAACAAATTCCGAAAAAATTCTCACTGCAGGTTTCGAGTTTTTTGCGGATAAAACCGCACGTCTTTTAATTTTCAAAAACGGAAACAAAACCCCGTCAATATTTCACGGAAAATGGCTTATTGCGCAAGACGGAGTGATTATTCTTTATTTTAAAAACGGCTTTCCGAACTCCGAGTTTTTTAAAAAACGGGCGGACGGAAATTTAAGTATTTTACAGTCAAATCGTGCCGAATACCGAGACGATCGGTACGATTATATGGTCGCTGAAAAAATACAATAAATTTAAGGTACCCATACGGTCAACGGATTCATCGTTGCGCCCTGCTTATACACGGTAAAGTGTAAATGCGGTCCCGTGCTTCGACCGGTGCTTCCCACGTTCCCGATTTTTGTTGCCGTTGTCACATAAGCGCCGCGCGTTGTCGAAATCGCACTGAGATGTCCATACATGGTTTGATACCCTGAGTGATGTTTTATAATCACATAGTTACCGTAGACCTTGCTGTATCCGACGGCACGTACCGTTCCGGCGAGGGCGGGATACACGGGAGCGCCCCGATACGTCGCCAGATCGACACCGTTATGAAAACTCCGCGTACCGTTAAACGGATCGCGTCGCCAACCGTATCCCGAAGTGAATCGATATCCGACACGGAGCGGAGTCATAAAAAGATCGCCGTTTATTTCCTGTAGCGTTGCCCAATCCAATTTTGCATCGGGCAAAAAAACAATTGAGCCTTCGGGAAGCGAATCATCTTTGAGCGCATTCACCAAAGCGAACTTTTCGAGCGATATCTTATAATTATCGGAAATCGAACCGGCGGTGTCACCTTTTTTTACCGTATAAACAATACCGTCAAGCGACGGTATTTTGAGAACTTGATTGATTTGTAACGTACGGGTATTTTTTAATTTGTTAACGCTGATAATGGCATCCTGACTCACACCGAAAGCTTCTGCAATATTTCCGACAATATCACCTTTTTGAACAACGTAAACCGAATAATATAAATCGGAAAGTGCGAGCGGGTCAATCGCTTCGTCAGGAGGAATCGTCGGCAATTTTTTATCACCGCCGCCCATGCCTTCATTTTCCGGAGCGGAATCAACCGCCGATAATGCCGGTAAAAAAAAGAAAAAACACGCTGAAACTCCAAGCAGCACAAATGTAGTGAATAGCGCAAATTTAACTTTACTTTTCATTCTTCATATCAACCTAACGCAACGATCTTAACCGATTATCGGCACGGCAGCTAAAATTATAAACTGAATTTTACTGCACGCCGGTGATTATAATAAATATTGCAGTTCTTTTCAAGACGGTGCATTATCCGTACATCATGTACTGGATGGCATCAGCTCGTATCCGATATGTTGTGGTGCGGAATAGCTTACACTGCAAGCGCTGTGAACTGCCGGTGCTTTTATTATTGTGCTCTAAAATTTTCCGCCGCCTAAATTAAACCCGAGCTTCCACCCTATGCTTCCTTTGCTTAGCGATCGCTTACTCAAAGGATAGGTACACAGCACCGCAGTGTTCATACTTGCAAACTTGTATATGTTCCAGTTGAGCGTTAAAACACTTGTTCCTTCCAATTCGGAAATCGCAAACTGCTGAAACAGATTGAGGCTGAGCTTATCGGTGCCGAGTTTTGCTTGGGTAAAATTGAGCGCGATGTAGTGTTGACCGATATGTTCCATTGCTCCGGCGTGTGCCGCTGCGCCACCGGCACGTCTAGCGGCTTCTAATTCGGCAGGTGTTAATGTTTCTTTATCTTGCTTTTCCTTGAGTACGGCGAGTACGGCGCTTGCAGGATATAAAACATCGTACGGTTTTTTATAGCCGAAGCCGTTGTAATAATATTGTGCGGCAACGGTGCTTTTGCTTTTTGTATTGGTGTACGAACCTCCGATTGTTGCTTGAAAAAAAGGCTTTTTCTTTTCAGTGTATGCGGTAAATTCCACATCATTTTTATGATAGATGTAATCGCTTCCCCAGGCAAAAACGCCTTCTGCAAAAACGCTAACCTTATTTGCGATGCTCCCCGAAAGCGTAGTTATAAAACGAGGAGCTTTTTCATAGCGGTAAAATCCGCCCAAGCCGATTTCCCAGTTGCCGAAAACCAATTCCGCTTTTGCCGCTCCGCCCGTGTATTCCGGTTTAAATTCTTCCGTTTTGCCGGGAGGTAACAAGTACAGCCAAAAGTTGTGCTGCGTTTTCGGAATAATAATATGCGTACGCAGACTGATTGCTCCTTCGCGCTCCGCTTCCGGATCTTGCGGATCGATGCGGGAAACATTTAAAACGTCGGCGGGACTGTAAAAATAACCGGTTCCCCATTTTACGGCATGTTTTCCGAAACGAAAAAAAGCAATGTCCTTTGCCGAAAAGTCCGTGTACAGTTCCCGCACTTTAAAGTTCGGCACCCCCGAAGCACCGATCGAAGAAAGCAACGCTTTATTTATATTTGCGGCACCAGTAAGATCTTTTTCAAAGGGAACACCGAAGTCAAACTTGGCGTATATTTTGGACGAATCGGTCGGGCGGGCATCAAAAAATAACTGTGCCGCAAGATTCGTGTGCAGCATTGCCGTCGCAGGATGAGTAAAGGCGTATTTAGCATTTTCTTTTTTGCTGTACGGATCAGCCCACCGATAGTTGAGTGCCAGCCCCGAATCAAGTCGTCCGCCGATTTTCAGTTTTTCGCTCTCGAGTAAAACACTCGCTTCGTCTAAATTCGCCTTTACCAGCGGATTGTCAGTTGTTTTTTTCGTAGTGGCATCATCTTGCGGTGCAAGAATTTCCGCGTTGTCGCCAAAAAGTTCCGCTTCCAAATCAAAGTCGGCGTTTTCATTGATTATACTGTTAGCATCCTGTGCAAATAAAAAAAATGAAACATTTAAAATTAAAATTGATATTAATAATTTTTTCATTTGTATATCCGGCGTTTCCTTAATTTACTTTTTCTAAATACGCTTTGGTGAAAATCATATCGGGTAACGCGTTCGTGTTAAAGCCCGACATAATCAACGTTGATTTTTCCCCTTGTACCACATTATTGATACTAATTTGTTGAACGGGAACCCGCATTGTATCGATTTGCTCGTATTTTGTCATATAGAAAGTTCGCATGAGCCGCCCGCTTGCTCCGTAAAACTCCTGTTTGACAATAAGTTTATCGGCTTTACTGACATAATAGGTTTCTTTTGCATATTCGGCATCTTTGTATATCGGTTTGGTTTCGACTTTATATGCGGGGATTTTTCCAACGGTAGTTTCCGATGCCGTTAAAATTTCGTAGTTTGTCTTGAATTTTTTACTTGTATTCACATCCCGTATTTTTACGCTCGAATCGCCCAAGTTTTGTTTAATCGAATAGTGATCAAACTGCCGCGTATTCGGATCATACGTCCAGATATTATCACCGTCCTGCAAATATCCCATCCCCTTATCAATTTCGGGCGCTATTTGCAGTAAAACCGTTTGATCGGAGCGGTCGCGGCGGAATGTTTTATACTGTGAAGCAACTTTCGGTTTATTCGGTTTTTCATCAATAATTGTAATAGTAAATGAAATATCACCGTCATGATTGAAACTTTCAAAAATACTATCAAACATCCTATACAGTTCGTCCGTGGACGGAACTTCCGCAATGAGCATTGCAGTGCAAAACAGTACGGTAAGTACCGTTAAAAAAAGTTTTTTCGTTTTCATAAAAATCTCCCCGTAAATAATTTTATAATTTGTGAGCGGATTCAAAATATTATTGTTTTGTCCGCAATGCTTCCGCCGGCAACATCTTTGATGCTTTTCCTGCAGGTCCCGCAACGGCAAGGAGCGTTAAAATTGCAAGTATGCTAAACCATGCTATTACGGCAAGCGGATCAAGCTGCCACGCTAAATGCCCCGCATGTGCAAACGCCGAAAGCATCGAATCCCGCGCAATTGGAATGAGCGAAAGGACGGACATAATCAGAATCCCTAATAACAAACCGGCAAGCGCGCCGATGAGCGTCAACAAAAAACCTTCCATGAGAAAAATCCATTTGACTGATTTTGCCCGTGCGCCGCAGGCACGCATCGTGCCGATTTCACCACGCCGTTCAAGCACAATCATGCGAAAAGTATTTACGACGCCTATCATCGTCAACGCTAACAGCACAATTAAAACAACGAATGCAATGGTTTGCACGGTGAATTTCACCTGTATCATTTGAGGCGCGATATCTATCATGGACGCGACCATATACTTATAGCCGTTCCAATTTCCGCTTCCGAGTTGGTGGTTCAAATGCTGCAACGGCATTGTCGGTACTTTTTGCTTGGCAAGCGCTCTGTCGGTAACTAAAATATTTCGATTGCGTAAAGCCGCTTCAATTGCGTTGGCAACTTCTTCTTGTTGTTTGCTGTTTTTCAAGAGGATAAAGTATGAACCGAAAGCGTTATCGCCGGTAATACCGTATATCTTATGAATATAATCAATATTTGCAAAAACGGTAAATGCTGATGAAAGCAAGTTTGTATCAACGGCGATGCCTTCAAGTTGAAACTCCGCAATGGTGCTTTGACCTTGGTCGGTTTTTGTTTCAAATAAAATGGTATCATGCAAGTGCAAATTCAAATTTTCAGCAATCGTTTCCGAAAGAAGGATTGCATTTTCTTTTTTCATTGCTTCTCGATTACCTTCTTTATAAACAATACTGTCCCACGCAAGTTTTTCATCTTCTTTAATGCCCAAAATCGTGTTGGGTAATTTCTTTCCGGCAAAAATCAACTGTCCGTCAATAGGTGATCGGCGGCTTATTACCTCCGCGTTGACTTTGCACTCTTTGACAATGTCATCAAAAAGTGTTTCCTGCTCTTGATACATAACATCGTATCCGACAATTTTATCGGCTGGAACATCAGGCTTTTTTGTTGCTGCACAGATCCATATATCACCGCCGACACTGCTTGCGATGTTATATTCCATATTTTGTAAAAGTCCGTTTGCCATACCGAGAATAAAGGTCGAAATTAAAAATACAAACGCAACGGCAATTCCTAAAAGGACGGAGCGTCTCTTTTGTCGGTTGAGATTTCTAAATGCAATTTTTATTGTTTTCATATTTTAAAATTATTCTCCCTTAATTTTTATTAATCGCTTCCAGTGGACTGATATGCAGTGCAAGCGCCAATGGATAAATCGTTGCAAACAAACTCGCTGCCATAATAATTGCTGCAGTCATAATCATATTTCCCGCTTTCAAGCTCACCCGTATCACCGAAAACCCGAAAAGGCTCGTCACCATATCGTTTGCATGCACTCCCGAGATATTGAATATACCCCCGATAAGGACCGCTAAAATAATTCCGACAAGTAAGCCCGCCGCAGCAAGAATTACCGACTCCGCAACAAAGAGCTTGCGTATAAAAATTTTTTGAGCGCCGATTGCCCGCATCGTACCAATCTCGCCGGTGCGTTCCATCGTAGAAACAACCATCGTATTCATAATAACGACAATCGAAACAATCGACAGTAAAATCAACACCACAATCATTAGTACTTTTGTACTCTGAAGCCGTATGAAAAAAAACTTCATTGCCGTTTCCCAATCGCTTGCTTGCGCTTCAACGTCATTTTTTTCAAACCACGTATTAAGTTCCTGAATTACCGTCGGCGCTTTTTTCGGTTCTTTGAGTCGCACGGTGATATAGTGCCAAGAACTGCTGTCGGGCATATTGAGTGTATCCCGCAGTGTGGTGTCGCCCAAAATATTGAGAAGATCATGTTCGCTTTCGGCTTTGCCTTCACTGCTTATGTCGGTTATTTCAACATTGTCGGAAAAAAGCTCATCTTCCGAAAATGCCGAAACACCTAAGTCTATCGTATCGGGAATTTCAGTCGCCGTTTGACTTCCTACGGTCATATTGCCTAAAATACGGATTGAGTTAAAGTCGATATAGCCGATACCGTCAATATCGGTTTCAGGATGTGCATAATCATAAAATGCACTGATCGTCATCTCTATCTTTTTTGCCTTTTGGGAAAATGCTTTTAATGCAATCGTATCTCCAATATGCAGCTGCTCATCATATTTTTTTTCATATTTTTCAACAATATCGCGCGGAAGAATCAAAAACGCACCGCTTTCGGGAATCCTGCCTTCATACACTTTTATTGAATCGTACATTCGTTTGTGATCCGCGGGATTGATTCCTAAAAACTCTGCGTTGATGATTTTATCGGGAACCATATAATCGAACTCGTTATCGGCTGCGTTTATCGGCTTAAGTATTCCCGAAACGCTTAAACCCAGTGAAAAGTCGGCAACACCGGGAATCGTTTTCAGCTTTTCGATAATACGCTCATGTTGTAATAAATACGGCATTGCGGTGTCATCGGTATCGGTAACTACGCCGGTTGCAAACGGACCGAAAAGTGTCGGCGTCGTAACATTCGCTTTCTTTTTTTTTGTTTTACCCGAAATAAAAACATCCGCGCAAAAATCGCTGCGGCAAACGGTTTCGGTTTGCTGCTTCGAGTAATTCAAAATCCCGAAACCGAGTACCGTTAAAAAAGTCGCCAGTCCGATAAGACCGACAATAATAATACTCTTGACTTTATTTGAAAATAAATTTCTAAAAGCTAATTTTAAAATCATATCGTTTACGCCTCGTGGTTCGCTTTTGTATTTTCAATAATGCAACCGTCCAAAAGTTTTATTCTATGCGTGGTCATAGTAACGATTTTCTCATCGTGAGTTGAAAAAATAAAGGTCGTTCCGAACTCGCGATTTACTTCTTTCATCAGTTCCAGTACTTCATAGCCGGTTTTTGAATCGAGGTTTGCAGTCGGTTCATCGGCTAAAACAAGCGATGGTTTTGTTACCAAAGCGCGAGCAATTGCAACCCGCTGGCGTTGCCCACCCGAAAGTTCATTTGAGCGGTGATGAATCCAGTCCGTCAAGCCGACCCGTTCAATCAGATAATCAATCCATTCGGTTGTTTCCTTTTTTGTTTCTTTCCGTTTTGAAAAAAGCAGGGGAAATTCAACATTTTCATACACATCCAAAACGGGAATAAGGTTAAACGACTGAAAAATAAACCCGAGATATTCGTGCCGCAAAGTAGTAATTTTCCTGTCGAGTTTTTTCGGGACTTTTACTTTTTTGTTTGCCCGCTTTGAAAGCGAAGAAAAATCTTGTTCCGTATAAATACTTTCGCCGTCTATGGAAAGCTCACCGCTCGACGGTGTGTCAATTAAACCGAGCATATTTAATATCGTGGATTTCCCCGAACCGGACGGTCCCGATATCGAAACAAATTCGCCTTTTTCTATGTCAAAGCTGACGCCTTTAACGGCCTCAACAAAAACTTTTCCCAGCGGATACACTTTTCGTAAATTCCTCACGGATACAATCATATAAACTCCTCATTGAATCATTTTATGTAAGTCAGCGTGTCATAATACAATACCGGTGTAAAATCACTGTAATGCTATTGTAAACAACAAGTAACGTGTTCGTATTTATATCTGACATCGTTCACTAGTACACTATAACTAAAATTAAAAAATTGTCAAGATACCATCAAAAAAGCACTGATTAATTCTACCAAGAATTGCGGGAATCTTCCAAGACATAAATGATACAGAATATGCAATCCATCATAATTATGAGAATCGGTAAGAAATCCAATTATTATTTTCTCCTTGTATAATAACGATAAATGGATACAATTAAAAGTGCGAGTAATTTGTATGACCAATGAATTTACGTCCGATTTGGATTTTAGCGATACATATGAAGCGGTTTTAATTCGCGCCGATAAAACCGGCAAACTTGAACAAATTATTATCCCTGAATTACCGGAAGGATATGAATTTTTTTCCGCAAAAGATATTCCCGGTGAAAAAGAAATTAAAATTTTTAATTATGCAATTCCGGTGTTTGCCGAAACGCATATCGAATTTGCGGGACAAGCAGTCGGCATTTTAATCGGGGCGGAAAAATCCGTGTTGTCGGAATTGCGGAATAACTTTGAAGTGCGAGTCATTAGTTCTGAAGACACTGCGGCAGCGTCGGAGCAATCGGCTTCGATTGAAGAAAATCCGATTGAAACGGAAACGACGGAAGAAGCCGGCTGTGAAGAAAAAACTTCCGATGAAAATAAAACGCCTGATAAAGATACGATCGAACCACCTCATACCGCTGAACCTAAACCGAACGCAGAAGCTGAAAAAAATGTTGCTGATTATCCGGTGCTTTCCAAGCGCACATTCGAGTTCGGAACGCCGCAAGAGATTTTTGAAAAGGCGCAGAATACGGATATTATTTCCTCCGATTTAACTTTTGAAAGCCGCTATCACAATCGCAGCGAATGCGCCAGCGTAAAAGTGGTACACGCTGAAAATGATTCGTACCGGGTGTACACGGCAACGCAATGGCCGTACTCGGTCGCCGACTGCGTTGCAAGCTGCTTGAATACCGCGAAAAAAAATATTGATATTTATTCAACGAATTTCGGCGAGCATGTAAATTCACTCGTGTGGTTTCCTTCGCTACTCGCCTCACAATGCGCCGTTGCCGCAAAACTTTCCGGTAAAAATATTTCATTGCAATTTTCACGATATGAAGATTATCATTACACTACCTGCGGTCCGCATGTTCTCATAAAACATAAAACAGTTGTTTCGGAATTTGAAAAAATTTTAGCAATGAATGTCGAAGTTATCATTGATGCCGGAGCCTTCAATCCGGTCATCGATGAAATGATTTTACAAATACTTACGGTGTCATCCGGTATTTATGTGATACCGAATTTACACATTGACGTCATCGCATATAAAACCGAAACGAAACCGACGGATTTTTTTTCTGGTCTCGGTGAAAATTATATTTTGAATGCGCTTGAAAAACATATCAATGATATTATTTTTGAAAAAAATTTTTCACCGATTGAATTCCGTTTACAAAACTTAAATACAGAAAACACAAAATTCGGCGGAAAAATATTTCTCACGGAAGTGTTTGATTTTGCGAGTTTACTCAAAGCCGTATGCAATGTGAGCGATTATTACCGAAAGTATTACGCGTATAAAGTTTTTAATGCGCAAACGTCCGTTGACTCAAAAAACGGTTTGCGCGGAATCGGTTTGGCAACGGGATTACAATACAGCGGCATAAATTCTTTTATCAAGCGTGGAGTGAATTACTCGGTTGAGATGACACTGACAACCGATGGAAAAGCGATCGTTACTATAGTTGACTGCACCGATGATTTGAAAAAAATATTTGCAAAAAAAATTTCCGCACAGTTGGGGATTGATGAAAATAATATTGAATTCATTGATGCCGATGAAAAAAATTTTAATATCATTAAAACGATGGAAAACAATATTTTGTATTTAACTAGTTTAGTACAAAAATGCTGCGATTCGATAGAGCGTATGCGGTTTAGAAAGCCGCTCCCCATCACCGTAAAAAAGAAGTTCCAAGTTGCAAAAAGCAAAGATTGGAATCCTGAAACGCTTGAAGGTATTCCTTTTGTCAGCGAAACGGGAGGCGCGTGCGTTGTCGAGTTGGAATTAAATCCGATACTGTACCAAATCAGCATAAAAAATATTTGGCTTTCAATAGCTCCGGGGGCGGTATTTCAAAAATCGGCGGTCATGCAAAAAATAAAAAAAGAAATCCAAAATTGTATTTCGCAATTGACGATTGAAAATTCATCGGCAACTAATTTTTTCCAATATCGCATTTTGAATATTGCCGATGTTCCAAAAATAAATGTAACGATTTTACAGTCCGATGAAAAAAATGCAATCTATAAAGGTGTTGAAAATATTGCAAATAATTTAGTGCCGGCCGCGTTCGCGTCCGCTTTGAAACAAATATTTTTGCAAAGTGATGAAGCGCTTTTTTCATTGCCGGTAACGCAAAAAAAAGTGTATGACACTATCTTGCGGATGCAGGAGAGGAAAAAGCTTGAACGTGAAAAAGCAGAACTCGAAATGAATACGGCGGAAAGTTAACGTGCAGCTAAAAAACTTTACAAAAATTTTACATAATTCACTCATCAAATTTTACATATATTGAGTATGTTGCAAGCACAAGTATTCTTGAGGAGTTAAGAATTATGAAAACTTTAAAGAAAATTTTTATTGCTGCTTTAGCGCTTTCTCTTTTTGCCTGTACAAAAAATGAAGAAACTAAAACGCAATCTGCTGAGCAGTCCGCTGAACCGGTTTTATCCGGAAATGTTTCGACAAACGGCTCAACTTCAATGGCAAGTGTTATCGGAGCTTTGTCGGAAAGCTTCATGGAAAAATATCCGCACGTTGCGATTACCTATGATCCGACCGGATCCGGTTCCGGTATTGCCAGTGTTGACACCGGCAAAGCAGACATCGGACTTGCTTCACGCGGTTTAAAACAGGGCGAAAAAGATTCCGGTTTAGTTGCAACAACGCTGGCGTTGGACGGAATTGCAATTGTCGTGAATGAAAAGTCGACCGTAAACGATCTTTCACTGGATACATTGAATAAAATATTTACCGGCGAAATTACCAACTGGAGTAAAGTCGGCGGTGACAATTTGGAAATTGCATGCATCGGACGCGAAGCCGGAAGCGGTACGCGCGACGGGTTTGAAAGTATTACCGGTACCGGCGGAAAATGCAAGCTGCAAAGCGAGCTTACATCGACCGGTGCGGTTATTTCAAGTGTTGCAAATAATAAAAATGCGATAGGATATGCTTCACTTTCCGCGGTTGAAAATCAAAAAGGTATTAAAGTTTTAACTATCGACGGCGTTACTGCGTCGGAAGCGACGGTTAAGGACGGAACATACAAGATTCAGCGTCCTTTCATTCTGGTTACTAAACAGGGAAAGGCGCTTTCAAAGGTTGCTCAAGCATTCTTTGATTATGCAACGGGCGGTTCAAGTGAAGTGGGGGAGTTGATTAAAAAAGCGGGTGCCGTACCGGCTAAATAGTTAAATCCCAACCGAAATAAAACTTGGCGTTTTCTTTCACCTCCATAACGAAACAAGACGGTGCCAAGTTTAAGGAAACGCTGTTAAATGGTGCAAATCTTTAATCAGCGTTTCCTTGCACATCTCCTTAAAATCGGGGCAAATTTTGCCGCGTTTCTTTATTTTATGCTCATAAAAATTTTACCTGGATTTTACAAATACCCTATTCCGATTTTACAATTTTAGAGTATCTTAAAATAGTTTTATAAAAAATTTTGAGTTTTAGAATTTGCTTTAGTAAAAAATGAGGAGTTATTTTTATGGTTGCATCAACGAAAGCAGAAAAAGTTTTATCGAAACCGGTTGTTTCACATACCGAAAAAAAACGCTCGTTGAGTTCAAAGTCGAACATATACAATAAAAAATTTATCGAAAAATTTTTTAACATTCTCTTTTTAGCGTGCGGAATTTTATGTGTTGCGTTTGTGCTCCTGATCAGTTTATTTTTAATCATATCGGGAATACCGGCAATTCGTGAAATCGGCGTGACAAATTTTTTATTCGGAAAAGTGTGGAACGCCCAGGCGGAAATCCTCAACGCCGAAGGTGAAGTTATCGGGCACGGCGTGTTCGGGATTTTGCCGTTTATCGTAACGAGCGTATACGGGACAGCAGCCGCTACCGTGATCAGCTTTCCGATTGGATTGTTGACGGCGGTATTTTTGTCCAAGATTGCGAATAAAACGGCGGCGGGCATTATTCATAAAAGCGTTGAATTACTCGCCGGTATTCCGTCCGTTATTTACGGCTTGGTCGGTTTGATTGCGGTTGTTCCCGCCGTGCAATCTGCGTTTAACCTCAGTTCGGGTGCAAACCTTTTTTCAGCGATTATCATTTTAGCGTTGATGATTTTACCGTACATGATTACGATTTCCGAAGAAGCTTTGCGTTCGGTTCCGGTTGAATACGAACATGCATCGCTCGCGCTTGGTGCAACGGAAATCGAAACCTACTTTAAAGTATCCCTTAAAAGCGCAAAAAGCGGCATTATGAGTGCGGTCATTCAAGCAATCGGACGTGCGCTCGGTGAAGCAATGGCGATTATTATGGTTGCGGGAAACGTTGCAAACTTACCGGGGTTACGAGACATATTCAAATCGGTGCGATTTTTAACAACGGCAATCGTTTCTGAAATGTCCTATGCCGAATTCGGTAGCTTGCACCGCAATGCGCTTTTTTCAATCGGCTTTGTACTCTTTTTGTTTATTATGCTGATAAACACCTTTTTACATTTTATCAAAAAAGAAGAAAATTAAAGGAGTGAATCAATGCAAAAATCATTTCAAAAAAATATAGCACGGCGCACCAAAGGTGCATTTTTAAAATACGCAATGATTGTGAGCGCGTGTATCACCTGTGCCGTTTTGTTGTTTGTGATTATTTTTATTTTTGTGAAAGGGATACCGGCTGTCAATTGGAGAACATTTTTAACAACGGGACGAAGTTACACAAAAGGTACGATGGGGATTTTGCCGAACATCTTGAACACTTTGTACATTATTTTTATTTCGCTTGCTTTGTCCATTCCGCTTGGAATCGCGTGCGCGATTTATCTCAATGAATATGCACAAAATAAAATACTTTCCGGTGCAATCACTTTTGCACTTGAATTACTGACGGGGATTCCTTCAATCATTTTCGGCTTAACCGGTATGCTGTTTTTTACCATGGGCTTAAAATTGAAACAGGGAACACTCGCCGGAAGTTTAACTTTGGTGCTGATGATTTTGCCGACGATTATTGCGAACACACTGGAAGCTTTGAAACGCGTTCCCAACTATTACCGCGAAGGTGCGTTGGCACTGGGAAGCGGTAAGTGGCACATGATCCGCACGGTTGTGCTGCCCAATGCCGTCGAAGGAATTGTGAGCGGTTGCATTTTAGCGACGGGGCGAATTATCGGCGAATCTGCAGCGTTACTTTTTACCGCAGGTTTTGGTATCCAGCTTTTGGGGTTTATCGACTCATTGCAAAGTTCATCTGCGACGCTGACGGTTGCGCTGTACTTGTACGCAAACGAAGAAGGTTTATTTGATATTGCGTTTGCAATCGCCGTTGTGTTAATCATTATATCGCTTTGCATCAATGCGGTTTTCAGTTTATTCAGTAAACGACATCAAAAAAATAACGCCTAAAATCGCTTCGTTCTATAAAGCCAATATGAAATACGAGGTTATCACATGGAAAATAAAGAAAACATATTTACAATTCGAGATTTAAATCTTTGGTACGGAAATGCACAGGCGCTGTACGCGATCAACATCGCGATTAAGCAAAATACGGTCACGGCGTTAATCGGTCCGTCAGGATGCGGTAAATCGACTTTTTTAAAAACGCTCAATCGTATGAATGATTTGATACTCGGATGCCGAATTGAAGGTGAAGTTCTTTTTAACGGGCAGAATATTTACGAACCCAATATTGACGTAACCGAATTGCGTTCTCAAGTCGGTATGGTTTTTCAAAAACCGAATCCGTTTCCGATGAGCATCTACGACAATATTGCGTATGCGCCCCGTTTACACGGTACGAGAAATAAAAAAGAGCTCGACGCGATTGTTGAGCAATCGCTGAAACAAGCGGCAATTTGGGACGAAGTAAAAGATAAACTTAAAAAGTCGGCGTTGTCGCTTTCGGGCGGTCAGCAACAGCGGCTCTGCATTGCACGGGCGCTTTCAGCCGATCCGAGTGTGCTGCTCCTCGACGAACCGACCAGTGCGTTGGATCCTATTTCCACGAACAAGATCGAAGAGCTTTTGCAGCAACTGAAAGAAAAGTATACGATTGTTATTGTAACGCACAACATGAGTCAGGCTTTGCGCATTTCGGATGAAACGGCTTTTTTCCTACTCGGTAAGTTGATTGAAGTTTCGGATACGACAACGCTCTTTTCAAAGCCCAACGATAAACGGACGGAAGATTATATCACCGGACGCTTCGGTTAAAAATTATAAGGAGATACGAACCTCGCTGTTTACACATCATAGGAGAAAAAACAATGAGAAAACAATTTGATGATCAACTCGCGAAACTGCGCACGGAAATGAAAGAATGCGGGCAATATTGCGAACAGTCGTTAGCGCAAGCAACGCGCGTATTTTTTGATTCCGATATAAAACTTTTGGAACAGGTCTTTTCGATTACCCGTTCCATTGATAAAAAAACGCACAAAATAGAAAATTTGTGTTTTATGCTTTTGCTCCGTCAGCAGCCGGTTGCGATTGATTTACGGACAATCACCGCGACACTGAAATCAAACTTTGACATTAAACGGATTTCATCGCAAGCTTTCGACATCGCCGAAATTGTAAAAATTTCTGAAGGCCTGAAGCCGCACGAAATAAGTGAAGACGTTTTACAGCCGCTGCGTCAAATGGCGGAACAGGCAAAATCAATGTTGTCGCAATCACTTTCAACTTTTTTTGATCAGGACATCGCCGGTGCCGAACAAGTTATCAACTCGGACGATTTCGTTGACGAATGCTTTGCAAAAGTGAAAACCGGCATCGCAAAAAGTTTAGCCGGTCAAGAGCAGGGCGACTACTTTGTCGACGTTTTGATGATTGCAAAATACTTTGAACGGATTTCCGATCACTGCGTAAACATTGCACGGTGGACGGTAAAATATTTCGGGTGATTTTGTCTTTATATTATATTCGAATTATACGCAAAAGAGGGCACCGGTTAATTCAATCGAGAATTGAAGGCATCTTTTAAAAACTTGGGTTAGATTTTTAGAGACTTCTTTTCAGTGCCCACCTTTAAAATCGTTGTTTCGCAAATGTTCAGATACTCATTGAGAAACAATAGAGAAATGCTGTTAAACGGCGTCAAGCCTTTAATCAGCGTTTCCTTAAGGCATATTCGAAATTTTGCCGTGTTTTTCAAAAAATAGCAAAAACAAAAATGTCGGCGATGGGCAGTTCTTCAAAACTTTTTTCTCGTTCCACAACCAAATACTAATAAAAAGTTTCGATGTGTAGAGTTTTCTAAAACCTGATTCCCGTGCATAAATATTTTACCGCTTGCTTTTTTTTACCGGTACGTTATAATAAAAAAATGGATTTTACAGAAGAATTTATCTCAAACCTCGCTGTTGATGAAGCCGCTTGCATAAAAAAAATCGCAAGTGAGCTTGAAATCAGACCTGCACAAGTGCAGGCTGTGGTAACCTTGGTTGCCGAAGGAGCAACTATTCCTTTTATTGCCCGCTACCGAAAAGAAATGCACGGTTCGCTTGACGAAGTGCAAGTCCGCTCGTGTGATAAACTTTTTATGAGCTATAAAAACTTGGAAGAAAGACGGCTCGAAATTATTAAGGGAATTTTTGCCGCCGGAAAACTAACCGAAACCTTATTCGAAAATATTAATAAAGCTGCAACGATGACCGAACTTGAAGACATTTGGGCGCCGTTCAAAAAGAAAAAGAAAACCCGCGGTATGCTCGCCGCAGAAAAAGGCTTATCCGAATTGGCGGAAAACATGAAGCGGCTTCCCGAAGACGAATTGCTGAAAAAGGCTGAGCAGTTTATCACGCCGCCTGAAAGCGATGTTCCCGACGAGCTGAAAGTCTTGTCGGCGGAAGATGCGCTCAACGGTGCAAAAGACATCATCGCTGAAGAAGTTTCCCAAAATGCCGATTACCGCAAATTGGTGCTGGAGCTTTTTATGAAAAAAGGCAAGTTCGTTGTAAAAGGCATCGGCGATGAAGAAGCCGAAAAGCAATCGGTGTACCAGATGTATTGGGATTATTCGGAAAACGTAAACGAAATAAAACCGCATCGCGTCCTCGCAATCAATCGCGGCGAACGCGAAGGCGTCCTTGAAGTTACGCTTGATGTCGATTTGGACGAAGCGGTGTCCCTGCTCCAAAGTCAAGTCGAGCTACCTAACCGATATTATAAGGAAGCAATCGAAGACGGGGCGATTCGACTTTTGTGTCCTGCCGTTTTGCGTGAAATTCGGCGGAATGAAAGCGATGAAGCCGATAACCGCGGCATTGAAATTTTCAGCCAAAACTTAAAACCGCTTTTGATGACTCCGCCGATTAAACGAACCCGCGTTTTAGGTGTCGACCCGGGAATTCGCACCGGAACAAAATGCGCCGCTCTCGATGAAAACGGTAAATACTTGGGATCGTTTTTGATTTTTCAACATAAAGAAGCGGAAGCAAAACTTGCACTCGCCAAAGCAATCAAAGAATACAACGTGCAGTTAATCGCAGTCGGCAACGGCACCGGTTCGCACGAAGTGCAGGCGATTGTCGCCTCGGTGATTTCCGAAAACTTCCCCGATTTGCAGTTCGCCGTTGTCGATGAAGACGGAGCTTCCGTTTACTCGGCTGGCGATGTCGCCCGCGAAGAATTTCCCGACCTCGATTTAACGATACGCGGCGCAATTTCCATCGGGCGTCGTTTACAGGATCCGCTCGCCGAATTGGTAAAAATCGATCCGAAATCAATCGGCGTCGGCTTGTACCAGCACGACTTAAACCAGTCGAAACTTTCGCAAAGTTTGGACGAAGTCGTGAGTTCCGTCGTAAATAATGTCGGAGTCAACTTGAACACGGCAAGCGTATCTTTGCTGAAATACGTTTCCGGCATTTCAGGTAGTTTGGCAAAGCGGATTGTTCTGTACCGCGATACGCAGGGAATTTTTACCGACCGTGAGCAATTGAAAAATGTCAGCGGTCTCGGCGCAAAAACCTTCGAGCAGTGCGCCGGATTTTTGAAAATTCCCGAAAGTGCAAATCCACTTGACAACACATGGGTGCATCCGGAAAATTATGCAACCGGTAAAAAAATCTACGAAATTATTCAAAGCGGCAAAAGCGTTACCGCCGAAGAAAAAACCGCGCTGCAGCAGGAATACGCAATCGGAGAGCAAACCGTCAATGATATTATTGCGGAGCTGCAAAAACCGAACCGCGATCCGCGCGAAGATTTTCCAAAGCCGATTATGCAGCAGGGAGTTTTGAACTTTGAGGATTTGAAAACCGGCATGACGGTACGCGGTAAAGTAAAAAACGTAGTCGACTTCGGAGCTTTTATTGATTTGGGTATTAAGGAAACCGCCCTCCTGCACATTTCGCAAATGAGCGATGCCTACGTGGCGGATCCGCTTGAGCAAGTAAAAGTCGGCGATATTTTGGAATGCAAAATCTTGGAAATCGATCCGGTACGGAAGCGCATTTCCCTTACCCGCCGAAGCGATGCGGGCGCCGGAACCGATTCGGGCAAAAAAGTTACGGTAAAAAAAGCGGACGGTAAACGCGTCGTGATTAAAGCAAAGTCCGGCACAACTTCCGCACAAAAACCGCAGCGCGAAAAAGTTTTTGAAAAACGGGAGCCGCACAGCCGCCGCGACGATGACGGCATGACTTACAATCCTTTTGCGGATTTTTTCAAAAACAAAAAATAATGTATTGTTTTTTTTTTGCGGTCGTTTTGCGACCGTAAGGAAACGCTGATTAAAGGCTTGACGCCGTTTAACAGCGTTTCCTTATTGTT
>CALDWC010000034.1 GCA_937923945.1 uncultured Treponema sp.
TAGCCGGAATTGCCTCCGGTACAATACTCCAAAATAAATCCTCCGCCATTGCGCCCCTACTTGCATTGAGCGGCAAATACTCTATTTTGTCTTTAATATCCAAAACTCCGCTTGCAAGAAGTTTTATATGTGCCGCAAGCGGCGGAAGTCCTGATAACCGCACCGCCTGATTAAAATCTTTTGTTTCAAGATATAACTGCACAATATCTTTTTTTGTTTTTCCCATTTTCTTCCTCTCTTAAAATAATTTGCGTTGTTCAAAATCATCAAGTATTTTTTCAATACGGTTACGAATATCGTGAAAGTTTCGAGCTATGCCGAGTTCATCTTTTTCAAATGCAAACATTGCAAGGTCTTTTTCAAAACGCGTAAAAAACAATTCATACAACGCTGCATTGATAGCGTCAATATCAATAGGCTCTTTTTCATCTTCCTCTTGTATATATGAGTTCACCGAAAGCGCAAAATCATTTTCTTTTATCTCGGAAAAATCAACCGTGCGTTCCGTGCCTTGCTCATTTACAAAAGTGACGGTATTTTCTTTTCGCCCCTTTCGTAAAACCAATGCAACGGTACCGATTGCCGTATCGTCGAATTGTTTCGGTGGAATTGCAATGATTTTTTCGATATAATTATGCTCAACAAAATAACGCCTTATTTTTCCTTCCGCATTTTTTCGATACAAGATACCCGGGAAGCACAACCCCGCCGCGACGCCGCCGTCTTCCAAGCAATGTATTATATGCGCCAAAAAAGCATAGTCGGCTTTTGACTTCGGCGGCATTGCCGGCAAACGTGCAAAGCGCGCATCGTCTTTTAAAGCGTCGGCATTCCACGAAACGGAAAATGGCGCATTAAACGAAATAGCAAAAAACTTTTTATCTTGAAAAGCAGGCTGCTCTAAAGTATTCCCCGCAACGCCTACAAAGTTTTTTATACTTCGTTCCGCTTTTTCAACTTCGGCGCCGTCGATATCTTGACCATACTTTTTTATATCGTCCGGAAATACTTTTAACAGCGCACCGGCTCCGCACGTCGGGTCGTATACTTCGGAATACGATACGCCCGCATCGTCAATTAAACTTTTAAGGTAAAGCGCAAGTTTTTCCGAAGTGTAAAAAACGCCGTCTTTTTTTAATGTAGCTAAAAAAGCCTTTGCTGACTTTTGCATATTGTTACGCCCCTCTCCTTAAAAAAAACGCTGCGAGGTTCATTTGGAGTGACCCCGCAGCAACAGAAGTTTTTTATGATGTCCTGAGTAACAAGACAGACATTTAATACATACATTATACACAACGCGACCACATGAAAAATTAAAAAAATTTACGTCCCCCGCTTATGCTATAATAAAGGTTATGGAGAAAATAGACTTTGCAGGAATTTCAACCGTCGGCTGGCTAGTCATTGCATTTATCGCCGTTTTAATTTTTGTGCTTTTGATTTTTTTAGTACGGCGCGGAATAAAACTCGGCATCGGAAATAAAACGCTTTCGGTCGGGCAGGAAAAAGAAGTAAACGAAAAACTGGAAAGTTTAAAGCGCGAAATCGCGCAAAAAGAAAAAGACCGGCGCCACGATGAGGAGCTGCGGAAAGAACTGTTTCGGCAGGCTGCAAAAATCGACGAAAACGAAAAAAACGACGAAAAGAGAATTATTCGGCGCTTGAATGTGCGCATCAAAAATATTTTTTCACAGTCTCTTAAATGTGAGATGCCGTTACTTTCCTTGATTGAAAATATAAAAGATGTGTATCAAGAGCGGATAGATGATAACAACCTGCGGGATAGGTTATCGCTTACGGAACGCCGCGGCTACCTTGAAGACATTCTTACAAACATACAAAGAACGTACGAACGTTTTTTGCTCTACGTACCGAGCGTACCGTGCAATCAAGAACATTATCCGAAATGGGCGGAAGTCAAGCCGGCGTTTGAAAAACTCACCGCCGATTGGGCGGACTGTATTGTAGAGATTCTGAATAATCGTATCAATGAAAAAATCACAATGTACGAAGAAGCGCGCGAAAAGTTTTTACTTGACGAGAGCAGAAAGAATGCGTGCGATTTGCCGATGGAAAAAAACAAAATCTATTTGCGGCATTTAGGAAACAAGGACAGGCTTTTGATTTAAGAGGTTGTAAATGAATGAAAAAATATTTTGCATTTTTGTTTTTATTTTTGTACTGCTGTTTTGCTCTTGCCGCACAACCGGAATATACAATAACGGAATCGGAGCTGGAGCGGTTGGAAACAATATCGGCGAACTGGGAGAAAAGCAGACAGCGGCTGCAATCACAGGTGCAGAACTTAAAAGCGAAATTGAACGAAGCCTTGACGAAGTCGGAAACCTTGAACAAACAATTGAGTGCGGAGCGGGAGACTTCGAGGAATTTAAGGCTATCATTCAACGAATACGAGAACGCGGTGCAAACAACGCTCACGGAAAATCGGGCGCAGATTGAAAAGTTAGAAAAGAAAAACAGCCGCTTAAAAATTGCAGTTGTGATTTTATCGTGCGCGCTTTTTTGCGGAGTTGTTTTTGTAATTATGAAATTTATTTTGAAACTAAAAAAATAATTTTTTCACGGAGGAGAAAGAAATGAAAAAATTTTTTGTTGTTGTAACGGCTATTCTTTTAGCCGGCGGGATTTTTCTGATGGGCTACAGTGCGGAGCCGGCTTTTGATGTTGCGGGGCTTTGTACAATGGTCGCAGGCGCAGGCATCGGAACGGCTATCACGGTAAAAACGCGAAAAGGGAAAAAGCCGGTGCAGTGGATTTTACCGCTTGTGCTTTTGTGGATTGGTACTCTTATTTTAAGCGTTACCGGATTTGTGCAGTTTGCATACTCGATTATTGTGTCGTGTGCAGCCGCAGCGTGTTTAATAGTTTATTTGTTGTTAGCGTTTAAGGAGGCGACGAAAGTGTGAAAAGTTTTACGTCCGCGGCGTGTGGTATAATAAGAGACGGCAAATTAAACGCGTAATGGGGCTGGTATGGGAAAAAGAGAAAAACAGGGAACCTATCTTTTTAGAGAATTAAACACAATGGAATTGGCGCGGGGTGAAATGCTCACCGACAAAAAGACAATCGATGACTTGCGCTCACGCATTCCGTTAAACCCGCTTGCAACGCCTGAAATGATAAAAGAGCTTAAGGGCGCCGATCCGGTCGACTGCATTTTCGAGGTAGACTATCGCGAAGGGAGCAACGGTGTTTATAACGACAGCGCTTTTGAAAGTATCGAAAAGCAAATTCGGGAAGCCGACCCGTTTATTCCGGCAGGCTACGGGCACCAATCACAAGAAGCTGTGCAGTATGAAGGGCGGGATATTTACGGCTCGGTTATCGGCGCGCTGCTTGATACGGCGGCAGGTAAAATGTACTACCGCATTATCGCAGACAAAGGCGATGACGCTGAAAAAATACGGCGCTGGCTTAAAAACAAACAAATCGGTGCGGTGTCTATTTGGGGCGTTCCGACGTATAGCGGTACTGGCGCGGAAATAATCGACTATGATTTATTTTCGGTTGATTTCGTGCCGCCGCATCGTGAAGGGCAAAAGAACAAAGCATATATCGGAGAAATGGAAAAAAAAGAACTGGGGCATAATGAACTTGATACGCTATTACAAAGAGCACTTATGCAAAAGTACCGCGATTATGTTTTCCGCTCCGAAGTATACGATAGCTATTTTATCGCTGAGTATGGAGATGATTTTTACAAAATACCGTACAAAGTAAAAGATGATAAGGTAGTGTTGGGTACGGCTGTAAAAGTACACCGTATTATAAAATATGAACCTATGGAGGGTGCTATGGAAACAATGACAAATGATGCACTTTTGGCTGAAATAAAAGCACGAACCGGTGACGGTAGACTTTCGGCTGAAAAGGTGGCGGGGGAAATGGGCGTTAAGCTCGAAAATCCGAAGGCTATGGAGGCTTTGGAAAATGCAAAAAAAGAGCTTGACAAGTTTAATGAAGCGGCGAAAAGCTTGGGGCTTACTTTGGATGAGATTATTCAAAATGCCAAAAAGTCAAAAGAAGCCGAAAAGCAAGCAAAGGAAAAAGCCGAGTTTGATAAGACCGTTGAAGCGGTGGAAGCCGAAAAAGGACTTACAAAAGACGGCAAAGCAACCGGCGAAATGGCAAACGTGGTGCGCAAGTTTGCACGGCTCAAGGTCGGGATGACAAAAGAGCAAATCGCAGGCGAGATGGATAGGGTTATCAATGACCCGGACATTCAAAAAGTGTTTGGCGGCAAGTATGCAAGTACGCCGGTTTCAAGCGCAGCGAATACCGGTATTATTGAGAAAAACGAAGTTATCGAATTTTAAGGCGGAGGTAAAAAGATGATAGGAGAACGAAAATTAAACTCGGTTATTAAAACCGTAGAAGTTTCCGATGTAACGATTCCAGCCGGACAGAGCCTCGATGAACATGGCATCGTATTTGTCGGAGACAGGGCGGGCGTTGTGTACGATAAAATCAACGGGGAACTGGTATCGGTCAATTTTGATACGCAGCGGGAGTTTGTAACCAATCATTTTGATGAAGCAAACTTACCGGCGGTCGGCGGTAAAATTTATGTCGGAGCGGCGGACGGGAAACTGACAAAAACGGAAAGCGGGAACAAACTCGCCGGTTTTTATTGGGGCAAAATTGGCGGGGCTATTACGTTTAGCCTTGCAATGTAATTGAGGAGATAAGGATATTATGGATTTTATAACACAGGACACTATTCGCAAAGATAACCTTGCGGCAAAAAGAGAAATCAAAAAAGCCTATACAATTCCGGGAGCGCCGGTCGGTGAAATGGCTTTCAAGCATACCGGCAATGGAAGCAAAAGGATTTTCACAAAAGAAAACCTTTCGCGCTATTTCGATAAGGACGGGCGTCCTACCGGTGAAATGATGAGCTTGCAGGATTTGCGCTCCTTTATGCAGCAATCGGTTTTAGATGTAACCGCAGAGCAGGAAGAGCATCCGACAATTTACAAAGAAATTTACGACGAAATCGTGAGTGCCGATTTTACCGAAACAATCAATGTACAGGATATTATCGGTTTAGTGGCGGCTTTCGGTGTTGTGCACGACGGGGAGAGCGTGGAGCTTGCCTCTTTTAAGGCGCTCAAAAAAGAAGTCGTCAATATGCTTACCTTCGCGGTGGGCTATTCCGTTTCAAGCGACTGGCTTGCCTATAATCAGTTCTGGAAAGTCGGACAGGCGAATAAGGCGCTGGGACTTGCGTATAATGCTATCCTCGACCATATTCACTTAAGTCCGATTATCAAGGGCGCTTATGCAAGCAATGCAATTACGAGAAAAATAATGACGGGGGCGACCGATCTTGAGAATGTGTGGCTCACATTACGGCAGGGGTTAAAAGACGCATTAGCGCGGAGGTCAACACACGGTTATCGTTTACGACCAACCGTTGCACTGTGTAACTCGTCAACCGCTATGGATGTGGAGACAGCCGTGAAGGGATTATTGCAAAAAGGTTCTCAACTCGGACAGCTCGGCGTGATTCAAAAGGTTATCGCTTATGACGGTTGGGAAGGCGAAGTAAACGGCATACTGTGCAGTTTTGAAGCGCCGAAAGATAACGAGGTATACCTTATTCAACCGAAGCAAACATTCAAAGCGCTGGTAAAAACAGACCTTGCAGAGTTACGGCAGCGGGGCGATATTATGCGCCTTTCGGAGCTGGAGGTTGTGCAGTACTTCCGCCGCGGTGTCATTGCCGATGTGGAAAATTCCGTACACAAGGTAATGCTCGCGTAGCAAAGAGGAATGAGAGGTGAGATGGTAACGCTCTTGCCTTTCATCTTATGAAGGAGAAAAGGTGAATGAATAAAATAACGTTGACAATTTACAAAACGGCAAACGGTTTTTATGTGGAGCACGAAGCGGACAAGGTAAAGTCAAGCTATGCGGTTGAATGCAATGCGGACGACTGGGCGAAACTCAACCCGGCACTGCACGGCATTGAAACGATGTTCACGGGAGCTAAAAAAGGCAAATCCTTGAAAGAGCCGCGCGATACCGGCACTGCAGAAAAAGAGTAAGGGCGTTTACCGTATGCTTATATCGGAAAACTTACTAAAAGAAATACGAATACTCCTTGCGGAGCCGGACGAAACACATTTTACCGACAGTGCACTGACAACGATTTTACAAAGTGCGGAAAGTAAAAATCATGCGCTTTATATGCTGTGGACGCAAAAGGCAAGTTTCGTAAAAGACGACGATATAAAAAGCATCAAAGCGGGCGGTGAAAGCATTGAAAAATACACAAGCGGTGAAAAGGTAAACGCTATCTTAAAAATAGCGGAAGGCTACCTTAAGGCATGGGAGCAAGAGCGTAAAATGCAATCGGGCTCAAGGCTGCTATTCAAGGAGCAACCGGAGGAGCGCTTATGGTAATTGACATTGAAACGTTGCGGGAAGAAACAAACGCTATCATTGCAATCAATCCGATTGACATTGTGTTTACGCGGCACGAAAGAGTAACCGACGCACACGGCAATGTTACGGAAACAAAAACCGAAACGGCGCTGCAGCGTATCCGGCTTGCGGAGTTGGGGCACCGTGAAAATGAAGCGCTTGTACAGGAAGGCCTCCTCGATGAACACCGCTTGAATATAACCGCCTTGTATAATGCGGATATTCAAAAAGGCGATAAGTTCACTTTTCAAGGAGACCGCTATGTCGTGGAATTTATCCGAAAGATAACGGTCGGCGGTTATGACGAAGTGAATTGTTACAAAATGAGCGGGATAGCAAAAGAGCTTAAGGAAGGTGCGGAATGAAAGGGATGGAAGGCGTGTTTGCAAACTTAAAAAATATCACGGCAGAGATGCTGAAAAAATCCGCTGAAGTTGCACAAGAGACGGCGGCGGAAATGGAGCGCTATGCAAAAGAAACGGCACGCTGGCACGACCGCACCGGAGACGCTCGGAAAGGTTTAACGGGAAGCGCCGACATTTCAAGTAATGCAATATCGGCAAGTATTCATCAAGACCTTTACGGACAAACCGGCAAAAAGTATGGCTGGAATTTGGAGCACGATTACGGCGGCAAGTATGCAATCTTGGAAGAGACGCGCAATACGCACGCCAATATGTTTTTTGACGGCATTGCAAAAGCGTGTGAGGACACCATAAACAAAATATGAGAGCGGCGATTTATCAAGAGCTTAAACAATTGTATCCGGTTTATTATGTGGGCAATGTACAAAAGACGACGGAACTTCCGTTTGTGATTTTGTCGTTTGGGACGCCGATACGAACGCAGCTTGGAAACTGGCAAACCTTTTATGTTTCGTGTTATGCACCGCTCGGAAACTTTGCGTTACTTGATACGATGTGCGAACGCATTATTGCGGCGTTGGATAAAAGACACATAGCACGGTTAAATGATGAAAATAACGGAGTGTTTTATGTGCAGTTTGATAATTGCACGGGCGACGATGTGGAAAGCCGCCTCAATGCAATTACAAGACAATTAAATTTTAGGGTTCCTATCTTTGGTGGGAATTATATGTAAAAACTTTTTTCATAAGTGAGGTAAAAATATGGAAAAGAAAAGCGAGTTCAGTTATTCTATCGGACTTACGGAAATTGCCGTCTTGAATGCAGACAAAAGTTTCCCGGCGCCGAATGACTGGGAGGACAAAAACGCACTAACCGGTGAAGTGAGAAAACACCGCGGCGGGCTTGTCGGAAAATCCGGCACATTTAATATTGACGGCTGGAAAGCAAGCGATTTTAAAATCGGCATAACATACGGCAAACGATATGCTGAAGCCGATTTTGTTTCGACCGCTGCCGATAAAACAAAGGCGACCGTTGATGAAATGGTAACTGATTTCAATACCGTCTTTGAAAGTCTTGCCACAAAGGGTATAAACCTTGAAGCGAAAAAAACCGCTCTCGGAGATGACTACGACGCGGAGTATTTGAAAATCACGACAAAGAATGCAAACGATTTGCCGTTTTTTGCAAAGGTTGGTATCAACGGAAAACTCGGGCAGCTCCTCGGTATTACTGGCTGGGTTGCAACGAAAGAAGCAAAAAGTTTCAAAGATGATTTTGAAAAAGATAACGGGCAGTCGGTTGACCAAACAAGCGGGTTCGGACTTCGCTGCTCGATTAAAGAGCCGGACAAAATCAAAGGTACGAACTTAACAATGTCATTTGCCGGTATGCCGCTTTCGATGTATGCAATGATGACGGGGAACTCATTCAATAAGGAGGTGGGAGAGCTCTATATTGACAATGCAATGAATCCGCCGAATCTTGCGGTACGCTATTTTGTAGAGCAGTATGAGGAAGGCAATCAGACAAAGGGAAATTTTACCCGCGTCAAGTGTGTTCTGTTTCCGAGTGTACAGTTGACACCGAACGGAAATGAGGCAAGCGAAAACAGTTACAACAACGAAGAGTTACAAGGTTCCGGCGGAGACAATAGCCGCAGTAACTTACCGTTGAAGTTTATAAAAGAAGTGTCTCTTGCCGATTATAAAGAATTTGTCTTTGAGGTATAAGGGAAAATAAACGACCGCTTGCTTTGTAAAAGAAGCCGGCGGTTATCTTTGGGGTATAAAAATGAAATGGCTTAAAAATCTTTTTGCGCAACTGAAACTCAAAAGAGAAATCAAAAAAGAAGTAAATAAATTTTACAAGGAAAATAAAAACGATACGCTTGCCGATCGCTTTGCAAAACAAACATGCGAATGGGTAGAGCTTTTGTGGAACGGAACAAAGCAAAAGTTTTTAATTCACGTAACGAACTTTCAAGAGCTTTTACTGTGCGGGAGGTTTCCGAATGCAGCGCTCGCTTTTGTCAAAAATATAAGCGCAGGTCTTGATAAGGATACATTAAAAGCGGAAGACTGGGAAGGCATCGATTTACAAAGAGCAAAAGAGGAACAGGAAGCATTTTTAATTGAACTTGCGCAGCGCTCGATGGTACAACCTTCTTATCGTGAGTGCTACGATGCAATTTTAAAACTTCGAGGCATGGAAAACGGCTCAACCATCGATGATGTCATTCCGAAAGACTTTTTATATAACTTGCAATTGTGGTATTTGCAGCGTTGGGGCGATACACTAAAAAAAATTTAGAAATGTTGACTACGCACGAATCGGGCGAGTTGCAAAATACTGGAGACGCGCACCGCACGAATACCTTGACATAAAATTAAACAGGGCAGAAGCCTTTCTTTTTGATGAGGCGTGTTTGGTAGCGGTCGAAACGGAATACAAAGAAATAGAGGACAGGCGAAAAAAGCAAAAAGAAAAAGAAAAGCGGGAAGCGGAATTCAAAAAAGATATGGGAAAAATATTTTCCGGCAATGATACATAAGAGAGCGAACAGATGGAACAGCCATTAGGTGAATTATATGCGGAGCTGCGGCTCGATACAAGCAAGATGCACTCCGATGTTGAAATGTCAAACCGTGAACTTGCAAAACTTGAAGCGGATATTGACAAGACAACCGATGAGATAAATGTAAAGCTGGCGAAAATCGGAGGGGCGCTTTCATTAGGCGTTACGACGCCGCTTACGCTGATGGGAACGGCAGCACTCAATACCTTCACAAACTTTGAACAGGCGATGCAAAACACCTATTCCGTTATGGGCGCCGGTCAAAGTGAAATGGAGGCGCTCCGAAAGAAAGCGGAGGAGATGGGCGCCTCTACTCGCTTTAGCGCAAGTCAAGCGGCGGACGCGCTGTATAATTTAGGAAGTGCCGGACAAAATGCAAGCCAAGCGATGAGTTCTCTTGACGGTGTTTTACGCCTTGCGGGCGCGACCGGATCCGACTTGGCATTTACTTCAGGCACGATAGCAAGTACGCTTTCGCAATTTAATTTGACCGCCGATAAATCGGCACATATTGCAGATGTCTTTTCACAGGCGATTAGTAAGAGCCAAGCAAATATGACAAAGCTCTCATACTCGATGAAGTATGTAGGACCTGTAGCGTCGGGTTTAAATATCAGTCTTGAAACCGCAACCGCCGCATTGATGAATTTATATAACACCGGTTTCGGCGGGGAGCAGGCAGGTACTATTTTAAGAGCCGGCTTACAAAAGTTAGCAAGCGGCACCGATGAGTTAAAAGACAAGCTCAAAAAATACGGGCTTACATACGATGATATAAATCCAAAAGTGAATAACCTTGCCGATATAATGGATAGATTAAAAGAGGCTAATATCGGCGTTACCGAAGCCAATGAACTATTTGGGGAGGCATCCTCCGCCGGTATGGCAAAACTCATTGAACAAGGCGGCGAAGCGATCCGCACGATGGACGGGCTTTTAACATCTTCCGATGGAGCCGCTGCGAAAATGCAGGAAATACAAAACGCCTCTTTTGCAAATACAAAGGCGGAATTGCAGAGCGCTTTTGAAGCCGTACAAATTACCATTATGTCAAATGTGATGCCGGCAATTGATACGCTTGCGAAGGGAGCGACAAGCGTTTTGAATTTTATCAATGAGTTACCGGTTGGAGTACAAACGGCGGGCACGGCACTTGCAACGCTGGCGGCGGCAGCGGGACCTTTATTACTTGTTGCGGTTGGCGTAAAAAAGATAAAAGCCGAAATGGCACAACTCAATATGGTGATGTCGGCTAATCCTATCTTTGCAATAGGCGCTGCGGTTGCAGCCGTTGGAGCGGTTGCGGCTGGTGTTGTTGCACAAGTAAAACGCTCTTATGCAGAGGCGGAAAAAGCAGCGGGCAAATACTATGAAAGAGCGGCATCTCTTGCAGACGAAGCAAAGTCAGCGCGCAGTAAAAATAATAGCATAAGTGCGCTTTTAGAAACATACGAAACGCTACATAATAAAACGGTCAAAACGACTGAAGAACAAGCGCGTTATAATCAAACGCTCAATGAATTAAAAGAACTGGTTCCTGATATAGTAACGGGACAAGAAGCAATCGGTGACGCATATTTACAAAATGTTGAAAAAGCAAAAGCGGCGCAGCGCGAACTTTTAGAACTTGAAAAACAAAAAAAAGAACAGGCTCTTGCCGTTGCGCAAGCCGGTCGAGTTGAAGCACAAAAAACAGTAGATAAATATAAACCTAATTGGGACAAAGCAAAAGAGCAACTTGACAAGGCGAATGCCGAAATGGTTGATTCTGAAAAACAAAGAGACCAAATAAGACGTCTTGTCGATGTTTATGAAACAGCAGACAAAGAAAGAAGAGCAGAAATAGGAAAAGAACTTGAACAATTATCAGCTGCCATTGGTGAATATGCTTTTAGAGCGGATGATGAATACGCTATTTCGGTAGGGAACAGTCTTGACACATTAGTAAACTTTGCAGAAGAAAAATTAAATAAATCATTAAAAAAAGCAGAGAAAGCATCGGGAAAGTTTGAAAAAATAAATGCAAAAATAGAAGATGCACAAAATATCATTGCGAATATTGACACATTAGAAAGAGAAATTGCAGCTATTGAAAATATGCAAACGGCAAATGATACTGTCGATACAAAAAAAACACGTCAGCAATATGCCGATGAAGCAATGAAAGCATATCGGGAAAAAGCAAAACAGATAGATGATGAAGCTAAAAAAGCCGTAGAAGTCGGGGATAAAGCGTATGACGCTATCGATGAGAAAACAAAAGAAATAAAATCCAAAATTGACCAGCTTATAAAAATGTCCGGCGATGCGATTATTGACGGTGCCTTTTCAGGACACTCAATAGAACTGAAAGCCTTATATGCAGAATTAAACCGTTTGCAAGCCTTAAAAGAAAAAGGAAAAAGTTCCGGCGGTAAAAAAAGCGCTGAAGTCATTGATAACTCATATCAAGCGCAAATAAAAAAACTTGACGAAAGCTATCAAACACAATTACAACAAGCGAAAGACTTCGGTAAAGATATGAACGCTATCGAACAAGCGTGGCGGGACGAACGGGCAAAACTGATTGAAGGGTTTATTGACGCTGAAATTGCAAAGGAGCAAAAGAAAAACAAAGCGCTTTCCGATGCAGACGCACGAAGAAAAGCCGAAGCCGTTAAAACAAATAAAGATACAACCGTAACACTCGGAGACGAAAAATACAAAACACAATTTATGGGACCGGGACTTACTGCCGGTATCGCACGGACAAAAGCTACACGGGAACAATTAAAAAAAGACTTAGCATATATTTATGAACAAATTGGCGCAATCAATGCAATGGGGCTTAACCTCGCCGTTGACAGTGCAGAAAAACAAGCAACGCTTGCATATCTTGACGAATTAAAAAAGAAAGCAGAAAGCATCGAGATAGAACTCAATCCGAAATATAAAAGCAATGCAGATATAGTAAATGAATTAAAAGGGCTAGAAGGCGCAACTACTTCCGATTTAAAAAAGCAGTGGAATGAAATAAACAAACAAAAAGACACATATCTTAAAGATATTAAAGATGCCAAAGAAAGAGGGATAGGTGAATTTGAAGGCTTATCTCCTGAAAATGCAGATAAAAAAGAAGCTGAATTTAAAAAAAATGCTGATAAATTTGAAGCCGATTCAAAAGCCGCCGCCGCAAACGGAATTGTACAGGGTGTTTTAGGTATTGCAGACCAGATTTCCGGTATTATTGCACAAGCGATTGAAAACGGCGGACTTGACGGCATAAGTGCATTAAAAGCGTCCGGTGGTCTTTTAACGCAAATCGGCAGTTTAATACCTGGTGTAGGCGGAATAGTAACGGGAGCTGTTGGAAGTGCTTTAAGTATGGTCGGTTCTATTCTTGGAGCAATCAGGAATAGAAGCAAAAAAATTACGGAACAAGCGCGGCAAGATGCTAAAGAATTTAATGACGAAATTGCAAGGGTACAAGAGGAAAACATACAGCGCGCAAATACGCTTGCAGGTGAGGTTGCAAAAAACATTGCAAATAATTTTGCGCGACATAAAATAAATGCGGGAACAATTTTTGATACCTATGCACTTGATGTTGAAAAAAAGAGAATTGACGGATTTTTAGATAAAGTAAAAGACTTAAAAACAGCAGCCTCTTTTACTTATCAACAGAAAAGAACAAGAAAAGTTGATAAATGGTGGGATCCACTTGATTGGTTTCATGAAGAGGAAACATACTATACCACGGAAACGGCACAGTATACCGTTTCTCAAGTGCTGGAAAAATACAATGATGCAATGCAAAAAGGCGATTATGAACTTGCAAAAAAATGGAAAGACTTTGCACAAAAGGCAATAGAAAAGGGATTAAAAGATGCTCATATAAGTGAGGGAAACATAGATCCGATTTCAGATTACATGGGTAACCTCGACAATGCGTTATCACAATATGTTAAAACACGCGATATGAAAGCATTCAAAGAGGCTCTCAAACAACAGTTGTATGAAGCCTTAGTCAACAAAACAGTAACAAGTATTATATCAAAACGAATTGGGCAAGTATTTAATCAGATAGAATCGAATAATATTTCCTATGAAGAGGGAATGAAAAAAATCGAAAGTATCGGAAATGAAGCGGCAAATCTTTTTGATGACATGAATAGACGGTTCGGGCTCGGCGCAGTACAAGCACAAAATGAGTGGACAAAAGTTGGCGATGCCATATCATCCTCTTTAAGCTCTGCACTGGGTAATGCCGCATATGATGCAGACTGGGGCAGTTTCAAAAAAGCATTTGCAGGCGAAATGAAAAAAGCCATTATCGAAAGTGCAATTCAGAGCGCCGGTGTAAAAGAAAAAGTCGATGCAATTATAAAAGGTGTTATGGCTGACGGTAAAATAACCGGAGATGAGGTCAATGATACAATCGGAAAAATGAAGCCGATGTTCGATACGCTTGAACATGATATGGCAGAAGTCGCAAAAATAGTAGAAGCACTATCCGGTGATAAAACAATCGAAATGAAAGCGAAAGGTGAAATTATCCAACAGCTATCCGGTGCGGACAGAGACTGGTTTACCGAAGTGTTTCAAGAGGGCTTTTCTAAAATGAGCCTTGCCGTGCAGGAAACAAATATACAATATTTAGCCGCTTCGCAACTTATTATTAACACGGTGCATTTTACTTCTTACGATGGGAAAGTTTATATAACGGCAAATGAAAACACCGACTTAAAAGGGCTCATTACGGAAGTGGTGAAGGAGGTGGTAGCGTGAGAATTTTTCACGGAGAAACGGAAATTAAAATACCAAAATGGTTTACCGTATCGGGCGGCACGCTGAAGATTGACAACAAAACGCAAAAGGTAAACGGCGCACACGGGGAGCGAATTATCGGAGATGAAACTTTTACCGCACGAACATTTAAATGCACGGGCACGCTCGATGCCGTAAGTTATAGTGATGTCGAAATCCTGCGTTCAAAAATAACGGATATGCTCGCCGCTAAAATTTTGCGGGTATACCGAGGCGATTATGATACCGTCTATTACAATTGCATTTTAGACGGAGACGTTTCGGTGACGTATTATAACGGCGTCAACCTTGCACGGGTATTGACGATGAGTTTCACTTTAAAAACGATTGAACCGTTCGGGTATGAAAAGAAAAAAGTATTGTTTCGAGAAGCGCATTTTTTAGAAAGCATTTTTATTAAAAGCAATTTTAAAATATATCCGAACATTTTGTTTTACGGAAATGCAGAATACTCAGGGGACTTGTTTTCGTGCGGCAGCAATAAATTAACGCTCACTAAAAATGTTATACTCGAAAAAAATGAAGCACTGCTTTTTACGAACGGCAGGTTATTAAAAACGACACGGAAAACAAAAACGCTTGAAGACGTTTCGCATTGTGTAGACGATGGAAGTGTGGTGCAGCCGATTTGTTTTTGTACCGGTGAAAATAAATTAACTATGATACAAGGGTCGTGTATTATTTTTTACCATGAAATGTATAAATAGGAGTGAATGATGTTGCAGGAAACGGAAGTAAAAGCGGCGGAAGATTTAACCGCCGCATTAAATAATTTTAATGGGCTTACCCAAGAAGTTGTCGAGGCAAACAAAGCCGCATTGAAGGAAGAACTTGATGATCTTGTTTCACAAGGTTTTGATGATGCAATGGGAAAAGTACAATCGCTCATCGATAAAGGTAAAACCGAAATTCAAGAAACGGCTACTTCGGGAAAACAAACAATCACAGAAGATACGGCAAACGCACAAAAAGTCATCAGTACTGGAAAAAATGAAATACAAGAGCTTATTACGCAAGGACAAGAAGCGATTACAAATGATAAGCAGGACGGGCTTGATGAGTTAAATGCCGTTATTTCGCAAGCGAAACAGGATATAACAAATCAAAAAAATACTTCGATTGAAAATATCACTGGTCAAGAACAGCAAAGTATTGATAATATTTCCGCAAAAGAAAACGCAAGTAAATCAAATATTATAGCTCAAGAAAATGCAAGCGTGCAAGCTGTAACCGATACAAAAGACGTAAGTGTTGCAACTCTTATGACAACAACACAGGGACATATTGATAATTTACAAAATAAATATGACGGATTACAAAAACGACTAAGTTACACTGTCGATAGTTTGTTAGAAAAAGATTCTCCTGATGGCAATTCTAAGATTACTAATACAAATAATGGTATATCTATTGTTGAAAATGCTGATGCGATTGCTACTGTTAGTGATATTAAAATGATGAAGCAAGATGGCATTACTCCAATCAATAATGACAGTCAAATACTTAATATAAATTCAATCAAACAACATTTAAGTTTAAGCAAAGAAACTACAGCTGGAGAACACTTGCAGCTAATAAACTTAAATGATGACTTTATTAAAGGACAATTCGAAAGAGGTGAATATGTCCATGACAATATGGATAGCAATAGTGATAACAATCTATCTAGTGTTCCTAATAGGTGGAAGCCATTAGTTAAAGAGACTAAAAACTTTTGGTTTAAAGGATTAAAAGCAAGCAATGTTTATAGCTACTCTACACGATATATGCTTTGGATAACCAATAAAAACACGGGAAAAACTGTAGAAAGATTATTATGGTTTTATAATAATACATCCGGTAGAATGTGCTTACTAGAGCCCTCTAATGCACTAAAGAAATCCAATCCTGAAAAATATGATGAAATCATTTGTGTTTATTTAACGTTAGCTAACAAACTTTATGTCTTTAAGGGTACAATCCTAATAGATGAACATGAACTAACAGCTACTGAAATTGGTAACGTTAGTGTAGTTGAAAATAGTGATAGAGATGGGTGTTTTTATATGCACTCTCTTTGTGCTGATACAAAACCATTTTTTACTTGCACATTTAAAAATAATGTAGGCAATGAGAATACAAATATAATGTTCAACTTAAATGAGGATACATTAAAAATAGAATCCGCTAAAGTTACTAAAGATGTTTTTCCGGCTGCTAAGAATTCCGGTTACATTTTATGCTCTAATGGAAACATTATATATACGGCTGGTGGAATTGCTGGTACTCTAAACACTATAAGCTGTTGGTCTCCTGATTATACTAAAATTGCCATTCAACCTAATGATGCTGATAATAACAAAATCTTGACAAAGACTGGTTTTTATGAGCACAGCGTTAATAATAATCTTGAAAAGCCTGTGTTTATATGTGGTGATGATGAAGGAAAAACTTATATTGTAGAGCTGGAAGGCTTTAATGCTAGAGCTCACAAATTTGATAGAGAAGATTTAAATACTGGAACTTATTACCCTGTTTTTGCTCCTGGTTGCATTGAAACTGACAATAGCTTATTTTATTTTGTAGGAAACCCTAATGTCTATGATGCTGGCTCTGGTGTTATTGGTGGTGGAGCTACTACAGGAAACTTTTACTTTAAGATTGATAAAAAAACTTTTGATATTACACAGCTAACCTATCCTTGGAATGCCGGTAAATATTTGGAAATGGTTGGTTTATTAAGTTCATGTAGGATTTATGGAGATAAAATATTAGTCTTCTCTAATGAAAGATGGACAACCTTTATAGCTGATAGATCCAAATACATTATTATAGATGCTAAAACTGACAATATAGAAACTGGAGATTATTCTGAAATAGGCAATCTAGTACCTCTTAGTTATGAAGTGTCAGGGTCTACAAACTACAGAATAGACTGTATCAACTTTACATTTGCTGTTAATAAAGAAGGATTAGGAATGGCTTATCATTTTAACATGAAAAGTGGACAAAGTAAGCCTAAAACAATTACACTTATCCTTTTTGCCGGTGATGAAATTACTAGCTATGACATTCCTTATGCACCTACTGAAAGCATTATAGGTGATTTTACACCTGTACATGGTGGTAGATTACAAGCCTATGGTCGTAACTTTAGACTTTGTTTAGGTGGTAGAAATGCAATGGTTATAGTCCCTAAACCTAAACTTTTAGATGGAGCACCTTCACTAGCTAAGCCTACAATTCTTTTTGAAGACAGATGGGATGAGAGCTTTGGTACTAAAACACAAATGGCTAATAGACCTTATTCATGGGAAAATTACAAAGAAAAGTTTAGTCTTTATGGTTCACAGGATACAATAATCAATCTTTTATTAAAGAAAGCAATGCACAGAATGGTCTCGGTTAGTACCAGCTTACGTGGCATGGTTTTAGGTTACAACAACTATAGAGTAGGTTCTGACAGCTCTTCTAAGATTTGTTTGAAATGGGATGATAAAATTATAGCGGAGATTTGCGATTAACTAAATAAGGATTTTTAATAATGATTTTATTTTACAACGGTGCAGGTAATTTTGTTTCAAAAGAAAATGAAAACGGGTGGAGCTTTTCGCAAAAGAAAAACATTGTCGGGAAAGGCTCGATTGACGGCGTGCCGTTTTATGCGGACGCGCGCTATGCTGCGCTTTATATCGGTGAGGATAAAATCAAAGATGTCGTGTTATCGGAAGCGAAAGGCAAAGGCGATTATATATCGTACGAAACAAAAACGCTTGAAAGTATTTTAGAGCAGCACAAGACGCCGGCGGATTGGCACGGCTGGGATAAAAAGCCGTTAAGTTTTATTTTGTCTGATTGCGTTTACGGGTTTGATTATATCCGCCGCTCGACGATAGAAGCATTTACGCATTATTTGGAAAAAGAAAACATTGCGCTGAATAAAATCAAAGACGGCGATATTCATTTGGATACCTACAACGAAGGCGACAGCATTCAATATTACACAGAAGGACATATTACGTTTGCGTTTGACTTAGGAGACTCCGGCGGGGAGCGGCGTGTTCGCTGGACGGAGCGGACGGGCGAAAAAGTGTACATTGCCGTGCAGTCGGTGGGAAGTGATGAACCGATAACGGATAGTGCACAAGTGGACTTTTCAAGTGCGCCGGTGATGATGGTGCCGCGCGGCTTAAAAGATGCAAGCTCCGGTGTCGGTGTGCCGATTGTTTCAAATAAGCGCTTTGTTGCGCTGCGCTTTATTTTGCGCTATGTCAATGCGGATTACATAAACGATTTTGCAAGCCTCGATGTGTACAATGAAAATAATGTTTTAGTGAAGCGTACCGTGCGGGGTTTTACTCCGGTGCTTTCGGCTTTTGAAATAATCACGAGACCTAAAACACCGCTCAATGCGAATATAAATTTTGACGGGCTTGAAACACTCATTGACGGCTTGGAACTTTCGGGCGTGCGTGTGTGGGAGGCAATAAACCGTATACGGAAAAAATATCCGTTCGACAGTACCGCATATCTTGAAAACGGGCGACCGGTGATTGCATTTGCAAAGTCGCTTGAAAAAGAGAGCTCGTGCATTTTGCGTGCCGATGATATGGAAGCGCGCCATTTAAATAATGCGAACGTGGATAATTTCAAGCAGGACTTGAAAAAGGTCAATGTGCTGCACTGTTACGGCGAAGGTGAAAAACTCGAAGCCTTGTATGTGCGCATTCCTGAAACCGGAACGTATGACGGGCTTGAAACGGTCGAGGATAGTTTTACCGACACCAAAATAAAAACGGCGGCGGAATTAAAAGCAGCGGGTGAGAAAAAGTTAGCGGAGCTGCGAAAAGAAACAGAGCAAAGTATCGAGGTGGAAACGGCGGAGGATATCAGACTTTTTGATAGGGTTACGTTTGTCTATCCGCAAGATACGAATAAGCCGCTCATTCACGTGCAGGTGGCGGAGGAGAAAATAAGCTACAAAGAAAATGTAATAAAAAAACAGTTCGGGCTTGACGGCTGGCGGTTTAATCCGTTTCAGTTGCTGGTAAAAAAAGAGCCGTTAGCGGAAGTGCGAACCTTTGCGAATAAGCCTTTTAATGTGTGTGCGTACGGGAAAAGCACGAGCATAAGTTTGCAGTGGGGCGGCGTGGAAGCAAGCTACATTGTGCGCTGGAAAAAACAAACGGACGCGGAATATAATTTCCGGCAGGTCGACGGGAACGGTGCCGACTTTAATAATCTCCTTAATTATGAAAAGTATGTTTTTTCGGTGGCGGGCGTTTTCGGTACGGTGGTATCGGAGTACACGGACGAGGTTGAATGCGAGCCGGTCGACTGGGCAACAGATCCGAATAATCCGAACAATGCGGTTACGCAGCTGATAGCAAAAAAAGTAACAAAATATTTAGGCAAGTTTAGCGCGGCGCCTATCGGGAACACTGTACTTGTAGCGAAAGAAGGCGGAACGGTTTCGGTTGAGGCGAATACCGGCGACTGGGCTTTATGCAGTAAAACGGTTGACGGCTTTTTAGTCGGCAAGTGCTATAAATGGGATGGCGCACACTGGACACCGTTAGTGCCGGAAGTAAACTATCCGAGTGAGTACCAAGCCTGTTTGATTGATTTACTTTCGATAGAAGAACTGCGGCAAGACACTGGCTATTTCGGAGCCTTGTTTGCCAAGTTGCTTGTTACACAAAAAGCCTTGATAGATGACCTCACGGCAAGCCAAGCATTTATCAAAAAGCTGGTGGTGCAAAAGCTGCACATCGACACCGACCCGAATACGCACGAGGATTTTGAAGCGTGGTTCGACGAGACAAACGGGCTCAAGATAAATAACGGCGGCGAAGAGATTTTCAAGGTGGATAGTAAGGGGGATATTTATGCGAATAATGCTATATTTGAAAATTCTAAATTACACGGTTTTTTTTATTCTGATAGTTTGTGTATAGAACCGGGTAGATTAATCGATGATATTTATTTTAAATCAACACAGACATTTGATTTTAGAGGAATAAACATAGAAAAATTTTTTTCTGATTTTAATAGACCTGATATATTCTTAAATTGTTATAATTGGAGTGAGAGTTACACTTCGAGAGGTTACTCTATTTATATGGAAAATATACAAGGTATTGGTAAAGGCGATGATGGTCAATTTAACTTTGATAACATAATGATTATAAGATATAAAGGTATTGAAAATCCTGATAGGACGAAAATAAAAGAGGGCGATATATACTCATATCTTGGTGTTCATATATCAAATAATAACAAAATTTTGATAGATCGTTATTCCATAGTTACATGGGAAAAAATTGAAAATAATGGTAATCCATACTATGGAAAGAAAGAAGACTCAAATTATAATCAACTAGAAGTTTCGAAAACCTTTGGAAAAATGTTTAAAACAATTGAAATAGTTGGTTCTTCAGGGCGTGTATTTTCCAGTATAACAAAAATCAAAAACGCGCCTCGTAGAAAACAAAAAGATACAACTATTATTTGGATAGACGAGAACGGTTTTGTTAGGTGTGGGTAACATATTACTTTTGCTGGCTTGTTCGATTTGATAATTTTGCTTTTTTCATTTTTGTTTTATATTCAATTATCTTTTTGTGTCTTAATATATCAAGGGACTCTTTATCGTTTAAAAAATCATATAATGTTTTAACGCTCGCTTCTGTAATTGATATACTTTTAAATTTATCGATTAAAATATTTTTATTTTCTATTATTGTTGTTGCATTAAATGGCTGTATGTCAAGGCTGTTGTAACCTTGTTTATTTGTAAGTACAAATTTTAAACTAGTATCTGTATTTTTATATTCAGAAGAAACCGGAAGCAGTCTAATTGAAAAATTGTTTTTATCGTCTTTTGCAAAAATATATATATTGCAAGTGGCACCAAGTTCAATACTACTATCTTGTGTTTTTCGTGCTTTTATTTCAGCTGCTACAGTGAAAAAATTATCAAGAATCGTTTTTAGGGTGTCATTTACTACAAAAACAATTTTATAATCATTATAAAATTGTTTTACCGTTAATGATAGAAAATCTTGTTTTTCTTTTAACATTAAATTGTAATCTAGCGAGTAAACAGTAGTATTTGATAACTCTATCTTTTCATAGGGAATATTCGAAATATTTTGTACATAGATAGGCTTTTGTGGTAGAGTTTTACAACTTGTCATTATAGTAATAAGACAGAAAAGTACGGCAATGATAATCTTTTTCATAATTCTATGATACGCCGCTTTTCGTTTTTTGTCAAGGGGAAAAGAAAATTTATTTTTATTCAATTATTGCTTTATATTATATTTCATCGTCGTTATCTATATCATTTGGTTCATCGTCAAAGTCGTCCGTTTCGATATAATCGTCAGGAATATCATCAATTGAAAGACTTTCATTATATTGCTCTGCTAACATTGTTTTATTAAATTCAGCAGTAGGGCTTATTTCGTAAATAATTTTTTCCAACTCATCAATAGAAACTTTAAAAAATTCTTTTCGTAAATTTACTTTATTTATTCGTTTATTATGCAGCCTTTTATGTATTTCATTTTCCAGTGTTGGAGCATTATCGGAAAAAATAAAGCTATGCACATCAAAATTAAATGGCACGGAAGCGCCTCCCAATTCATCAATACGCTCTTGAGGGTCTAATCGCCTCGTCATTCCGATTTTAAATACATCATTGCCAAACGCCCCATAGTTACTTATAACATATATATATCCGGCTTTTCCGTGCTGAAGCGTTGTTATCGTTTCTTTTTTGTCTGTGATTGTGTTTAATTGTCCCTGAATTTCTAATATACGCTGTTGTAATTGTTTAATTTTTGCGGCATCTGTCGCTTGTTGCAAGGTGAGTTGCACACTTTCAATTTCATTTTTATATTTTGCTTCTTCTTGTTCTATTTTCTTTCGTTCAAGCTCCAGTTGTTTCCGTTCTGCCGCTTCTTGTCGCATTTGTTCTCTGAGTGCCCGCTGTTCGTCTTTTATCCTTTGTTGTTTTACATAATATTCATATTCTATTTTTATATTTTCAATATATAAATATTCTATCTCTCCAATAAAACGAGTGATTGTCGGAGCTATACTTTGATTTCCGTCTGTTACTATTTTCAAATATTTTTTTGTTATCAATTTTATACTTTCAATGGCTTTTTCTAACTTCTCATATTTTAGATTATATAAAACATTTTGCATTTCAGCTTCAAGGGCAATTACCATAAGTTGATACAATGCCATATTAGTTTTTGTAGTATATCGTGATTGATATTTTACCAAAAGCTCTTTAATAATTTTATCATTTTGATTATATCGTTTCCGCAATTCTTTAACATTCATAAAATTAAACTTTAATTTTACAGTTGTTGATAACAAATCTTCCACAAAGTTTAATATTGATTCTTTTTGTATATTCTTATATTGAGTTTCGTCATCAGTATTAAAATAATTATCAACGCAATGTTTCATACTTTTGGACATTGTTTGAAGTTTTATTAGTTTATTTGCCGCAAGGTTAATTTTTTTGTCTAATGATGTAATTTCATCCATCTTGCTATTTAATGTAGCGTCATTTTCTTCGATATTTGTATTTATTTTTTCTAGGGTTTGCGTTTGTTTCTGTATTTTATCGGAAATCTCTTGTAATGCCGTTTCTTTTGCTTCATGGCATATTTGATTATAGAGGGATTCTTTATTTTCTCTTATGTGGTTATATTCTGCTGTTAATTTTTTTATATTTTCAGTTAGAGAATTTTCTTCATTTTGTAAAGATAATATTCGACGGCAATCAGCGCATAATCCGTTTGCATCTAATTTTAAAAAAAGCCCCTTTTTGTTACAATGTCTGCATTTTGCCATAAAAACAAACTCCTCTTTTTCTAATTTTAATCGAATACAGAAAAACTTCAAGCGGTTCAGTAAGACAATTTTTACCACTTAAGACTTTTCCTCAAACGCCTGCAATTCAAGTTTTTCGGAACGTCAGTTTTTTAATTACAAAAAAAAGTATAAAAAAATTCAACTTTTTTTGAAAAAGCACTTGACAAATTATACGCAATTGCGTATAATTAAATCATAAGGATGGCAAAAGGCTATCGAAGGAGATTTTTATGACAAAAACATTTAAACTTGGCGGTGAGTTATTTCAGTTTACTGAAATTGGTGGCAATAACGGCATCGTAAAAAAAGAAGGTGATAGCTATAATGTAGACAGCATCACATCATTAAAAGGCGAAGTTATCACGGCGGATAACTGCATTTCAGTTTTTCAAAAGTACAATCCGGACTTCCTTGACTGTTTTGATGATAAGGATATTTGGAAATATAACAAAGTATGGTTCGAACAGGTAGGCGACTACCTGATAACCTATGTCGATGGTGATAGTAGTTCGTTCTCTATCGATGAGATTGACAACATAAAAGACAAATAAAAAAAACAACAGCCGGTGATAAAACACGCCGGCTGCTCCACAAAATTTTAATTCTAAATAGGAATAATCATGGACAAACTTTATTCAGCGCGTCAAGTTGCCGCACTTTGCGGGGTCGAACGCAAAGCCGTGCAGAATTGGTGCAAAAAAAACAACGTACCAATGGTTGGCGGTGCGTTTGTTTTAACCGAAAGCGATGTCGCTCGTTTCAAAAATCGACCGAATCCCGGGCGACCGCCTGCGCTTTCTAAATGAGAGCGTTTTGCTTCCGCATGTATGCCAATGCGGAAGTGGCTTTCATATTCACTGCAACTTCATCCGGCTCGATGGATTGTGCCGGCAAATCTAAAAAGCTATAATCTCGGATAAAAACAACGCCGCTCTTGTTTATCGTAATGGCGACTAAATCAAAATTTCCAAACTCGGCAATATCCGCCTCAAGCTCTTTAATCAGGGCGGAGCATTCAAATGATATATGTCCACCGTCTTTATTTATTAAAGCCATTGTTTTAATTCTAACAAAGCGCAAAAAAAAATCAAGTAAAACAAGCTATTCAAGTTTTTCGACGCTCCAGCCGATAAAGCGAAATAAAAACCGTTCAAGGAGGAACAGGTATGTTAAAGGCATTCTACGCGTTCAAACGCGGCGATTATTGGCAGGTTAAGCTCAAGGACGAGCACGGTAAGGCAATGACTGCTAAAAGCACACGGAGCAAAGACCGCAACGAAGCGGAGGCGATTATGTGGCAATGGTATTTTGAAAGGCAAGGCGGCTATTACGCACGACAGCCGCAATATTTCAAAGTGCAAACGACGAATACACCGCTTGCAGTAACCGAAGCGGACGGTAAAAAATACGACAAGCTCACCGCGTATGAACTTATGGTTTTGTTTTGGGATTATGAAAAAAGTCCGTATATTTTGGAGCTAAAAAGACGGGGACGAAAAGTTCCGAACCCTGAACGCTTTAACGGGACACTGGGTATTATGAAGCAAATGGAAAAACAACTTTCAAAAGTAAAAATGCACACTATAACGGCTCAAGCTATAAACGATATATTGCAAAACTATCAAGCGAAGCGAAAAATAAGCAATGCAACGATGAAAAATTACGCTTTATTTTTTAAGCAAGCATTCCGCTATTTTTATAAAAAAGAGCTTATTTCAAAAGACATAAGCGATAAAATTATTATGTACACAAGCGATACAAAAGCAAAGGCAATTTTAGGCGATTATGAACTGCAAAGACTTTTTAGCAAAGCGGAATACTTTCCAAACGAAACTATCCGCAATTTTATAAAAACGCTTGTTATAACCGGATGCAGAACCGGAGAGGTTTTAGCCTTACAAAAAAACGACTTGCAAAAAACGCAAAACGGCTATTTTTTGAACATAAGCAAAAACTACACGCCGATAACAAAAAGGCTCAAAGAAACAAAAACAGGCAGGCGGGATTTTGTCTTTATCCCCGAAAGTTTAGCGATAACTTTACAAGGCGAAATGAAAGATACTGGGGACTTTATTTTCTCAAATCCGAAAAAGAACGAGCCTTTGCAATATCACAAAATATCTTATGCTTTTAGGCTTGCTTGCAAAAAAGCGGGCATATACAAAGACAACTTAACGCTCCATAGCTTACGGCATAGTTTCACAATCATGGCACGAGATAAAGGCATAACGGCGGAGCAGCTTTTACAGGTTACGCGACACGAAAGCCTAGCAGGCTTAAAAACGTATCTTAACCATACTTCAAAAGCCGTCATCATGAAACAGCGAGAAGTTGCGAATTATATTAGCTATTTTTTAAGCTAGACAAAAAGTCTTACCGTATCGCCGGCATTTTATAAAATTTTCTTTAATAAAACCGTTGAAAATCTCGACGGCTGCACCGTATTGTCTTTTGCTTTTCATTTTTCAACTAATAGCAGAGTAAAAACTATACCTTTAGTACAAAAAAACAGTAAAAACTAAAAAAATTTGAAAAAAAACTTATATTTTTTTGCAAAAAGTACTTGACAAAAAAATAAAAATAATATACAGTATAATCATCTAATGAGTGTGGAAAAGCACTTATCAAAAAGACCTTAAAAGGTATCAAAAACGCCGTTTTTCAGGCTTCTCGAATTATAGAAAAAAAAAAAAAATAAAGTCAAGTAGCTTTCTAAAAAAATGCAAAGTTTTTTTAAGAAAATTTTTTTTCAGAAAGCAAAATTATTGATTTTAACGAAATAAGCAGAACCGAGTATAAAGTTCGGTGTATAAACGGCATAATTGTTAAGGGAAGTTTAATTGAATAAAAAGAAAGCCTCTTTTAAAATAAAAAAAGCCTAGCAGCAATCTACTTTCCCACCGTAAAGGCAACCGTTACGTTCAGCAGCGAGCTTGACTTCCGTGTTCGGGATGGGATAAGGGTATTACCTTTTCACTATGAACAAGTTAGCAAATTAAGGTTAGCAAAAATTAGGCTGTACACTTCAATATGCAAAATATTATCGGAAATAAAAGTAGTATCGCATCCACTACAAAGTTATTAGTTTTTTATAAAACTTGTAAACACACAAGCAGCACTAAAAATGTAAGATCAACAATAAAAAGCAAAGCAATCAGCTTTTTATTAAATCGACCCCTGTTAGCTAAAAACACAAGTACATTGATTATAATTGCAACTACTGCTATAAATACAGAAACCAGCAAAAGCACTTGTTCTTTAGTCATAGGCACAAATTGTAAAGTTGCTGTCAAAGCCAAAATTAAAAAAATAAAAACATACAATGAAACTACCGCTTTTTTTGCAACAGCTTCTATGTCTATTTTTTTCTTTTCGGTTTCTGATAGTGTATTGTAACCTGCAATCAAATCATAAGCCTTTCCTTTTTGCAGTAACAATGCAATGATCAAAAGTTGGATAGAAACAAAAAAACCTATTGTCAAAGCCATATAAAACCTCCTAAAATTTTAATAAAAATATGCATAATAAAGAACATCATTATTCTTTCCTAGTTCGTCCTTAAGGAAACGCTGATTAAAGGCTTGACGCCGTTTAACAGCGTTTCCATATTGTTTCTCAATGTTCAGTATAATAATGTAGATTCTGAACATTTACGAAACAATAGATTTTAAATGTGGGCACTGATTAATTCTCGATTGAATTAATCAGTGCCTCCTTAAGTTTAGCTTCTAATTTAAAACTGTTGGAAATCAACAATTCTTCTATTTTTTCAATATCCTCAAATTTAAGCACAGCTCTAATTTTGTTAATTTTGTTGGAAGATTCGTTATAAGTCTTAATTAAATATCGTAGCAAAAAAGAAACGTCATCTGTGTTTTGTACATTTGAAATAAAAGTGAGTAAGGGGATGTTTGTTGTTTTGCTAAAATCATTCATAACACCTATGACACAGTTCATTTTATTTTTGTTATCAAATAAAATATAAAAGCTTTCCATTCTATAAAATAAATGCGATCGCAAATTTATGTCATTATACTGTAGAGCCTCATATGGTAAAAAAACCCTATCTAAAGATTCTTTTTTGCCACGTAAATACTCATGTGTTTTTTTAGTTATACCATCTATGCTAAGTTGTATACGGTTTATTCCCGAGTCAATCAGTTGCGTTAAAACTTTTTCATCTAGTAAATAACCGTTGGTAACAATAGACAAATTAGGTACAAAACCTTTTACTTTATGAGAAACAGTTAGTATCAACTCTTTTCGTAATAACGGTTCACCACCGCAAAAACAAATATTAAACGGACGCATTTTTGCAAAGTCAGCAAACAACGCAATAACCTCACTGTCCGTAAGCTCATCATGACAGGCTTCATTCTCGCCACTCTTATTATAACAATGCAAGCAACGAAAATTACATTTATTAGTTATGTCAAACTGCACCTGTAGTGGTGAACGCAAAATAGCATTCCGAAATAAAGGCATAATCAATTAATCCGCTTTTGGATTCGCTACAGCTACATATGTCAAAGCCGCTGCTGCCACATTAACTCCTACTCCAACATTAAAAACAGCAGCTACATTAATAGCCAGCCCTGCGTTCCAAACTATACCAGCATAAATAACAACCAGTACAGCAGCAACTCCCGATGGCTGGGCAGGTGCTTCATCTAAATCATTATATAACAATCGAGTATCAGGTGCTTCATATTTCATAATTACTCCCCTCGCAAGCAATGTTGAATGATCATGGCAAAAAGAAAAATTTCTGTCAAGTGCTTTTTATGGAAAAAATTAAAATTTAGCACTTTGGGGCTTTTTCAGTCCTTTTTGTGTTATCTCTTAGTGTACAGGGCATCTCTAAAAGCTAGGATAATGTTTTTAGACAATGCAGAGGTTAGCGTAGCTAACCTTCTGAGTTATTTGAAAAATTCTTTTAGCTACTGTAAGAATTTTTCAAGCAGTGGCAATAAATCAAGTGAAAGGCGACTTTTTTACGAACGTCGTAAAAGCTGACGTTTTTAAACGCTACCTATATTACGATTTTATTTTTTTGTCGAAGAATATTTTAGCGAAAAAACGAAAAAAGTTTAACTTTTTATCTAAAATGTATGAATTTTTTGAGTTTTGTTGATAAATCAGGTGTTTATAAATGAAATAAAGAAAATATTCAAGCAACTAAATAGAGCTTGGGGACTCCTACTCCCTCTTTAATAAAAAAAGCCTAGCAGCAATCTACTTTCCCACCGCAAAGGCAGTATCATCGACGTA
>CALDWC010000035.1 GCA_937923945.1 uncultured Treponema sp.
AAAAATGCTATAAAACTTAAATTTTATGGGCAATACTACTTGCAATTTTCATTTCAGTTTTAAATGCTACTATCATACCTCAGGTCAGGAGCATGAAGAATTTATTTTGCTTTATAGTATGCAAAAATGTTGTTTTCGAAGGTGTTTTGATTATAGAACTCGCTCAAGGAAACACTGATTAATTACCATTTTTACATGACAAAAAAATATAAATGAGTATACTGTAAGGCATGATGAACAATAAAAATCAATTAACTTTTGCAGATACAGAACTAACCGGTGTTAAACGAATTACCAAGAAAGCACAATTTTTAGAAAAGATGAATGATATAATACCTTGGGATGTATTGGAAAAAACTATTGCACCTTAAAACACTGAATTGTTCAGCGTTTTATTAAGAATTAAACCGCGCTGTGCAAAAGTTTGGTAAATTTTTAAAATTTCTCGGCAAATATTTTAAAATATTTGGTAAATAATTTTAATTATTTGGTAAATATTTGGAGGAAATGCGGTAAAAATCGTTGGAGATACACATATCTTTTTTAGCAAATGAGGCAATTTAGCTGCTACAGAAATCAAGTTTGTAGAATAGTTTTAATACTGTATGAAAACGCTGATTAAAGGCTTGCAGCCGTTTACCGGCGTTTTCTCATTGTTTCTCAATATTCAGTATAATAATGTAGAATTCTGGACATTTAATTTCGCTACTGAAATAGCGCGGCTTGTTAAACTGCCAAGTTTTGAAAAACTTGGCAGCCGCTGTACTTTTCAAAACCAATGTATTATGCGGATAAAAAATTTTTCCGGTGGAAATCCTGTGTGGTTCCACCGAAATTGTACTAAAAGGTTTCTTTAATTTCGAGTGAACTTGCCTGCACCCAGCCTTTTTTTTGTTTGCTTTCGATGTAATACCAATCAACCGATTTTCCGCCCTCATCAAGCGAAACTTTTTTATAGGCGACGGCTTTTGTGCCCTCTTTTACGGTTTCCAAAGTTCGCGCATCCGTTGTTGAAGGAATACTGAAAAGAGTCGTGTCGGCATTGAGGACAACTTTTTCTTCGATTTTTTCCACCGGCAGTTTTGCCAAAAAGGCATCCTCTTTGAGGCGTGCTTCAGTCAGTGCTTGTATGTTTGCAATATCATTGCTGTAAATTGAATTCATCTCGATTGCGTTTTGAAAAAGCTCTGATCGTATCGTGTCATTTTTCGACTGGGACGCAATTTGTGCGATCATCATCGCGTTGACATCATTGGGATTCCGCTCAATATTTTCCCGCTTAACAAATTTTCCTTTTACAATCCAGGAAAGTAAATCCGACGAATATGCCGCAATTTTAACAAACTTTTCGTTTTCCGCAGTTAAACTATCCGTGTAAACGGCAACAATCAAATACTGAGGAAGCATTTCATCCGTCGCGCCGGTCAACGAATCGGCTTTGTACAAAATAGTATCAGGCTGTGAAATAAAAGCGGCTTCCGTATTTGGCTCAAAACAATAATCCTGAATCCAATAATCTTCACCTTTGATGCTGATGTGAAAAAAATCCCGCTTTTGCCCGTCGGTTCGGGTTGCCGTCTTTTTTTCACCGAGGTACGTTGCAACATCGCCAAGAACGGCGGATTTTGCCCACTTCATTTTGCCGTCCTCGTTTTCAACGTACAGAGCGGCTTCATTTACGTAGACCACACCGGTAGTGCCGGCATTCGTTTCGGCAATACTTCCTTCCGGTGCCGGTTGTTCGTCACCGCCGTTTTCGGTTGTTTCACCGGCGCTGATCGGATTTCCGTTTTCGGCTCCGTCGATTACTTTGTTTTCGTTTTTTGTGCACGTACATACTAAAAAGACCGTGCATCCCAGTAAGAGTATACATTTCAGTATCAGTTTTTTCATAAAGTTGTTTCCTTAAAAATGTAGTTTTATAAAGTGTATAGAATACTTCCTTTGAAATCAATATTTGCCTTTGGTGAATCAGCTTTCTACCGCGAAACTAATTCACGCAATTTTGCACTTTTCCCGATAAAAACGCTTTTGCATTCGACGCGAGAATATCCAAAAGCCGCGTTCTAGCTTCAAAGGTTTGCCACGCAATATGCGGCGTGAGGATACAATTCGGCAAACCGAAAAGCGGATTCGCAACGTCGGGCGGTTCACTACTCAGCACGTCGGCTCCGTATCCCGCTAATTGTCCCGCTTTCAACGCTGCAGCGACGGCTTCTTCGTTTATGAGCGGACCGCGGGCGGTGTTAATAAGGTACGCCGTTTTTTTAAATCGCTTTAAAGAATCGGCGTTAATAATTTCGCGCGTTTTCTCCGTGAGCGGAGCGTTCAAACTGATAAAATCCGCCGTTGAAAATAAAACTTCGGGACTTACCTGCTTAACATCGGGAAATTCCGGAAAGTTTTTTTCGCTTCGGTTAGAAAAAATCACCTGCATTCCGAAACAGCGTGCAATTTTCATCACTTCATACCCGATATGCCCCGCACCGAAAACGCCCAGGATTTTTCCGCGAAGCTCATGGAGCGGAAATGAGTGATAGCAAAAATGTTCCGATGCCGCCCATTTTCCCGCATGGATTTCGGCGCTATGTTTTCCGATTTGAAAACAAAACTCCAAAATAAACGCAAACACTAATTCCGCAACGCTGTCGGAACTGTAGGAAGGCACATTCGTAACGGTAATATTTTTTTTGCGGGCATATTCAACGTCGACGACATTGTAGCCGGTCGCGATAACGCCGACATAGCGAAGACTCGGCAGCGCATCAATAATCTCTTTAGTGATTTTAACCTTATTGGTAAAAACCAATTCGCAGTCTTTACAGCGTTCAATTACTTCATAGGGAGCAGTTTTATCATATATCGTAACGTCGCATACTGCTTGTAACGGTTTCCAATCCAAGTCGCCCGGATTCAGCGTAAAACCATCAAGAACAACACCTGAAACTTTTTTATTCATACAAAAACCTCTTCCGTTATTTTACCACGATTGATAAAAATTTTCTATGAATAAAATACATAATAGCTGAAAAACAGCGTTATAATTTCCTTATTACACAATGATTATACTATGTGATTGAAAAAAATGAAAATTTCTGTATAATAAAGAGCGGAGCTTGTTTTTGAAAATAGGAATTAATGCATTCGGCTGTAATCATGGGCGTTCAGGTATCGGTGCATACATATACTCGCTTATCCACAATCTGCCTGAAATCGAACATTCCGTTCATGTTTTTGGCCCGCAATTTGACAAATATATTTACACGACTGATTTAGATCCTTCCATATATGAAGGCGTTACCGTTGAAGATAATGATTTTTCCGAAAAGCTTTTTATGAAAACGAATTTAAATCAGTTGATCAATAAATTGCAGTATGATGCCGTGTTGTTTCCCGCCGGTATGCAAAATTTACCGCTTGTTTTTTCAAAGCCGGCTTTTTTGGTGATTCAGGAACCCATAAAAAAGAATAGCGGTTTTTCCTTGTTTGGTTCTTTTAACCAAATGGGGCAAAAAAATATTCTTCAAAAAGCTTCCGGCATTATTGCGGCGAGTGAGTATATCAAGCAAAACTTGATTGAATTCGGTGTTACTAGTAATAAAATCAAGGTAATATACAACGGCATTGATACTGAAATATTTTATCCGAAAGATACCGATAAACCTCAGCTCCCTGACAACGTTCCGTTTGTGATTCGAAAGCCGTATATCATATACGCATCCAGTATTTCCGAACCGGAAAAACGCCACACTGAGTTGATTAAGGGTTTTGGACTTTTTAAGAAAAACACCGGGTTACCGCATCGCTTGGTTATTGCGGGACAGGAAGGAAACGTTGCGGGAGCGGTGCATCAGGCGGTGCTTTCATCTCCGGTTGTTTCCGACATCATTTTAACCGGATTTATTGAGCAGCGGCAGCTTGCCAACTTTTATCGTGATAGCGATATTTGTGTTTTTCCATCCGAAATGGAAGGAGTAGGACTTCCCGTGATTGAAGCGATGGCGTGCGGTATTCCGACGGCATGTGCCGATGCCGGAGCATTGCCGGAAATTGCCGGTGATGCCGCCCTCTATTTTGATGCAAAAAACCCTACGGATATTGCCGCTGTGTTGGAAAAATTGGCGAGTAATCCGAACGGCTCTTCGGATGAAATCCGCGCTTCCCTTATTGAAAAGGGGGCATCGTGGGTTCGCCGCTATGACTGGAAAACAACCGCCGAACAAACGCTTGGCTACATCACGGAAAAACTGGAACAAAAATAAGTGAAACGGTCTTGTGGCGTTTTTATTGTAACCACGCGTGTCCGCCAACCAGAATTAAAAAGCGACCATGTTTTACTTTGAACGAAACTTCCTTTATATCGGTGCGGTTACTGATACTTGCGGCTCTGTTCCAGTGAAGATTATCCAGTTCCCAATGCAGTCCGTTTGAATGAATTTTCGCCGGAAAAATACGGTACCGCCGCGAAATTGCAAAAACGGAAACGATTGTTCCGATCGGGAGACTGAGGGTTAACTCGTTTTTCAATGAATGAGAAAGGCAAAATCCGCATCCCGTATCGAAAAGCCAAACCGCCGGCGGTATGGTACTTTTAAAAACACGCAAAAAATAAATTAAGTGGTCAATGCGTTCCGCTCCGCCGGCTCCGATAATCACGATTTCGTCATTTTTGCCGGTGCTCACTTTTTCTGCCTGCTGCATAGCAAGTTCCGTATCGGTAAAATCTTTATCGCGGGGAAAAACTCGTATATCCGCTTTTGGGTATTTTTTCAACAAAGCGTGGTTTTGTAAGCTATCGAAATCGCCGAGAATACAATCCGGTGCGATGTTGAGCAAGGCTGTCTGTTCTAAGCCTGAGTCCGCCGCAATCACATAATCAGGGATATACCGATTTAAAAATGTCGTGATCAGTTTTTGCTCCGCATGGTTTCCGCCGGTAAATATGACAATTCGCATTTTTTGAGTATATCCGTTCGGTAGATAAACTGCAACACGGTAAAGTATTATAAACGGATAGGTAATTATTTAAAAAGGCACCGATTAATTCGAGCGAAAATTAATCAGCATTTCCTAATCGATTGGTACTGTATTTTGATACCTTATTAAAATTATGCAGAAAAAAGCACTTGACAAAAAAACAATGCACAAGTAAAATAATTAAAGCTTACAATTTTCGTTATGGAGGAAAAACAGTAATGAAAAAATTTTTAAAATCCTGTGCAATCCTTATGATTGCATCTATTTCTGTTGCTTCACTCGTTTCTTGCGGCGGTAAAGATACTGCATCAGCAGGCGGTGAAGTGTATTTGAATACTTTTATGAATGCGCAACCGAATACGCTCGATCCGTCAAAAGGAACGGATATGTATGGAAATTCGGTTCTCTTGAATATTTTGGAACCGTTAGTACGGTACAACGGGCAAGTCGGTGCTATTGTGGCTGCCGGCGCTTCTGACTGGACGATTAGCCCGGACGGTTTGGTGTATACTTTCAAAATCCGTGATATGAAATGGGCGGACGGCAAGAAAGTAACTGCTGCCGATTACGCGTACGGTATTCGCCGCAGTGCAGATCCGGCTACTGCGTGCCCCTATGCAAACTTCATGTATCCGCTGGTAAACGGCGAAGCTGTTGTAAAGGGTGAGAAACCGATTGATGAACTCGGTGTTTCAACTCCCGATGACTCGACCTTGGTTCTCACGTTGAATGTCGCAACGCCGTATTTTTTGGATACTGCAATGCAAAGAACTTATTTCCCGCAGCGCCAAGACTGGGTTGAAAAACACGGTGATAGCTATGCAACTTCACCGGAAACTAGCCCGATGTGCGGTCCTTTCGTTATGAAAAATTGGACGATTAACTCGGTTATGAACTTTGTTCGCAATGAACGTTACTGGAATGCAAAAGAAGTGAAACTTGACCGAATTAAGTGTGCAATTATCAATGACTCTAACGCTATTTACAGTGCATTGCTGGCGGGTGAGCTTGATCTTGCCGGTGTTCCCGATCCGAAATGGCAGGCAAAATTTTCCGATTCTTCAAAATGGAATCACGTTGAAATTGCGAATGCCGATACGGTTTATTGGATGATCAACACTACTACCAAGTACATGGGAAGTGCAAAAATCCGTCGTGCAATCAGTGCTGCATTAAATCGTGAAGATTTAATCAAAACATGTCGTGACGGTATTGGTTTGCCGGCTTATTGGTTTGCTCCGCCGGCAGTAACTTGCCAAGGTTTGACTTTCAACACGATTGAAACCGGTGCAACTCGCACGTTAATGGCTGAAGCTACCGATCCGCGTGCGCTTTTTGAAGAAGGCTTAAAAGAATTGGGATTGAATGAAAAACCGGAAGATGTTGTGATTAAATGGGTTGGCTCCGGCATAGACCAAAAATCCCGAACCGAATCCGAGTATATTCAACAGGTTATGAAAGAAAAGCTTGGTTGTACATTCGATATTTACAACAAAGACTGGAACGAATTTATCAACATGGTTAAAGTCGGCGATTATGATATCGCATCGCTTGCATGGGGTGCCGACTTCAACGACCCGTGTAACTTCCTTGAAACCTGTTGGAGTAAAGCACCTGCATATCCGACCGGCTGGGTAAACGAAGAATTTGACAGCTTAATTGAAAAAGCTCAAAAATCAACCGATGCACAGGAACGCCACGATCTTTTGATGAAAGCGGAAAATATTTTGATCAACACGGATTCGGCGATTATTCCGATTACGACACGTGTTGCACATTCCTATCGTGCCGTGTATGTAAAAAATGCTTCAACCAATTATTTTGATTGGATGGGCTGGCAGTTGATCGATACCTCTTCACGAGGAAAATAATCATAATCGTAAAATGCAAGTCGAGTTTGACTCGACTTGCGCTTTTATGTGTGTCGGGGTGAATTTATTTTTAAGAAATGAATTTACCGCTTTATTGTGAGGTTATGTTTTGTACGTTTGTGCAAGTTCGTACAAAACAACAGCTTTGAGGAGACCCTGATTAATTCAATCAAGAATTGAGGGCATCTCTAAAAATCTATTGTTTCGCAAATGTTCAGAGCCACTTATACTAAACATTGGGAAACAATAAAGGGGATACTTTGCTTCTGCAAAAAACTTTGCTTCTGCAAAAAACTTTGCTTCGCAAAGTTGCTGTTAAACGGCGTCAAGCCTTTAATCAGCGTTTCCTTGAGGCAACTCTAAAGGCTAACGTTTTTAGAATTCCCTATAGAAAAACTTATAAAAATCTTTCTTTCAAGGAGGAAGTATGGGACGCTATATCGTTAAACGTATCGTTTATATGATAATAACGCTTTTTATCATTTCGATAGCAACTTTTTTCCTCATGCATTCGGTCCCCGGTGATCCGCTGACTGCACGCATTCAAAAAGCCTTGCCGGATGAAATTAGAGCAAACTTTGAAAAAAAATACGGATTGGACAAGTCTATTTTTCAACAATACTTGATGTTTTTGAACAACGTAGTTACAAAAGGAGATTTGGGCGAATCCATTACATATCCTGGACTCAGTGTGGGAAAAACAATTGTGCAAAAAGCACCTATCAGTGCGAGTATCGGCGGTCGAGCTTTAGTGATCGGCTTTGTGTTCGGAACCGTTTTTGGAATGATCGCTGCACTGAAACGCGGCAAATGGCCTGACTACGCTGTTATTACCTTGGCGATTTTGGGAACGACGTTGCCGAGCTTTGTTTTAGCCGCGCTTTTGCAGTATTATTTCGGAGTGGTGCTGCATTGTTTGCCGCCGGGAGGCTGGGGCGGAGCTGAAAAATATAAAGTCTTACCGGTTATGGCCTTGACCTTTGGAACGCTGGCAACCTATTCGCGGTATGTACGCAGTTCCGTTTTGGAAGTTCTCGGTTCGGATTATATTTTAACGGCGCGTGCAAAAGGCGTTTCGGAATTCAACGTTTTCAGAAAACACGTGTTCCGAAATGCAATTACGCCGTCACTGACGCTTTTAGGCGGACAGATTGCCGGTATTTTTGTCGGCTCTTTTGTTATTGAAAAAATATTTTCGATTCCCGGACTCGGGGCGTATTTTGTCAACTCAATCGGCGACCGCGACTATCCGATGATTGTCGGAACAACGCTTTTCTTTGCCGCTTTGTTTGTTGTGGCTCAGCTTTTGACCGACATTATGTACGTTATTGCCGATCCGCGAGTTAAATTAACCGAGTAGAGGAGGGTAAGGAATAACACATGGAATTATCAAAAGATTTATTTACCCATATACCGAAAAGTGTTGAAGAAGGCGAACTAATTGCTCGACCTTCCATTACGTTTTGGCAGGACGTTTGGAGACGGTTTAAAAAGAATCCGGCTGCTATGTTTGCCCTCAGCTTACTTGTGGTGATGGTTGTTATGGTTATTATCGGACCGCATATGCGCGGTTTTTCGTATAATAAAATTGACGGTGATTTAAAAGATATTGCTCCGAACGGAACTTACTGGTTCGGTACCGACAGTGCCGGACGTGATATTTTTACCCGTGTTTGGATGGCGGGGCGTACTTCACTGATAATCGGGTTGACGGCTGCTGTTTTGGTTACGATTGTCGGTATCTTATACGGCTGTATTGCCGGCTTTGTCGGCGGCGGTGTCGATACGGTGATGATGCGTATTATCGAAATTCTGTCCGCATTGCCGTATTTGCTTATTGTGATTCTCTTGCAGATTCGGTTAAAGGATCGCACTTTGAAAACGCTATTGCTTGCGCTCGTGATTACCGGTTGGACTGGAACTGCCCGTCTTGTACGCGGTGAAGTTTTAAAAGTAAAGTCGCAGGAATTTGTACTCGCCGCACAAACTTTGGGCGTCAGTACGTGGAAAATTATTCTCAAGCACATTATCCCGAATGTTATGCCGGTGGTGATTGTGAGTTTGAGCTTTGACATTCCCGGATTTATATTTGCGGAATCGTTTTTGTCGTACATGGGAATCGGTTTGGCTCCGCCTGCAACTTCATGGGGTATTATGTGTTCGGAAGCGCAGTTGAATCTCATGTTTTATCCGTACCAGCTCTTTTTTCCGGCGCTGATGATTGCGTTGGTCATGTTGTGTTTTACCCTTTTGGGTGATGGTTTGCGTGATGCATTAGACCCGAAGCTGAGAAAATAGGAGCTGATATGAAAAATCTTTTAGAAGTTGAAAACCTCAGCGTTTCGTTCAATACGTATGCCGGTGAAGTAAAGGCTGTTCGCAATATCAGTTTTCACTTGGGTGAAGGTGAAACCCTCGCGTTTGTTGGGGAGTCCGGTTGCGGAAAAAGTGTTACCGCTAAAGCCTTGATGCGACTTTTACCGGTTGAAAATTCCGTAATCAAGCCTGAGTCGAAAATTATGTTCGGTGATCAGGATGTTACCAAAATGACCAAAAAGGAATTAACCGAACTTCGCGGTGATAAAATTTCCATGGTGTTCCAAGATCCGATGACCAGTTTGAATCCGACAATGCGTGTCGACAGGCAAATTATTGAAGCCTTGATGCTCCATAAAAAGTTGGATAAAAAGGCTGCCGAAGCGGAAGCGTTGCGGTTGATGGAATTGGTACAAATCCCGAATGCGAAAGAACGGCTCAAATCTTTTCCGCATGAGCTTTCGGGCGGTATGCGTCAACGAACGATGATTGCAATCGCTCTTTCGTGTAATCCGAAAATTTTACTTGCCGATGAACCGACAACGGCGTTGGATGTTACGATTCAAGCTCAAATTTTGGACTTGTTGCAAAATTTGAAATCGCAATTAAATACGGCGATTATTTTGGTTACGCACGACTTGGGGGTTGTCGCGAATTTTGCGCAGCGGATTCAAGTTATGTATGCCGGTGAAATTATCGAAGAAGGCACAACGGAAGAAATCTTTTATCAATCGCGGCATCCGTATACGTGGGCGCTGCTGCAGTCAATACCGGATATGAGTAAAACCGGAACGAAACTGAAATCGCTTGCGGGCACCCCGCCCGATTTGCTTTTACCGCTGGAAGGCTGTCCGTTTGCAGCGCGCTGCGATTATGCGATGAAAATTTGCCGCATGCAGCATCCCGAACGCACGGTTCATAGCGACACCCATCATTGCTGGTGCTGGTTGGAACATGAAATGTCGGGAACACACAACTGGGATGCTTTACGCAAGGGGGAAAAAGATGAGTAACGAAAAAGATGTTTTAGTTTCGGTAAACAACCTCGCGAAGTACTTTAAAGTTGGAAGAAATAAGCTGGTAAAGGCCGTTGACCACGTCAGTTTCGATATTTTTCGGGGTGAAACCTTGGGAGTAGTCGGCGAATCCGGGTGCGGAAAAACAACATGCGGACGAACGGTTTTGGGGATGTATAAAGCAACGAGCGGCGCGATTATGTTTGACGGTACGGATATTACCGCGTTGAACAAGCGTGATCTGTTGAATTATAAGAAACGGGCGCAGTATATTTTCCAAGACCCCTATGCCTCCCTTGATCCGCGCTTGACTGTCGCTGAAATTATTGCGGAAGGTATCAAAGTTCATTTTAAAATAAGCAAAGAGGAAATTGCGCATCGGGTAAACAGCTTGCTGGAGAAAGTCGGACTCAATAAGGAACATGCTTTACGATATCCGCACGAACTTTCAGGCGGTCAGCGGCAGCGTGTCGGCATTGCGCGTTCGCTCGCGGTTGAGCCGGAATTTATTGTCTGCGATGAACCGATTTCAGCGTTGGACGTTTCCGTTCAAGCTCAGATTGTCAATTTGCTCAATCAACTGAAAGATGAAATGGGACTTACGTACATGTTTATTTCGCATGATCTTTCGATGGTAAAGCACATGTCCGATCGCATTGCGGTTATGTATCTGGGCTGTATTGTTGAGCTGGCTGATCGTGAAAGTATGTACAATAATCCGCTCCATCCGTATACGCGGGCGTTGTTGTCGGCGATTCCGCTTGCGGACCCGAAAGCAGGTATGAAAAATCGGATTGCACTGAAAGGTGAAATTCCGTCACAAATAAATACGCCGCCCGGTTGTAAATTTGTGAACCGCTGTCCGTATGCGAAGCCGCACTGCCACGAAGAGGCGCCGCCGCTTCAGAAAAAAGCAAATGGACATCTGGTAGCCTGCTACGAAGTGGAATAGCGGCAGCACAATATTTGTACAACAATGAAAAGCAGTCCAAAATATAGAACGGGCTGCTTTTTTATTAGTTTTTCTCCCTCTAGCCGTAAAACACAAAATTCAGTATTATAGGAGCGAAAGTAATGGAGGATTTTGTGAAAATCAAGGTATCAGAGTATTTAGAAAAGAGCAAACCCGAACTGAAAAAAATCATTTCGGATTTGTCCAAAGACTTTTCGTATGTTTCGATTTTAGGTGCGGACAGCACATCAAAAACATATTCGGTTTCTCGTTCGGGCGCTTCCGTGACTGAAGACGGTTTATGCAACGAACGCGGGTTCGTGCTGCGAGTGCATAACGGAGTCGGATATTCGGAATATTCATTTAACGAATTGAATTATGAAAAAGTTATTGCAGAAATAAAGCGCATTGCAGGCGAGGATATCGCGCACTACAAAAAGCAAAACCTTGCGTTGATTTCCTATCCTGTAATTGAAGAAGAGGAAATTGCGAAAACGTTTTCCGCTGAAGTTGAAAAAGCGTTTGACAACATCAGCGACGGTGAAAAAATTGCGCGAATTGTTGCCATACGGGACAAGGGTTTGCAATACTCAAAAAAATTTTTAGACTTTGCGGTGCAGTATCAGCAGGTGAGTGTGCGGAAAATATTCCTTTCAACGAAAAAAGATTTAACCCAAAGTTACGCATATTCCATCGGGTACTTTATGCCGATTGCGAAAGACGGTGAAAAAATCGTCAATCCCTATTCGAGTTTTTCCGGTGCAGCGGGCTTGGAGCTTTTGGACGAAATGGAGCAATCGCTTGAAACGGAAGCGAAAAAAGCACTTGACTATTTAATCGGCGAACGCGTAGTTCCCGGTCGCTATGAAGTTATTTGCTCGCCGGATGTCACGGGCTTAATCGCCCACGAAGCGTTCGGGCACGGCGTTGAAATGGATATGTTTGTGAAGGACCGTGCAAAAGCCCGCGACTACGTGAAAAAGCAAGTTGCGTCTGAAATCACCGATATGCATGACGGAGCCGCAACGAATACCAAGCAAGTGTCTTCGTACTTTTTTGACGATGAAGGCGTACTTGCGCAGGATACGTTAATTATCAAAAATGGAATTTTACAACAAGGAATTTGCGACACGCTTTCCGCCCTTGCACTTGGAGTAAAACCCACCGGAAACGGAAAGCGCCAATCCTACGAACGCAAAGCCTACACTCGCATGACCAACACCTTTTTTTCAGCCGGTAAAAAAAACTTCGACGAAATGCTTAAAAGCGTTAAACACGGCTATCTCCTTGAAGACTACATGAGCGGCATGGAAGACCCGAAAAACTGGGGCATTCAATGCTGTTTGGGCAAGGGGTACGAAATCAAAGACGGCAAACTCACCGGCAAAGTCGTGTCTCCCGTGTACTTAACCGGCTACGTTCCCGACTTGCTCAAATCCTTTTCGGAAATTTCATGTGACGGAGATTTTAAACTTTCGGGTTCCGGCTATTGCGGAAAGGGCTACAAAGAATACGTGCGCACTTCCTGCGGAGGCACGTACATAAAAGCGATCGCGAATTTATCGTAAGGAGATTGGTATGAATTTTGAAAAAATGATTATTGATGTTTTGAAAAAGCATCGGGAACTTTCGGGGTATAAATTGATTTCAAGTAAAAATAAATCCCGTGAGCTTTTTTTGATTAAAGATAAAATTGATATTAACCGCGGCAAAGAGGTAAGCGGCTATAATGTAACCGTCTATGTCGATTTTGAAGAAAACGGAACCAAGTACCGCGGTTCGGCACAGTTGACGTTAGCGCCGACTTTGTCGCAAGCGGAACTCGAGCAAAAAATTTCCGAAGGAGCGTTTTCGGCAAAGTTTGTAAAAACCAAATGGTATCCATTGAGCAAACCCGAAAAAACGGATTTGATTGTTCCGCAGTTTGACATTGATGAAAACAAGCTGGGGGAGCAAACCGAAAAAATAGCCGAAGCAATTTTAGCGGAAAAATCACCGCACGCAATTATGAACAGCGCAGAGGTTTTTTTAACGACTTCCGATATTCATTTCCAAAACTCGGAAGGAGTTGATGTGTGTTACAAAACCGCTTCCAATAAAATTGAAGTGATTACGAGCTGCAAAGCCGATCCCGACGATGTTGAAGTGTACGGCGATGCAAGCTATGCGAACCTTTCAACTACGGAGATTCGCGAACTGGTAAAAAATCAATTACAGGAAACGGAAGAGCGCAGCACCGCAAAAAGAGCAAAGCGCATCCCGTCCATCAACGTGATTTTACGCAATTCCGCCGTGCCGAATTTTTTCGATTTTTTTGTGTCGCAAACGAGCGGTGCCGAAGTTTTTGCAAAAGCCTCGCGGGCGGAAATCGGCAAAAACTTTCAAGGCGATTCCATTTCGGGCGACCTTTTGACGATTACGCTCAAACCCTTCATTGAAAATTCGGCAAGTTCGGCACCGTTTGACGCGGACGGTATTATCCTGCATCCGGTTACCGTAATTGAAAACGGCACGGTGAAACAGCTGCACAGCAATTTGAAATTTGCGCAATACCTGAACATCGCTCCGACCGGAATGTTGCCCAACGTTGAAGTCGCCAGCGGCAGCCGCTCATACGCCGAAATGCAAAAAGAACCCTACGTTGAAATTTTACGCTTTTCCGACTTTTTGTGCGACACGGTTACCGGCGATTTTGGCGGCGAATTCCGCTTGGCAAAATATTTTGACGGTGAAAAACTGCACGTCATCAACAACGGTGCGATTTCCGCAAACATCTTTGACATTCAGCGGAATATGTTTTTTTCAAAAGAGCGGATGCAGCATAAATCCTACCTCGGACCGAAAGCGATTTTAATTCCGAACCTTGAAATTTCCGGCGACTGATTATCCGGTGACGTAAAAATATTCACCAAATAATTTTTGCATATTACACAGTCGGCGGCTTTGTATGAAGCCGCCGGCTTAATTTTTTGCGATGGGTTTTTCGACCCAAGCAAAATCGTTTGGTCAAAATTTTTTTCAAAAAAAATTTTGACCGTAATTCTGCGCTTGGTACCATAGTACGCTTTTTGCGTAAACCGCTCGCAATATTTCGTCCGCACAAAAATTGAATACACATCAGTGCTGAGTCCGCAAATCGGTTTAACCGCCTGTATTTTTTGCCGATAATATGAGAAGGAATTTTTATGAAAAAGCTTTTTAATACAATGATAGCTGTGGTTTTTATCTATTTGTTTTTTGCGTGCAGCACGGTCGCTGAAAATAAAACGCCGGTACCGTTGCAACAGGAAGCCGCAGAGAAAAATGCGGAAATAAAAACAGACTCTTTCGTTGAAAAAGACAGACAAGAATCCGAAATCGAAACTACTGTTGCAGAACACCATGATGCATTAAACCGTGATGTAACCGATAGCGAAAGCGATACGATTATATTCCAAAATCAAAATACGCTTGTTATTAAAGAGCGTTCAGATTACCGCACATACATAAACGGAAAATATTCCGGGTTGACGTACCGCGAAAGTGAAACTTATTTACAACGGCAGCCTGCAGAAAATGCGGAAAAATTTTCCGGTCAAACTTTTGTCGTGCAAGACACACGGCGCAATATGGTTTCGCAAGTAAAAAAAGTCGATGAAGTGCTGCCGGTTTCATTTACCAAGCGTGCAGGCAGCGGTGATATTTTTTTCGTTGATAACGGGTTTCCGCTCCTTCGCAGTTTTTTTGATTCACTCAATCAAGATTATGCAAAGCTTGCTGTCGGAACATATTGGGATGACACCGCCGCTGTGTCGATTTTTCCGCTCAAAGAAAAAGGAGCCGTTATGTTCCCTGTGATTGTGCGGTATGAGTACGCAGGACATGCAAACTACTTAGGTGAAGATGTGTATAAAGTAAAAGCGAAATACGCGCTCCGCAACGAAGCTCCTCAAACCTTCAAAGCGGTAAACGGAAGCCGTGATATGGAAATTTTTATTTCGGTAAAAACGAATGCGGTGATTTTTGTGCGTGAAAAAACGCTGGAGCAGTTCACGTACACGGACAGTATAACCGTAAAAAATGACGGAACCTTGCTCCACTTTTTAAATTATACCGCCGCGCGAAAAAAGATAACCGTTAATGCTGACAATACGGTAAAATCCATTGAAACGCAAACAACGGGCGTTGAAAAAGCAGCCGCAAAAATTGAATTTGAAAAAAGCAAAAACTACACGGTTGAACATACCGATCTCGGTTTAAAATTACGGCTGGAAAATTTACGATTCGTTGCCGACAAAGATACACTGCTTGCCGGTGAGGACGTAAAGCTCGACGAAATCGCTGCCGTGTTGAAAAAATTTCCCGACAAAAAGTTCTTTGTGGAAGGGCATACGGCAAGCACCGGTCAGCCTGTCGATGAAAAAAAACTTTCCGAAGCGCGTGCGTTTGTTGTAGTTTCCGAACTGATTAAACGCGGCATTGCTGAAAACAAGTTTTTGTATTCCGGTGCAGGGGCGTCAAAACCGCTTGCTTCGAATAATACGCCGCAAGGTATGGCGCAAAACCGCCGCGTTGAAATCACCGTATTGGAGCAGTAGTTGGTTTACCTTTTTGTTTTGTTCGTTTCTTTTTTTCGGTTTGTGAGAAACATCACCAAAAAAGCGACGAACACGATGCACATCCCGATGACGCTCAAAATGCCGGGAATTTGGGATAAAAATACGATTCCGAAAATAATAGAAAACACCACCGTTGAATAATCAAAGATGGAAATTTTACTCGGGGTAGAAAACTTATATGCAAGTGTTAAACCGTATTGACCGACAAAGGCAGAGCAGCCGGTAGCAAAAATCATCAACAGCTGATAAGTCGTCATTGGTTTAAAATTGATAAGCACAAGCGGTAAAATGAGTAACATGGATAGTCCGTGAAACACACAAACCAAAAATGCCGGATGCATTTTTCTGCCGGTTAAATAATGTACGCATGTGTATGCCGCTCCGGCTGATATGCCGCCCAAAGTGCCGCTCATAAACGGTCGTATATAATTAAAAGTATCCGCCCCGGGTTGTGCGATACATGCCACGCCGAAAAATGCGAGCAAAATGCACAACAGCTGTGTTGCGGTAATTTCTTCTTTGAGGAACAGCGCGGAGAAAATAACGGTGAAAAAAGGCGATAGCTTATTTAAAACACTTGCACTTGCAATGGGCATATTTGAAGCTGCATAAAAATTACCCACAACAGCGAGTGTACCGAGAACAGTGCGTAAAAGTAAAAATGCAAGATTACGGTTATTTTTGAACTGGTTTGCAATTTCGCGCCGATCTAATTGATGAAACAAAAATACGAGCGATACGCAAAATACAACGATATTACGAAAAAAAACTTTTTGTATCGCGGGTATCGGACCGGTTAAGTTGACGAAAAGTCCCATCGCAGCAAAACCGAGACTTGAAAAAATCATAAAAACAAATGCAAGGGTAAAATTGTCCTTCTGCTGTTCCATGATGCGCATTGTAGCATAATGCAAAAAAAATGTGAATAGACCGCATGGTGCGAGATACAATTTCAGCGGTATACAAAGACTATTCATCAATATCCTCTATTACATGTTTTATAAAATTATTCTTGCAAAAAGACGAAAAATAATTTTACACGGATCGTAGAAAAATATGTCGAAAATAATTTTCAGCGCATGGTTTGAAACTTGATACGTTTTTGCGCATTGCATAAAAATGCAAAAAGCATATAATCGGAAAGCTATGGATTTAGAAGCAGAACTGAACGGAGAACAATTAAAAGCGGTTACGGCGATTGACGGAGCGGTGTTGATTATTGCAGGGGCGGGATCCGGAAAAACACGGGTGATTACGTTTCGCATTGCGAATATGCTGGCGCACGGTATTTTGCAGTCGCAGATTTTGGCACTCACTTTTACGAACAAAGCTGCCCGCGAAATGAAAACGCGCATCAAGGAATTAACGCAGCTTAAACTGCAAAATCTCACGATAAGTACTTTTCACGCATTTGGGGTGCAGCTTTTACGGAAATATATTCATCTGTTGGGTTGGCGTGAAAACTTCAGTATTTACGATGAAAGCGACAAGGGGCAACTCATCAAAGAATGCGGACGCGAGTTGAAGTTTTCTCCCGATGCATTGAATATTTACGATTTGAGTACTTTATTTTCACAAATTAAAGGTGGCGTAAAAGATTGGGATGCAACGTCGGTGATGTACAAACCGATTTTTGATGAATACCAAAACAATCTTAAGCTGTATAACGCCGTTGACTTTGATGATTTAATTTTGCTGCCAATTCAAATTTTGCAAGATAATCCTGATGCGTTGCAAGAAGTGAAATCGCGCTATAAGTATATTATGGTTGACGAATTTCAGGACACCAGTTTGCAGCAATACCATTTTATGAAATTGCTTGCGGATAAAAACGTGTGCGTCGTCGGTGATGATGATCAATCAATTTATTCATGGCGCGGTGCGAACTATGAAAATATAAAAATGTTTGAATCGGATTTCCCCGATCATTTGGAAATTAAGTTGGAGCAAAATTATCGTTCAACGGAAACGATTTTAGCAGCGGCGAACGGTGTGATTTCGCACAACAAAATGCGGAAAGAAAAAGCGCTGTGGTCGGGTAACGGTTCGGGTAAACCGATTGAAATTTATATCCCCGATGATGAAGGTCAGGAAGCATCTTTCATTGCGGATAAAATTGTAGTTGAACGCGCAGACTTGGGATTGAAGTATTCCGATTTTTGCGTGCTGGTGCGGGCGAATCATTTAACGCGTGCATTGGAAGAAGCTTTTTTGGATGTGAATCTGCCGTACCATGTTGCAGGCGGCATGAGCTTTTTTCAACGGAAAGAAATTAAGGATGTTATTAGTTATCTTCGTGTGATTGCAAATCCCGATGATGACGTCAATTTGCTGCGCATTATTAACACGCCGCGTCGTGGTATCGGGAAAAAAGCGATTGAAACGATTTCTGCAATTGCAACGGAACAGTCATGCACGCTACGGTTTGCAATTAAAAAACTCTTACATGAAGCGGGTGACGGCGGTGAAAAAAAATATAATGAGTTAAAACTTTTTGCGGAGTTTATTGGCGAGCAGCGAAAGATTTTTTTGTCGGGTACGGGACTTGCAAAAAAGGTGCGAAAACTGGTTGACACTATTCGGTACTTTGATTACTTGTTGGCGGATAATCAAAAAAATGAAAAAGCAGCCCGTTTTAAGTTTTTGAACATTGAGCGGCTCATTCAGTCGATTGACGAATGGGAACAAAATCCCGATAATCTTTCGCCGAATCTTTTTGCGTATTTAAATCGAATTACACTTTTAACGCGCGATGATGGCGAAGAAGAAGATAAAGGCGAAGTGCAGATTTTAACGATTCATGCAGCGAAAGGACTGGAGTTTCCCGTAGTGTTTATCGCAGGCGTTGAAGAAGGCATTATTCCGCACGAGCGCAGCGTTGAAGAAAATCACGGCGATGTCGAAGAAGAACGGCGCCTTTTTTATGTTGCAATTACTCGGGCGCAAAAAAAACTTTTTCTTACGAGTTGTAAAAAGCGGCGCCACTTAAAAGACTTTATCGATTGTGAACCGTCTCGTTTTATCGATGAAATTCCGGCGGAGCTGGTAACCTTTCATGAACCGAAAATTGAATCAGACGACGAACAAAAAGAAAAATTTTTTGCCGCTTGGCGCACAAAGTTCGGCAATGATGCGTGAGGAACTGCCGGTAAAGTTTGATAACGGAAAATTTTCCCTTGCTATTTTTTTTGTTTTGAGTACAATCACGGTATGAGAAAATTGATTACTTCGGCGTTGCCGTATGTGAATAATGTTCCGCATTTGGGAAATTTAATTCAAGTATTATCGGCGGATGTGTTCGCGCGGTTTTGCCGTTTACGCGGGTATGAAACTTTGTATGTGTGCGGTACCGACGAATACGGTACGGCAACGGAAACGAAAGCGCAGCAAGAAGGCGTTACACCGCGCGAGTTGTGCGACCGCTTCCACGCCTTACATGCAAAAAACTACAACTGGTTTCATATTGCGTTTGATTATTTCGGACGCACGTCCGATCCTTGTCATACAAAAATAACCCAGGAGATTTTTCAAAAACTCGATGAAAACGGTTTTATAACGGAAGAAGAATCGGAGCAGCTCTATTGCGATTCGTGCGAACGTTTTTTAGCCGATCGTTTTGTGTCGGGAACGTGTCCGCATTGCGGCTATGTTGATGCGCGTGGCGATCAATGCGAACATTGCGGAAAACTTTTGGAGCCTTCCGAGCTGATAACGCCGCGTTGTTCGGTTTGCGGGAATACGCCGCATCCGAAAAAAACAAAACACTTGTACATTAACTTGCCGGCGATTTTGCCGCTCTATGAAACGTGGATGGAGCAAGCGAGCGTTGCGGGATTTTGGTCAAATAATGCAATTCAAATGACCAAAAGCTGGATACGCGACGGGCTTCGCGAGCGGGCGATTACCCGTGATTTAAAGTGGGGAATTGCCGTCCCGAAAGAAGGCTACGAACATAAAGTTTTTTACGTGTGGTTTGATGCTCCCATCGGCTATTTATCGATTACTCAAAAGTGCGGTGAACTGAACGGCTTTGATTGGAAATCCTGGTGGCTTAATCAAAACGATGTGGAGCTATTTCAATTTATCGGCAAAGATAATATTCCGTTTCACACGGTGATTTTTCCGTCAACGCTTTTGGGAACAAAACAACCATGGACAAAACTTTTTCACATGTCGAGCACCGAATACTTAAATTATGAAAACGGAAAGTTTTCCAAGTCGAAGGGGATCGGGGTATTCGGAACCGATGCCGAAGAGTCGGGAATTCCTGCGGATATTTGGCGCTTTTATATTTTCTATAATCGTCCCGAAAAATCGGATACAACATTTACATGGAAAGATTTTCAGGAAAAAGTAAACAGCGAGCTTATCGGAAATTTATGCAATTTGGTAAACCGTACGCTTTCGTTTATGACCCGTTCGTTTGCGGGAAAAATTGCTGCCGTTGATGACGCAGAACTTGCAAAGCTGCAAAATCAAACAGTCGTCAATGCGATCAAAAATCTGCGCATGGCGGAAAACGAATCGGTAAAAAAAATTACAAACATTTTAGATCGCGCCGATTTGAAAGAAGCGTTCCAAAGTATTTTTGCATTGTCAAGTGTCGCGAATAAAGCGTTTCAGGATCTTGAACCGTGGAAGTTGATAAAAACCGACAGCGAAGCAACTCGTGTTTTTATCTCGGAGCTTTGTTATTTTATCAAAGATTTGATGATTATGGCGCATCCGTACATGCCTGCATACTGCGATGAAGTTGCACGCTTCCTCGGTGTCAAAATTTGGTCGGGAAATATTTTCGATGAAGCACATCCGGTGCAGCCGAAAGCGACGGACGGATTACGCTGGGCGGATATCGGAAAGCGAGAGGGCTTGAAGGCTATCAACGAAACGAAAATTATTTTTAAAACATTCGACAATAAAACAATCGATGAATTTAGAAAGAGGTATTCAGGTATGCAAAACGAATGCACCGATGAAAAAAATAAACCGCTTTCCACTGTGAATACAGAGACGGCTGCTTCGGCTAAACCGAAACTTGCGCCTGCGGAGATTTTTAACACAAAGATTCAACTCAAGGTAGCAAAGATCATCGCAATAGAAAAACATCCCGATGCGGATAAACTTTACATCGAAAAAATAGATGACGGCTCGGGGATGGAACGTACGATTATTTCGGGGCTGGTGCCGTTTTATGAAGTGGACGAACTTTTGGGAAAGCACGTGATTATTGCGGCAAACTTGAAACCGCGAAAAATGCGGGGCGTCATGTCCGCCGGAATGCTGTTAGCCGCTTCAAAGGAAACCGCTGACGGCGAAATCGTTGAAGTGCTGACCGCCCCTGACTGCGCGCCCGGTACGGATGTGGTGCTGGAAGGAAGTGCCGTAACGGAAAAACCTGCGGAAATTTCCGCTGATGATTTTTTCTCGGTTGACATTGTTGTGCGCGATTTTACGTTTCAGCTTGACGGAACGAATTTCACTGCCGGCGGTAACCTAATTAAGACAGAAAAAATCAAAGACGGTAGCGTCGACTAATTTGCGGAAATAAATGTTGAATATTACTTGTTTTTTCAGCTAATTTTTAGTAAACTTATTTATAGGTACAGGGAGAAAAACGTATGGATTCACGATTTGTTAAATTATTAACATCAATTGCTTTTGTATTTTTAGGTATTATGTTTTTTATGCATCCGGGTTCAATTACTACCTTACTCACGGTTGCGCTTGGCGTTCTTGCCTTGAGTTATGCAGCAATGTGTGCTTCGAAGTATTTTAAAACAAAAGATTTGTTTTTACTTATCCTTGCCATTATTTTGGTGATTGCGGGTATTATTTTGATTTTACAGCCGGCATTAAAATGGCAAATTTTTGATAAAATATTCGGTGTCGTGTTAGCCTTGCTGCTCATCGTCAGCGGTGTTTTTTCACTCAAGGACAGTCGCAGCAGTTCACAGCCGCGAAAGTATGTTGAAATCATACTGGGCGTGATTGTTATTATTATCGGATTGGTTACCCTGTTTAGACCGAGCTTAAATTTTCTTTCGGTGTTACTCGGTATTGCGTGTGTTGCAGTCGGCGGATTTCACATCTATGAATTTATCCGTGAGGGAATCTAAAATTGCATTTTCAGCGCACTCGGTGATTTAGTTTATTGAATTGCGGAAAGTCTCGATGAGGACAAAATAGCTCATTCGGGGCTTTTTGCATTTAAAAATACCGCAATGAAAATCTTATTGTTGCTTCATGGATTTTTTTAACGTCCGCCAATCGGGACAGTATCGGGTCATTAAATTTTTAAATCGCTCATTGTGGTAAAATTCTTTGAAGTGTACCATTTCGTGAATGAGAACCATGCGCACGCAGTCGGAAGCATAGCACGCGAGGCGGGTGTTCAGTGTGATTTTTCGTTCAACCGGATTGCATGAGCCGAGTTTTGTTTTCATGGTGCGGTAATTTATCCCTGCAACTTTTTCTTTCATCAGCGCTTCCAACTCCGGCAATTGGGATTCAACGAATGCGTTCAGTTCTTTTGCGTACATTAAATTGCAGCACCGCGTGATTTCTTCGTTTGTAAAATTTCGCACGTTCAGGATAATTTCATTTTCGTATACTTTGTAGGAAAAGCGGCTAGCTTTATGCTTGGTGAGTAAATATGTTTTTCCGAAAAGCAGTACCGTATTTTCTGCTTCCGCAGTGCGGGGTTTTTTGTTTTTTTCTAAAACTGCTTGCTGATTTTTTTCAATCCAATCAAGATGTGCTTCAATGAATGCGGATACTTTTTCAAGCGACATCGATTCGGGAACGCTACAGAAAAGTTCTGCCGTCTTCGGATCGATTTTCAATCGAAGTGTTTTTACTTTTTTGCGCTGCGCATTTACGCTTTTGCCGCATACGGAAATATTGAAAACATCTTCAGCCCGTTTCACGATTGCCTTCCTTCATCTTGGGTTTTTGTATCCGATGCAGGCGGCGCCGATTTCCGTGTCGGCGGTTTTCGTGTCTTTGACGTTTTCGCGGTGCGGTTGCGGTTTGTTCCGGGACGGAAATAACCGAAAAGACTTCCGCATGCGCCGCCGACTAAATGCGCAAATTGTGAAAACTCGGCATGCTCAACCATCGTTGAAATATCCTTTACCACATAGAGAATAAACACCGTCAAAAAGGTAAGAGGAATTTCACCTTTTGTTGTGTTCGTAAACGAACTGAGCAAAATCATCATAAATGCAATACCTGAGGAACCCATTAAACTTTGCGGTAAAAAGCACACGTTGAGTACGCCCGTTACAAATGCAGTGGTAAAGCACATCACAAAAAGCATAAACGACCCGTAGGTTTCTTCCAAGAGCGGACCGAGCAGTAAAATAAAAGCGAGATTTCCCAATAAATGTTCCCAATTTGCATGACCGAACACGTGGGAAACTAAAAGCAAATAACTCGTAGGATTCGACGGATTAAAATTTGCATGTGCGGGAACCGTAAAAAAATCTTCAATGAGATATGGAAAGAGTAATATTTTTAAAACAAGCACCGCAATACATAAAAACGCAAACGTTAAAGTTACCGGTGCATTATATTTTATTTTCATGATGATCTATTCTGCGCATTAAACGGGGCAATGTCAAGAACTTTTTCGGCGGGTTCATTGCCATAAATTATACCGATGAATGGAACGTATATAAAAAATGCAGCCAATGGTAAATAAAAAATTTGCTGCAATAAAAGAGAGTAAACACGATTTTCCAAGCATAAAAAAATATCCGATAAGCAAGGTAAGCATGCCCAACGCCGCGTTCATGTATTCATGTGCAGCGAGTGTTTGCCCTGCAGCAACATAGGTCAATACGGTTGCGATGCTAAAAAACCAAAATGCTCCGTTCGTTAGTAACGGTAATCCGTCTGTCAATATAAAATGAGGCGTGATAATCGATGTGTTAAACGGTGTCAACGCGGTAATTGTCAATGCTAAAAAACACACGGTAAATAAAATAGGAACAATTCGCCGTGTAAATGATGTTACAATAAAAATTGCACCGACCAAAAGCAGCAATACGGCGGTTAAGCGAAAACAGTAGAGCACCTGTGAAATGAGCAGTACGAGCAGCGGCGCAAAATGCCATAAGTTTAAAAGCGGAATGAGTAATTTAATGCTTTCAAAACTCAAAAGAAATGCAAAAAAAATAAAAAACGAAATTTCAAT
>CALDWC010000036.1 GCA_937923945.1 uncultured Treponema sp.
GCTGCATTTAAGGAAAAAATTAAAGCCGGTATTGAAATTAAAACGAACGATGAACTTGCACAAGGGTTCCGCATCGGCATGAAAGACGGTTCTGCCTATTATGATTTTTCCGCAGAAGCGGTTGCACAAATTTTTTCAAAATACTTAAATCCGAAAGTTGCACAAATTTTGAACTCAGTTGCAAAGGAATAAGCTATGGCTTCCTATTATTATGCAATGGCTCAACTTCCTGCAGTTATTCCCGGGACAGAGCCTGTTTTAACATATAAAAAATTTTTAAGCCTTATGGAAAATTCCGTCCCAAAAGGTGATTTTAAATTACTCAAAGATCTTTCAGAGGGGACATTGCCGATGGACGGTAAAAAAACCGGTGTTGCATTTTTAGATCGCTGGGCAGAGTATGATCATGCGTTGCGATCCTCGTTGGCAAAAGCCCGTGCGGAAAAATTGCAGTGGTCGCTTTCCCGTGATGAGTTGCAGCGGTTCGGCGTTGATGAAGCGCTTGATGTAAAAAAAATAGCACGGGAAGCCTGTGCGATTGATGATCCGTTACAAGCTGAAAAATTTTTAACCAAGGTACGTGTTGCCGCCGTTTTAGAAATGCGGGGGCTTTCGGCTTTTAACCGTGATGCTCTTTTTGCCTATGCCGTTGCATTATTGATGCAAAACCGTGAAGAAAATTTCGACACGGAAAGCGGACGGGTGGAATATAAAGCGATTTACGATAAAATTTTGGAGAAATAACATGACAAACGCAAAAGGCAAAGTAAAAGCCATAAATGGTAACTTGATTAGTGTTCAATTTGACGGCACTATTTCTTTAAATGAAGTGGGATATGTAACCGTTGATAACACCAAGCTGAAAAGTGAAGTGATTAGAATCCGCGATGATATTGCCCAGCTTCAAGTTTATGAAATGACGGACGGAGTAAAAGTAGGCGATGAAGTTGACTTTACTACTGATTTGCTCTCGGCTGAATTGGGACCGGGACTTTTAACTCAGATTTATGACGGACTGCAAAATCCATTGCCGGAACTTGCGGAAAAAACCGGGCACTTTTTACAGCGCGGTGTATATGTTGATCCGCTTCCGCGTGATAAAAAATGGGACTTTGCACCGGTTGCGAAGGTCGGCGATACCGTAGTAAAAGCCGATACGTTGGGAACGGTGCCGGAAGGAACTTTTACCCATTGTATTATGGTACCTTTTTACTTACTGGAAACGTACAAAGTAAAATGGATTATAGAAGCGGGCTCCTATACGATTGATGAAAAAATTGCCGAACTTGAAGATAGCCGCGGAAAAGTGATTCCGATTACGATGAGCTTTAAGTGGCCGGTAAAACGCGTTATTGACTGCTATGCGGAGCGCTTGATGCCTACGGAGCCGCTCGTTACCAAAATCAGAACGATTGATACGTTCTTTCCGGTTGCAAAAGGCGGCACCTACTGTATTCCGGGACCGTTCGGAGCAGGAAAGACGGTTTTGCAGCATTCGACGAGCCGAAACGCCGAAGCCGACATCGTTATCGTTGTCGCGTGCGGTGAGCGTGCCGGTGAAGTCGTCGAAACAATTACCGAATTTCCTGAAATTACCGACCCGAAAACGGGACGTTCTTTAATGGAACGAACCATTATTATTTGTAACACGTCATCAATGCCGGTTGCAGCCCGAGAGGCATCCGTTTATACCGGCGTTACGCTCGCTGAATACTACCGACAAATGGGCTTGGATGTTTTGCTTTTGGCAGACTCCACGAGTCGATGGGCGCAAGCTTTGCGTGAAATGTCGGGACGTTTGGAAGAAATTCCTGGTGAAGAAGCTTTCCCTGCCTATTTGGAATCATATATCGCGGCTTTTTATGAACGTGCCGGCGTGGTTCGCTTAAAGAACGGTAAAACAGGTTCACTCACCATAGGCGGAACGGTTTCACCTGCCGGCGGTAACTTTGAAGAGCCGGTAACTCAAGCAACACTGAAAGTTGTCGGTGCATTCCACGGGCTTTCTCGTGAGCGTTCCGATGCTCGAAAATATCCTGCAATTCACCCGCTCGATTCTTGGTCAAAATACACAAGTGTTTTAAATAGTGATTGGGTTGGATATGCCCGCAAGTTTTTGTTCGCATCCAGTGAAATCGAACAAATGATGAAAGTCGTCGGTGAAGAGGGAACGAGCATGGAAGACTATGTCATCCATTTGAAAGGAAGCTTTTTGGATTCCGTTTATTTGCAGCAAAACTCTTTCGATGCGGTTGACGATGCCGTATCGGTTGAACGTCAAAAGCACTGCTTCGAAATTCTTTTGACGATTTTAGGTTCCGAATTTGAATTTAAAACCAAAGATGAAGCGCGTTCTTTCTTTAACAAGTTGCGTCTTTCGTTTATTGACTATAATTATTCGGAATGGCAAAGTGAAAAATTCAAAACGGTAGAACAAGAAATTCAAAATGCAGTTGCCGGTGCCCGAAAGGGACTTGATGAACAAGTTGATGCATTTTTAAAGGCGGAGTAATATATGAAAAAAACGTATAGCAAAATTGAATCCATAAACGGTTCCGTTATCACCGTGCGAGCAAATGATGTTCGCTACGGAGAGTTGGCACAGATTAAAACCCGATTCGGATTATCTCTTGCGGAAGTGAACAAAATCGATGGAGATTTGGTTTCATTGCAAGTATTTGCCGGCGGACGAGGTGTTTCAACCGGAGATGAATTAAACTTTCTCGGTCATGACATGGAAGTGAGTTTTTCACCCGATTTGCTCGGACGCATTTTTGACGGCTCGGCAAAACCGCGTGACGGCGGACCGGAACTGACGGAAAACTTGGTACCCATCGGCGGTCCTTCGGTAAACCCGTCAAAACGTATTTTGGCAAACCGCATGATTCGAACCGGTATTCCGATGATCGATATGTTCAATACGCTGGTTGTTTCTCAAAAATTACCGATTTTTTCCAGCTCCGGTGAACCGTACAACGAACTTTTGGCTCGTATTGCTATGCAGGCTGAAGTTGATGTCATTGTTTTGGGCGGTATGGGGCTAAAATACGACGACTATCTTGCGTTTAAGAATGCTCTTGAAAATGCGGGCGCATTGAATCGAACGGTTATGTTTGTGCACACGGCGGCAGACCCGACGGTTGAGTGCGTTATGATTCCCGATCTCTGTTTGGCGGTTGCCGAGCAGTTTGCGCTTCAAGACAAGGATGTGCTGGTATTACTCACCGATATGACTAACTTTGCGGACTCACTCAAAGAAATTGCCATTACGCAGGAGCAGGTTCCTTCAAACCGCGGGTATCCGGGCGACTTATACAGTCAACTTGCCGCACGCTACGAAAAAGCGGTTGACTTCGCGGATGCAGGGTCAATTACAATTTTGGCGGTTACCACGATGCCGGGCGATGACGTAACGCACCCGGTGCCCGATAATACGGGCTATATCACCGAAGGACAGTTCTACTTGAAAAACGGACGCATCGAGCCGTTCGGTAGCCTTTCGCGGTTAAAGCAAAACGTAAATGGCAAAACTCGTGATGACCATCGTGCGCTGATGGACAATATGATTAAACTGTATTCTTCCTATAAAGAAACGATTGAAAAAAAGTCGATGGGCTTTTTGATGAGTGAATGGGACGAAAAGTTGCTCAAATACGGAAAACTCTTCGAAGAGAAAATGATGGACTTGTCGGTGAATATTCCGCTTGAGGGAGCTTTGGACAACGGTTGGAAAATCCTCAGCGAGTGTTTTAAACCGGAAGAAACGGGTATTAAATCCGAGTTAATTGAAAAATACTGGAAAAAGTAGTCGGGTAGGGGAGTTGAATTTTGGGATTGTGTATCAAAGCGGTGAAATATTCGGAACTTGTATACATATCCTTTGAATATTATGGATTTACAGTATGGCAAAAATTAAATTAACAAAAAACGAGCTGAAAAGCCAAAAAGAAATCTTAAAGATGTTTACCCGTTATTTGCCGACTTTGCAGCTAAAAAAGCAGCAGTTGCAGATGGAAATTCGTGCGATTGATGCCCGTGAAGCAGAAGTTAGAAAAAAACGCGAACGGCTTTTTGAGGACTTTAACATCTGGATTGGCGTTTTTAGTGAAAAGAATGTTTTTTCGCCGGATTTTGTGAAAGTAAAGGAAATTAAAACGTCGCAAGGCAATATCGCCGGTGTGAGCATCCCGATTTTTACCGGAGCGGAATTTGAGCGGAAACATTACGATTTGTACACGACGCCGTTGTGGGTTGACCGAGCGAGTGAGCGTATGGAAGATATGCTGAAGCTCGATTTGGAAGGCGATATTCTCAAGGAGCAGGTTCGTTTACTGCATGCGGAACTCCGCACGACCACCCAGCGCGTTAATTTGTTTGAAAAAGTAAAAATCCCCGAAACGAAGGAAAATATCAGACGAATTTCGGTGTATCTCGGTGATCAGCAAGTTTCGGCTGTTGTACGGGGAAAAATCGCAAAGAGTAATTTGGAGCGGAAAATCACCAAAAGCGAGGAAGCAGTATGATAGCACCGATGAAAAAAGTAACACTTTTAGTTTTGGAAACCGAACGCGAACGTGCTTTGAAAGATTTGCGGGGCTTGGGGGTGGTGCATGTGGAAGAAAAACATGCCGAAAGCAAAAACTTAACCGAGCTGAAAACTTTGCATAATAAACTCTTGCAAACAGCATCTTTTTTGACGGAAGCGGCGGGCAAGGACGCGAAAAAGACGAAAACGTCTGCGGTAAACGGACGACCGAATGAGGATGCAACGCTTGCTCTGGTTGATGAAGTACTGACGCTGATCGAGCGCAAAAAAGAAATTGGGGTGGAACTTGCGAAAATTACCGGCATTATGCAGGAATACAGCGGTTTTGGAAATTTTAACCCGCAAGATTTTGCCTACTTGCAGGAAAAGGGCATCACGGTTGCGATTGCGGCTGCAACGACAAAGCAGTATGACGCACTTTTTGTGCCGGGCGTTGTTTCTAAAAAAATCGAAAAATCCGATTTGAACGTTATTAAACTGGGCGGAGATAAAAAGAAAGTAACCTTTTTGATTATTGCAGGAAAAGAAGGCTTGCCGGCAACGATTGATTCTTCCGTTACGATTTTGCCGTTGCCGGAAAAAAGCAACAATGAGTACGCAAAGGAGCGGAAAATTTTGCATACCGAGCTTGAAGCGGCTGATCGGCGGCTTCGGGAACTTTCGGTTCACATCGGCGAGTTGAAAGCGTTTACGAAAATTAACGAAAAGCGGATTGAGTTTGAAAGCGTGTATGCCGGTATGGAAACTGCCGAGCTGCGTCCCGGTGATGAAACGCAAAATGTCGCAAAAATCGAACTTTCGTGGCTAGTCGGGTATATACCGGTAAAAGATGTCGGTGCTTTGAAGCAGCTTGCGGCGGAAAAATCCTGGGCACTCGTTTCTGACGAGCCGACCGAAGAAGACATTGTTCCGACCAAATTGGAAGGCAATGCGGCAACCAAGATGATTCATCCGCTGTTTGATTTTTTGAACATGTTCCCGGGATATTTCGAGTTCGATGTTTCGTGGTCTGTTTTGCTCTTTTTCGGTATTTTCACCGCGATGATTTTCGGCGATGCCGGTTACGGCGCTTTGGTGTTTCTGTTCGGTTTGTTTATGGCTATGAAAACGAAACGTGCAGGGAAAAAGGTTGGAGCCGAATTGCGGTTGCTTTTGTACTTGAGTGCGATGACGATTGTGTGGGGAACGATTTCGTGTTCATGGTTTGGAATTGATGTTTCTCTCGTACCCGCTTTTTTGAAAAATCTTTCGATTGAAGGCTTGGTAAATGAAGAGACGAAAAATTCGAATATTATGTTTGTTTCGTTTACTATCGGAGTGGTGCATTTGGTGATTGCACATGTGATTGCCGTTTTTGCGGGAAAAAAGTCGTTGAAAATACTCGGACACCTCGGTTCGATTGCGATGCTGGTAGGAATGTATTGCCTTATTTTAAACTTGATTGTCAGTGCAGAGCGCTTTCCGATGCACAACTGGATGCTGATAAGTATTGCGGTCGGATTTGTTTTGGATTTTGTATTCTGTAACTATGAAACCGGAATCGGTGCAAGTATCAAGGCAAGTTTGAAAGATATTATCAGTAAAATTTTGGGCGTGGTCAATGTCTTTTCGGATATTATGAGCTATGTACGGCTCTGGGCGGTCGGATTGGCCGGCGCTTCAATCAGTATGGCAGTGAACAGTATTGCAGGTCCGATGCTGGGAAGCGCAATTATGTTTATTTTCGGGATTTTAATCTGTGTTTTCGGACACGGTTTAAATATGGCTTTGAATGTTCTGTCTGTTATCGTGCATGCAGTTCGCTTGAACAGTATGGAATTTTCAGGGCATGCGGGGCTTGCTTGGTCAGGCATTAAATACAAGCCGTTTATGGAAATGCAATCATAATGATTGCTACTCCGTTGGAGCGGTAAAGGAATAGGAGATTCTTATGAATTTAGGTTATTTTGGTGCAGCTGCCGTTTTGGGTATTTCTGCTGTTGGTTCTGCAATCGGTTTGGCGATTGCCGGTTCCGGTGCGATTGGTGCTTGGAAAAAATGTTTTATGAATAACAAGCAAGCGCCGGGAACATTGACGGTTTTTGCCGGAGCTCCTCTTACACAAACATTGTACGGTTTTATTGTTATGATGTTTATGAAAGGCGTTGCGGACAGCGGGAGCCGAGATCCGGCATTTTTGTTCGGTATGGGACTGGTATGCGGTTTGAGTATTGCCGCTTCGGCGATTGCTCAGGGCAAAGCAGGTGCCTGTGCGGCCGATTCTCTTGCAGAAACGGGACAGGGAGCCGGTAACTATCTCACGGTCGTCGGTTTGTGTGAAACGGTTGCTATCTTTGTTTTGGCTTTCAGCATCTTGATGTTAACCATCATGTAGTAGGACTAGTATATATCAATTCTAAAAAAAAGCACTCAAAGTGATGAGTGCTTTTTTTTTCGATGCACAATGCGGAGAAAACGCAGGTAATAATTGTTATATAGAAAAATTTTCTTTTTTCTGCTAGAATGCAAAACGTATTGTCGCATGCAGTATAATATTCTAATAATCCCGCATGCGGATTTTTTTGAAATCGGAAAACCTATATGAAAAAAATTTTTATATCAGCGGACACAGTGCGGAACAATGCATTTTGCCTTGCGAAAAAATTAATTGATGAAAATTTTATACCGGATGTGATGTTCGTTTCGATGCGCGGTGGCGCCGAATTCGGGAATGCAATGAACGAATTTTTTAAGTTTGTACTCGGCGGAAACTATGCAACGCTTTTTGCAACGGTGGTGATGCACTCCTATACCGGTGTTCGGCAAAAAAACGAGGTGATTTTTGACGGCTGGACCTATCCGCCGGAAAAAATAAAACGTACGCAAAAAGTACTCGTGGTTGATGATATTTGTGATTCGGGAACAAGCTTACAAAAAATTGCCGAAACATTTACGGCGCTCGGTTTTGAAAAAAATGCGGTGCGTTTTGCCGTTCATGATTATAAACATTTTTTATATGATAACGCGCCAACGATACATTTTGTGCCGGATTATTTTTGTATTGAGCATTGTATAAAAAGCGAATCGGATAATGTTTGGATTCATTATTTGAGTCATGAGCTGATCGGTCTTTCGCAAACCGAATTTACAGAATACTATATAAAAGAATATCCGGAATTGGAAAAAGTTTTTAAAGGAATTTTTTAAGGAGCGCGTGGTGAAAAGAGTTTTCTTTTTTGTGGTTTGTTTTTGCTGCTGTTTTGTTATTGCGGAAACGGATGCGGTTGCCGCACCGAGCGATACGGCATTGTTTAATGTACAGCAAACACTTTCACCGGAACTGCCGCTTGAGTTTACCTATCGCAATGACGGTGTTGAAATCCAGTGTACAAAAGAAATTAAAAATGCGGTGTTGTATTTTCGCCAGTATCATGAAGCGTCCGATGCAAACGCGTTCGGAACCTTACCTGCCGGGAAAAGTATTTACGGTGCGTACGGTTCAACGTTTTGTTTTTGGGTTGAATATAACGACGGTATTAAGTCGCGTGCGGAAATTTTTTCTGCACAAAAAAAGGATGCGCTCGAAAGTACAACCGGTAAACAAAAATTAATACAAGTTTTTTCACCGCAAAATGGCACGTGGAAAACACCGCAGATTCTTTCCGTCAGTGCCGCACCGAATACCACGGTCTACTATTCACTTGACGGAAGCGAGCCGCAAGAATTCGGGCAAATTTATTTTAAGCCTTTTATGATTGAAAAAAAAGGAACGGTTACTTTGAAAATAAAAGCGGTTGCGGCAAACGGAACAACGGAAGAAACGGAAATCACTTACCGCGTTGATAAAAAAGGAAAAGAACATCCTGCAGCGATTGATTTTTTAACGGCACTGCCCGAGCGGGAGACTGCGCTGCAGGAAAAAAAAGTTCCCTACACGGTGTTGGCGTGGAACTATCTTGAGTTTTTGCTACAATCTCCGGTGTACTATGAAATCAGTAAACAAAACAAAGTTCCCGACCGTTTTGAAACGGTGCATAAACAATATAGGGGACCGATTTTTTTGGATCGGAGCGAAGACCTTTTTATTTTTTGGTCATGTGAAAGTTTTGCAGCAGGTGCAGTCCAACAAATATTTTTGCCGGCGAAACCGACGTTTTCCGTTTCACAAAAAAAAATTACCACAAAACCGGTGTAACTTACATTTTCGGTTAAACGGTATTCGTATTATTTTTCTGTCGGCGATTTGTTTATCCCCGCCGAACCGGACGGATTTTCACATCGGCTCGAAACTGGTGAAAAACTTTTTGACATCAATGAGGGTGAAGAATTTCATTATAACATACGTGTAAAAGCATTTTACGAGGGCGTTGCTCAAGGCGAATTTTTTACCGACTTTACGATTGATAAAAAAAAGCCGCCAAAACTGGAACCGATTTTTACAAACACAGATGCAGTCAATTCCGCTGTGCGTATGCAGTTGCCGTCTGTGCCGCCCGAAGCGGATTACGAGCCGGTAGTAAAGATTTCTCCCGAAGTGAAAAAACAAAAAGACGGCAGCTATATTTTGGACGGTGAAAATGAAAATACCACGATGTATCGAATCCTCGCATATTACGAAGACCGCGCAGGAAATCGCGGAGAAGTTTTTCAAAAAGAAATTACGGTCAGTCCGTTTTCATTGTATGTTGACAGCGAGCGAGGACAGCCAATCGGAAACGGTTCATCTTCGAAACCATTTGCACAAATACAACAGGCATTTGATTTTATAAAGCGTAAAAAAGATTCGGCATTTGCAAAAAAGATTTGGACAATTTATGTAAACGGAAATTTTACCATTGAAGAGCCTATTTTTATCAGCGATAAAATTGAACTGAAAGGAAAAAATGCGATATTCAATTTTAAAACCAATGCCGGATTCGTGTTGGACAATGCAAAGGTGAGTTTGTCAAATATTACGTTTAAGCGTAACGAGCATGAAGATGAGCCGCGAACCGTTCCCGTCATTTACGCTTCAAACAGTATTTTAAATATGTGTGATTCAGACTTTGAGATAAAAAACGGCGGAACGGTGATCAGCTTGCTGTATACGACGGCACTTTTTGAAAACAGCACGATGACGTGTTCGCAAAAAAAATACAGCGAATGCTTTTTACTTAAAAATGCGGAAGCGGTTATTCGGAATGTGCAGATCGCGCTCGAGTGCAATTCGGCAGTTGCACTGAATTGTATTGATTCGCTTTGCGATTTGACCAACTGCACGATCACGATAACGAGTGCAATCGCGTGCCGTGCGTTGGAATGTGTCCGTACTAATATTGCATTACGGAACTTTACCGCCGTGCGGTTACCTGACGAATATAACACGGATGCTTGCATTTTCAGTGACAGCAATTCCGAGATTACCAAAGACAAGGTGACTATCAGCGGCTTTAAATATGAATATAAAAAGTAACCTCATTTGCGGAATCGATGAAGCAGGTCGCGGACCGCTTGCGGGACCTGTTTTTGCCGGCGCGGTTATCATCCCTGCAGACTTTGATGTGAGCGGACTCGCCGATTCGAAAAAACTTTCAGAGCGGAAAAGAGAAACGCTTGCAAAAAAGATTTTTTCCGAATGTCTCTTTGGAGTCGGCGTTGCCACGGTAAAAGAAATTGACGAGCAAAATATTTTACAGGCAGCGATGCTCGCAATGGAGCGAGCGTATTATTCGGTTGCGAAAAAATTGACCGGACTAGCAGGATGCGATAATAGCATACACTGCATTGTTGACGGAAACAAAAAGCCGAATATTCCGAACTGCGAAGCACTCGTGAAAGCGGATGCAAAAGTGCCTGAAGTGATGGCAGCTTCAATTATTGCAAAA
>CALDWC010000037.1 GCA_937923945.1 uncultured Treponema sp.
AGTGTATAGTAAAAGAGAAATCTAGCCTATAATATAGGCTAGATTCTTAGAGAAACAGAGGCTATGTTTCAGACGTAATTCTTACTTAAATTAACCAGTGCCTTCTTAGTAAATGTTATTTCATCGTTTTATAAAATGCGAGGTACGCTTTATACGCCATATAAAGGTCGACCTTGCTGACAAGCTCAAAAGGAGCGTGCATCGACAAGACGGGGATACCGCAGTCGAGGACTTCGGTACCGTGCTTTGCGATAATATACGCAATTGTTCCGCCACCGCCCGCATCGATCATACCGAGTTCGGCAGTTTGCCACGCGATATCTCCTCCGTCAAAACAGGCGCGTACTTTTTGCAAGTACTCGGCATTTGCATCGTTCGAGCCGCTTTTTCCGCCAGAGCCGGTGTATTTATTGATACAAATGCCGTTTCCGATAAAAGCTGCATTGAGCTTTTCAAAGACTGAGGGAAACGCCGGGTCAAAACCGGCGGCGACATCGGCGGAAAGCATGTGCGATTGAGCAAACGAGCGGCGTACATCCAAGCTCGTGTTTTTCGAACTCAATGCGACAAGTTCTGCAACAAAGTTTTCAAAGTACATTGCCTGCATACCGGTGTTTCCTACCGAACCGATTTCCTCTTTGTCGGCAAAAAGCGCAATCGCCGTCGTTTCAGGAGCTTCCACTTGTAAAATTGCTTCAAGCGTTGTATAGGCACAGCAACGATCATCGTGTCCGTGTCCGATAATCATTGAGTTATCAAGACCTGCATGACGGGCTTTTCCCGCAGGAACAACTTCCAATTCGGCGACACGAAAATCCTCTTCAACGATACCGTATTTTTTATTGAGGATTTTTAAAACTTGGTTTTTGACGGTATTCTCCTTTGCCGCCTTGTCATCGTCCTTTTTGTCCCCGATATTCGCTTTTTTGTTTCCGACCAACACATTGAGCTGTTCGCCGGTAATTGCTTCACGCAATTTTTTGTCCATCTGTTCCCGCGAAAGGTGAATCAACAAGTCATTGATAAAAAGTGCCGGCTCGTCCGGATCTTCGCCGATGGTTACTTCGACCTTTTTTCCTTCCTTGGTGTAAATAACCCCGTGAATTGCGAGCGGAATTGTTGTCCACTGATATTTTTTTACTCCACCGTAATAGTGGGTTTTCAAGAAAGCTAAATTGTTTTCCTCGAAAAACGGCATTTGTTTTAAGTCGAGACGAGGACTGTCAATGTGGGCGCCGACAATGTTCATACCGTCTTTTATGTCATTTCCCAATACCGCCATCACAACCGCTTTGTTTTTATGATTGAGGTATACTTTCGTTCCCTTTTCCGCTTTACCCGTTTTAATAACTTCATCCAGCGGGATAAACCCGTGCTTTTCAGCAATCCTGATAATTTCCGCATTGCATTCCCGCTCCGTTTTTCCGACATTCAAAAAATCGACATACTTACTTGAAAGTTTTTCCAAATCTTTTTCTTCGGACTTCGGCAAAACTTCCCATGCGCTTTTTTGTTTATACTCTAAATCATTCATCACATGATCCTCCAAAAATTTATATAACGCTTCAATAATACTCAACTTAAACAAAAATTTAAAGTAGGGAAGACCTGATTTTTGCTAAAACACAATAATACAATTGCGCTTTTGGAAACGCTGATTAAAGGTTTGCAGCCGTGTATCAGCGTACACCAAATTCTTACTATGGTTTAGGTAAAAACATACTGTGTTTTAAAAAAAACATAGTATGTTTTAAAAATTTC
>CALDWC010000038.1 GCA_937923945.1 uncultured Treponema sp.
TTATTGTTCATCATGCCTTACAGTATACTCATTTATATTTTTTTGTCATGTAAAATGCTAATTAATCAGTGTTTCCTTAAGTGCAAGCGAAGAAACCCCGTGTGTCAACATCAAAAAATACAGAGCCTGTAAATAAAAATAGAGACTGTGTATCTGAAAATACAAAGTCTGTAAATAAAAATAGAGACTATGTATCTAAAAATACAAAGTGCTAAAAAATACACTGATTAAACGGCGTCAAGCCTTTAATCAGTGTTTCCGTATGCCTCAAACTATTTTTACCGCATTTCCTCCAAATATTTGCCAAATAATTAAAATTATTTACCAAATATTTTAAAATATTTGCCGAGAAATTTTAAAAATTTACCAAACTTTTGGAGGTACTGATTAATTCACCCGAGAATTAAGGGCATCTTTCAAAAATGTTCGGAATCTACCTTATTATACTGAACATTGAGAAACAATTAGGAAACGCCGGTAAACGGCGTCAAGCCTTTAATCAGCGTTTTCATACAGTATTAAAATGCTTCTACAAACTTGATTTCCGTGCCGAATCGCCTCATTATCTTGACTTTAAATGATATTTTTGCTATTTTTATAGGAACAAGATGATAGGAGACATAAACTTGGAAAATGATTCATTGCTGAACGAAGAAGAATTTACTTCTTTTATTGAAAAAACACTTACCAGAGTAAAAACAGAAAGTGATATAAACCAATTAAATGCGGATAGAAAACTGTTCCGTCAATTAGTTCCATTCGGAATGCGTTCGTATTTTGCAAGCTACTTAATCCGCAGGATTATTTCAAAGGGAAAAACGAATGTATCAAATCCGAAGCGCTCCGTGCCGAAAATTTCTTTTTCACCGGAGGTTTCAACAACCCTGTTTTTTAATATCGGGAGAATGCGAAAAGTATATTACCGCGATATTATTTTTTTGATTATGAATAACACCGATGTAAAACGCGAAGACATCGGTGAAATCAACATACACAATAATTATTCGTTTGTACAGGTTTCAAACGAAGTTGCGGATAAAATCATTGCGAGTCTGAACGATTTTAATTATCGCGGAAAAAAATTAGTTGTTAATTTAGCGAATGAAAAGACGGATCGGACGGAACGGTATGAAAGTGTAACCCGCAGTGACGAAGAGGAAGTCGTCGAAAAAACTGCGGATTAGGTTTTTGAAAAATATATGTATTCCTTAATTTTTAAGAAGCTTTTTGCAAATAAATTATTTTTTACTCAATTGACTAAATTATTTTAAAATGATATACTACGAGTGTGGATTTTAATTTGACTTGAAGGAGGTCAAAATGAAACTTGAACTAGGTATTGTTCCTATTAACGACATGAAGTTTTCAAGTAAAACTGCCGTTAATGGTAAGTGCCTTGAGATCAATAAAGATGAACTCATTGCACTCATCAAGGAAGATGCCCTGATTAAAGATGTCGAGTTGCATATTGCAAAGCCGGGCGATAGTATTCGTATTATTCCGGTTAAAGATGTCTTGGAACCACGGGCTAAAGTTGAAGGTTCAGGCGTTTGTTTCCCCGGTTTCTTTACCGGTGAAGAAGCCCCTGTTGGAGAAGGAAAGACGGTCGTCTTGCGAGGTGCGGCGGTTGTTACTACGGGAACAATCGTAGCATTCCAGGAAGGAATTATCGATATGTCAGGTCCCGGTGCGGAATATACACCGTTTTCTAAGACGGTAAACCTTGTGGTAAAATGCACGATGGACGAAGACTTGGAAAAGCACTTAAAAGAGAAGTCATATCGTCTTGCAGGATTTAAGGTTGCCCGTTATTTGGGTGAAGCCGGAAAGTCGGCAAAACCTGCAAGTACCGAAACATACGAAACACTGCCACCGGTAGAACAGGCTGCAAAGTATCCTAACCTGCCGAAAGTAGGCTATGTCTATATGTTACAGAGTCAGGGACTTTTGCATGATACTTACTACTACGGCGTTGATGTAAAGCAAATCTTGCCGACTCTGATGTATCCGACGGAAGCGATGGACGGTGCAATTACCAGCGGAAACTGTGTTTCGGCTTGCGATAAAAACCCGACCTATATCCACCAGAATAGCCCGATTATTCACGAGTTGTACGCACGACACGGAAAAGATATTAACTTTATGGGCGTTATTCTGACAAACGAAAACGTTACCCTTGCCGATAAAGAGCGTTCTTCTCACTTGGCGTCAAAATTGGCGGCACAGTTGGGCTTGGATGCAGCAATTGTTTCCGAGGAAGGTTTCGGTAACCCGGATGCCGACTTGATTATGAACTGCCGAAAGTTGGAAGCCCGCGGTATTAAAACCGTATTGGTAACCGACGAATATGCAGGTCAGGACGGTGCAAGCCAATCTTTGGCGGATGCGAACCCTGTTGCCGATGCCGTTGTTTCAAACGGTAACGCGAACGAAGTGATTACTTTGCCGCCGATGAAAACCGTTATCGGAGACGATAAAAAAGCAAACTTTATCGCAGGCGGTTGGGAAGGTAGCTTGGCAAAAGACGGATCAATTACTGCAGAGATTCAAGTTATCACAAGTGCAACCAATGAGCTGGGCTTTACTTGCTTAACAGCTCGCGGTTTATAATGAGGTGGAATGATGAAAAAGATAGTTCATTATATCAATCAGTTCTTTGCCGGCGTTGGCGGTGAAGACCAAGCGGACTACAAGCCGGAAGTTGTTGACGGCGTTAAAGGTCCGGGCTTAGGTCTTAACACTGCAATTAAAAACGCGCTCAAGGCAAAAGGAATTGAAGCTGAAATTGTAAAAACAATTATCTGCGGCGACAACTTTTTCAACGAAAACGAAGAAGAAGCAAGTGCTTTTGTAAAGAAAGTACTTACGGAAGAAAAACCGGATCTCTTTATTTCAGGACCCGGTTTTAACGCCGGTCGCTACGGTATGGCTTGCGGTGCTACCGCAAAAATTGCAAACGACATGGGAATCCCTGCTGTTACCGGTTTGTATGAAGAAAACCCCGGCTACGACTTGTTCAAAGCCACAATGTACACGGTACAGACCAAAAACTCGGCAGTCGGTATGCGTCAAGCACTCCCTGCGATGGCAAAAGTAGCAACGGCACTTTTAAGCGGTGAAGAAATTTCGGATATCAGCGAGTATGGCTTAATGCCGCGCGGTGTACGAAAAAATTACTTCGCAAAAGAGCGCGGTGCAAAACGAGCGGTTGACATGCTCGTGCGTAAGATAAGCGGTGAAAAGTTCGTTACCGAATATCCGATGCCGATATTTGACCGAGTTGAGCCGCATGCTCCGGTTGCCGATATTTCAAAGGCAGTCGTTGCTTTGGTTACTTCAGGCGGTGTTGTTGCAAAAGGCAACCCCGACCACATTGAAGCTTCCAGCGCATCAAAGTACGGCGAGTATTCGTTAAAGGGTATTACCGACCTTAATCCGAGCAATGCGGAAACAGCTCACGGCGGTTACGATGCAACGTATTGTAACGAAGACGCCGACCGTGTCTTGCCGGTTGATGTTCTGCGCGAATTTGAAAAGCAGGGCAAAATCGGTAAATTGTTTGAAACATGGTATTCAACCGTTGGAAACGGTACAGCAGTTAAGAGTGCGAAAAAGTTCGCATCTGAAATTGCTCAAAAATTAGTTGCGGGAGGCGTTCAGGCGGTTATCCTGACATCTACGTGAGGTACTTGTACTCGTTGCGGTGCAACGATGGTCAAAGAAATTGAAAAAGTCCTTCCCGTGGTCCATATCGCGACAGTTGTCCCGATTTCAAAAACGGTAGGTGCAAACCGAATCGTACCGGCAGTGGCTATTCCACACCCACTCGGCGATCCGAAAATGTCTAAAGAAGATGAGCTGAACTTACGTCGCAAGCTCGTTGAAAAAGCATTGAAAGCACTTGAAACACCGATTTCCGAACAAACGGTTTTTTAATTTCTGATTAAAAAAAGCTCGAGATTTTTCTCGGGCTTTTTTTACTAAAGGAGACACTGATTAATTCAATCGAGAATTAATCAGTGCCCACATTTAAAATCTATTGTTTCGTAAATGTTCAGAATCTACATTATTATACTGAACATTGAGAAACAATGAAGGAGATACTTTGCTTTTGCAAAAAACTTTGCTTCGCAAAGTTGCTGTTAAACGGCGTCAAGCCTTTAATCAGCGTTTCCTAAAGTAATTTATTATTCACAAAGAGGCTTTTTTAATTTGAGTAAACGCTACAGCGTTTCCTTATTAGAAAAACGCAGTACCCAATGCAACGGCATGATCAATTTCATGCAATTCAAAAAAGATCCCCCGCTTTTCAGTTAACGTTTCTTGCAAAATGCGGCAAACTTCCTCTTTAATTGCATAACTTTTCGCAAACGTGGTTCCTTCCGCAACAATACAAATCGGCTTTTCGGGATTCCTCCCCTGCCCTGTTTTTACGGCAACCGCGCTCAAAGCAGCGGCTACAATGCGGGCGACTCGCTTTAAAAAGGCAGCGCCAATTTCGCGTACAAAATACGTATCATCGGCAGTCGCACCTGCAGTTTGCAGCAAATTCCTCATAGCGTTTTTCGCTTGATTTTCGCCGAGCAAAAATTCGTTAATCGTTTTTAAGTCAAAATGCTGCTTCTCTAATATTTGTGCAACACCGTCGGTAAAAAGACCTTCGCTACATGCGCATCGCAGTGCTATGGAAATAAGCTCACCGAGATATGCTCCGCTGCACATTTTTTCCAGTTTGCACGTACTGCCGTTAAGACTCGCAGCTTGTAGCTCCGCATCAAAATCGGAAGCGGCGATGCGGTTTGTTTTTGCCGTTTCGCATACCACAATTTGTCCGAGACACTGCTCGGCAGCGGAAAGTTTTGGTATCGGCTCCGATTCGATGTAAGCGATATTAAATCCGGTACCTAAGATCATCCCGATATATGACGAATAGGTTTTATTGAGCGAAAGCCCCGAAAGCAAGGCGGCGGCGGTATCGTTGATAACAAAAACGTTTTTTACCCGTTTCCACCCTCGTTTTTGTAACACGGCAAAGAGGGACGCCCCGACCGGCGTGTGCAAAATTCCCCGCACCTGCACTTCTTTAGACATGCGTAGCACACGGGCATCTTTTTCAGGCGTCATTTCCAACGCGTACGCAAAACAAAAGTGGATTTCAGCCGCTGCGTCTTTTAAGTAATCGATGCTTTCCGCAATGCTTTCAAAAAACTCATCCTTGGTGAGTTCTCGTTCAACGGCTGGCAGCTTTCCTCTTTGCGCTTTGAGGATTTCCGCCTGTCCCGCTTTAATTTCCACGAGAAACGAACGGAAATTGGTGCCGCCCGCGTCAAGCACAATTACTTTTTTGTCTTGCACCTTGTCAACCGTTATCCACGTCGGAAGCATTTCCTGAGTGTGCGGTGCATCGGAAGATGCCAAACCGGCATATAGATCATACCATAATGCCGTAGCGGTGTGCTCAACCGACGGAGCGGCAGGGTCAAAATTATGCCGCGCAAAAAAAGCGGCACATTTCGCATCACGCATGTTCATAATGGTTCATTATAGCATAGCATCTCAGCGATGTCTAGCCATAGAAAAAGCACGGTTTCAAGGAAACGCTGTGAAAAGATGTGAACATCTCACCAACGTTTCCCGAACCGATTTCTCGCGCAACTTTTTATCGTAAGCTCGCATATATTTTTTCGAGGTTCGCTTTTTGACGTTCATAGAGTGAAAGTCCGTCGGCGGCGATTTCAAGCGTGTAAATCACTGCAACGCTCGTGTGCGCATCCCGCGCGAGAGCGTTCGAAACTTGCGGACTTGCTTGCTCTTCGCTAAAAATCACTCTTATGTCATTTTCTTTACAGTAGCGAACGAGTTCTTTTAACATCTTCGCTGAAGGTTCTCCTTCGTTAAATACGTCCCGAATGCCTTTTTGTTCAAGACCCAAATCACGACACAAATATGCAAACGCTTCATGCCCAACAATAATCGTTTTCTGTTGCTTTGAAGCAATTTTTTCACGGTATTCATCGCGAAGCGAAACCAGCGCGGCTGCAAATTTTTCGGCGTTTGCGTCATAGTACGCCGCATTTTCCGGATCAATCGTTTTCAGTGCCGCAGCCGCATTTTGCGCCATTTTTCCCGCTTCGGTAAGTCCCAGCCAAATATGCGGATCGTATTCACCGTGATGATGTCCTTCATGGCTTGTCTCGTGCGAATGCGCCTCACCGTGTTCTTCTATCGGTAGCAAATCTATCCCGCGTGAAAGGTCAATGACAGTGTTTTCCGCCAGCACTTTTTTTTCAACCAGCTCTTCCGCCCAAGTTTCCATTTCCAAACCGTTCACAAAAAGAAGAGAGGCAGTTTTCAAAACCTGCAAATCTTTCGGACGCGGTTCATAGTGGTGCGGCTCCGCAGTTTCGGGGACAACCGGAACAACGGTTATTTTATCGCCTCCGACAGCACTGACAATTTCACGAATAGCGTTAAAACTTACCGCGACGGTCAGTTTCCCTGCGGTATCATCTTTTCCGCTCTCGGAAGAAGGCTCCGCCGTACCAAATGCGACAAGCGGAAACAACAAACACAAACTGAATAAAATACAGATACATTTTTTCATTTGAAAAACTCCACTATTAGTAGTTTACACAATTTTCAAAAAAAATGCAAGTCATTTGCAAAAATATTTTCTACTTTTTTTATTCCCATAAAGAAACGCTGATTAATTCAATTATTTTACTGAACAAACATTGAGAAACAATTAGGAAACGATGTTAACCGGACTCAAGCCTTTGACCAGCGTTTTCGTATTATCCTATTTTTTTGTCGCTTCCTGCATACGGGTAAAAATCGCCTGCAATTCCGGCGGTAAATTTTCATTGAGCGGGATTGAATCACTTTGCGGTCTTTCTTCCGCCTTCGGCGGCTGCATCTTTTTATGTGCGTAAAATTTTTTCACCGTTGTACGAATATTTTTTATTGAAAGCCCTTCATACTTTTCATTGATTTTTGCGATAATGCTTTCTTTGCAGCTCATAACGGTTTGGGCAACCGCCGGATGATCCACTTCAATAAACGCCGTCCCGTTTTGAATGTTTAAAAGCGAGCAATGACCGGCAAGTTTTTCACCGACAATATGCAACCAAATATCGCTCGCGCTTTCCGCCTGCGCGTTTTTTTCTACAAACAGCGAAACAAGCTCAGATGCGCTCGCATATTTTTTTTGTTTTACTTCGTTTTCCATGTCAGGATCTATTTTACTTTTGAAACACGACCGCGTTTTGCCAACTCCGCTTCAATCAGCCGATATTCAAAAAAGGCGGGATAGGGGCATTCACTCGCTTTTTCATACAATTTATCCGAAACTTCCGATTTTTTTATCAGTTCGTAAAACTTTGCGAGATAAAACTGCATGCGGTATTTTTTTGTGATATTTTTTTCCTTATCGAGACGCGCTACCACATCGTTATCGCCGATATGATCAACAAAAAGCCGAGAAAGAAAGTACTCCGTTTCTTCGGTTTTTTTGTCAATTTTTGGAAGCTGCTTACTCATAAAATCTTTTCCACTTTTCACGTCGCCGAGTTGGTAATAACAAAGCGTAACCATCAACGCATAAAATGTATTATTCGGTGCATATTTCCACGCATGATAAAACGCCTCTCCGGCTTTTTGGTACTCGTTTTTTTCAAAGTACAAAACACCCAAGCCTTCCGCCGCAAAGTAATAGGTCGGATACAACGTAAGTACTTTTTGGTAGTCGTTGATTGCCGCGTCTTTATGGTTTAACGCATCATTAAGTCCCGCACGGTAAATGTACGCAATATAATTTTCCGGTTCCAAACGGATTACGTTAGTGTAAGCTCCCAATGATTCTTTTAATTTTCCGGCACGCGAACAGTATAAGCCCTTGTCGGACCAAAACTCCGGCACATCATTTTCCAACTTGATTGCCTTGCCGATGTTTTCCAGCGCAGGTAAAACTTTACTTTGCTCGAATTGCACCCGCGCCAGCATCGCATACGCCGACGCATTTTTCGGATTTTGTTTTAGCAGCGAATTCAACTGCGTTTCCGCCTTGTCAAATTCGCCTTGCATGTATAAAACATCCGCTAACCCGACAATTGCGTCTTCATTACCGGAATTGGCGGAAATCGCTTTTGAATAGTATTGAGCTGCAGTCACATAACTTTTCGCATAGTAAGCGTCATGACCGAGCTGGGTCAAGGCTTCCGCATTTTTCGGTTCGAGGGCGACGATTTTTTTTAAGTATGCATTCCGTTTCGCTTGATTATTATCGATAGCGGCAATGTAGCTCTGTGACAAAAGCGTTTCCGTATTGGTCGGATATTTTTTTTCAAGTGAATCGGCGAGCGTTTTTGCTTCGTCAATATCGTTATTGGAAATTAAAATCGCCAATTTTAAATTTTGCATATCTACTTTTTGCGTAATGCTTTGATCATAGGAGTCAAAAAGTTTTAAAGCTTCATCCGTTTTATTTTTTTCTAAAAGCGTTTTTAACTTGGCGGTAAAATCCAACTCACTCACTTTCGCTTGTGTCTTCGGTTGCGGCGATTTCGGTTTTACCGGTTTCGGCTGTATGGGCTTCGGTTGTTTCGGCGGCACTTTCGGCACCGCCTTTGATGCGGACGTTTTCGCTTGCGGCTTTTCAACCGATTTTTCCGGTTCAACTTTTTTCGGTTCTTCAACTTGAGGTTCCGTAACGGCTGTTTCCGATTCTTTTACCGAAGCCGCATCGGTTGTTTTACACGAAAAAAGGACAACCGTTCCGATTAAACAAAACAGAATAAGATATTTTTTAAAAAAATTCATACTAACTCCATAACCTTGATATTTTATACAAAATAATATAGAATACCCGCCGTTTATGAAACATACAGGTATAAAAATAATTACACAAATTATAGCAACCGTTATTGCAATTATCGGACTTTTCATCATACAATTCAAGAGCGGAAAAACTTTTTCGCTGAATTTAGGCGCCATTTCCGTTGCGGGGCGATATGACACCATTGATGAAAAATCCGTTCCGCTTCTTCCCGTGCAGGTTGTTGCAAACGGAATCAGTTTTTTTGTCAGCGAGCGGGACGCACTCATTGCAACGAATGTGATAAACGAAGAAGAAAAAGAAGAATATCAAACCGAGTTAAAAATTATCGGATATGAAAACACCGAACGCTCCTTTACCATTCATTGTATGCAAGACGTTGCCATCACCTTTGCGTACGACAAATTCGGCGACATTGAAGTTTTAAACATCCAAGCCGCCATGCCGGAAACCGTCAAAGCAGTGAGTATTCCATGGAAAATTGCGGCAAACGCAAAATTCGGCATTAAAAACAGAAAGAGCTTGATTTCTTACAACAAGAAAAATTTTCGCTTTGAAGGAAATTTCGGTTTTAACGCCATGGGCATCATCGACAGCAAAATCGAACAACCGCGATTGATTCTCGAGCGGGAAAACGGTGCTTCGGCAAATTATGTAACCTATGTTGAAGCGAGCGAATTCAGTATTGAATCGGTTGCATCAATGAAAGGCAGTTCCGCCGATGAGTACAAAACGGCAAAAGAAAACTTTGCCAATCTCGCATTTACCGTTTTGCGGGAACAGATTACGCGGAAAAATTACAGCGAACAAACGATTGCGTCTTACATTGCGGAAATGGCTCGGCGCAATATGTACCTCACCGCATTAAAAAACGTTCCGAAAAATGTGCTGCCGAAACATGCGTTCACCGAATTGACGCTGCCCTTTTACGGGAACACTATCGAAATGTTTAATAAAATAGTACAGGAAGAAAATATTCAACGTAATAAACTTTCAAAGATGATTTCCGAGCATGCCGTTTCGGTTTTTGAAACGGAACATTTAATTGCATATCTCGTTGATAGAAACAGCGCCGTTTTAATTTCCGATTTAAAAGTACTTTTAGACGGCTGCGATTTATCAAAAATAAATATACTGCAAGCATTGGGCATCATTGAATGCTTTTTGGATTATGGAGCATATTTTCCGAGTCAGGAAAACTTTTTTGAAAAAAGCTTAGAAACCTGTTTTCGTAAAATAAAAGATTCGTTTACCGTTATCGATGATAACCTCTATGCCGTACAAACGCTTGACGAACAGGCGTTTATTGACACGCTTTTTACCGTACGGCTTTCGCGCGCCTTACTTCGCGTTACCGCAACAAATTGGAAACCGGTTGCTTATAAGCTTTTTACGTCCGTTTGCAGTCTCATTGGAGCGGACGGCAGTTTAGCGGCTCGCTACAATGTAAATACCGACGGTGAAAAACGAGGCTTGATTGTCGACGACGCGAACATTTTAAATGCGGCAACGTTATATCCATTCATTGTGGATACGAACTGGTATCCGTCGGCAAAATCATTGCATGCGGCAGCAAACGGGATGTGGCTTTATGGATCGGCACAAAATATTTCAATTGTTGAAAAAAAATCGGGATACGTGCGGTTTGCCGTCGAAGGCGTAAAAGACGGCGCCGAATATCTCGTCATTCGAAATATTCGGCAGCTGAAATCCATTATCATTTACGGCTTGGACTACCGCAGTGATGAGCGCTTTGAAACTTATAATTCATCAGGGTATGTATACAATGAAGCGACGGCAACATTGTATCTCAAGCTGAAACACAAGCAAGACACCGAAGAAATTGTGCTTACGATGAATTAACACATCACGCGCCATCGTTCTAAAAACCAACCCAATATCGGCTACGGAAAAATTTTAGAGTTTTACCGATCTTACTATAAAGTCAGTAAAACTCGATCGCGTATAGAAAACGGTTGGTTTTATAAAGCACGCTAAACCTTAAATTTTCCGACTTCCGTACTTAAATTATCAATGGCTTCTTTGTTCTTTTGCGTAATTTCGTTTACTTCCACAATGGCATTGTTTATCTGAACGGCACCGCTTGCCATTTCATGCATGCTCTCAGAGACAACTCGAGTAAGCTCATCCAATTTTCGCATTTCACCGGCAACCTGCTCACCGCCTTTTAACATTTCCGCAGAGCCGTCTTTTACTTCCAAAGTTACTCCATTGATATTTTTAATGGCGTTTAAAACTTCACGACTGGCATTTTCCTGCTCTTTCATAGCCTGCGTAAGAATATCACTTGTCTGTTTTACTTCTTCCGAAAGAGTGAAGATTATATTAAATTTTTCTCCAACCAGTTTTGCAGAATCGGCAACTTCCTGAATTTCGGCGCTGAGCGTTTTTAAAGTGCCGGTAATATTTTTACCCTGAGTTGCAGATTCTTCGGCAAGTTTTCTGATTTCGTCGGCAACAACGGCAAAGCCTTTTCCCGCATCTCCTGCATGCGCCGCTTCAATCGCCGCATTCATTGCGAGTAAGTTCGTCTGACTTGCAATATTTTGAATAACATTACTCGCTTCAATAAGAGAACCCGATTCTTCGGCAATTTTATCGGTAAGCATATCTGCCTCGGAAACCGACTGTTTTCCGTCATCGGTCGCATTAGCGAGGTGCTGAACCGCATCATCCGCTTTGCTTAAATGTTGTGTAATCGATGCAATATTTGCGACCATTTCTTCAATCGAAGCTGACGACTGCGCAACCGAAGCAGCCTGCGTTTCAATACTTCCGTTTAAGTTTTTAATCGTACGGATAATTTCTTCCATAGTTGCAGCCGTTTCCGTGATACTCGCTGCTTGAGTCATAGCCTGTCCTTTCAAGCCCTCAATGTTTGCGCTGATCTGATTTACCGCACTAGCCGTTTCGGTCATATTTGCGGAAAGATCACTTCCGATTTCCTGCATCGTAATTGTACTCTTACTAACCTGTCGAACAGAATCCGCTATTTTTGAAATGGTTTCATTAAAGTAAATCGCCATATCGGTTGTTTCATCATTGCCGGTAACCGGAAGTCTCACCGTAAGATCTCCGTCACCCTGTGCTATATTTTTCAATGCAGTGATAACACGAGTTATTGGTTTAAGAATTTGAATGATAACGAAACCCATCACGCTTGCTATACTTACCAATATCACTCCGGAAAAGACAATAATACGGGTACGAAGCTGATTAAACGTATCCATAAACTCGTTCACCGGTGCTCGTATGATTACATCCCATTCCGCCGTTTTCATCATCGCATTGCTCGCAATATACATCACTCCGCCGTAATCATAATAATCAACAAATGTTTGCTGCGTATCCAATACTTTTTTAATGAATGCCGCTTCAGAAGCAATATGTGAATCGGCTTTTGCCAGTTGCAATGCATTGTATCCATCGCTGACGTGGTTTTTTTCTTTATGTCCTATATGTGTCCCATTTTTATCCGTAATATAGCATACTCCCGTTTTGCCGATAGTAATATCGTTAACATTATCACACAATATCATTCCATCAATAATACCGCAAAGAATCGCGTTCACTTTACCGGCTTCATCGGAAATAGGAACGGCAATAGTGCAAATAAGTTTTTTAGTTTCCAAATCAATAAAAGGTTCTGAAAACACGCGATTTACCCCTCGATTTGAATCCAAATACCATTGTTGCATTGATGTATCAAGAATTGTTCCATCCGGCAAGTACCACTGTCCGTTCGTGTCCATAATTGTAAGTTTCATAAGCGACTTTTCCGTATCCGCCAAGTTTTTAAGGAAAATCGCTTTTTCACGCCAGCTTATGCCGGCATCATGTAAAACCGGCTGCAATGCAATACCGTCAAGAAATTTAAACCATTCGCGATTGTAACCGTCAAGTTTATCAGCGACATCACTTGCTTTGTCGAAAAGATGAGCTTCGACGCGCTCCATAACCGATCTGCGTCCGCTTCGTACCGTCAAAAGGCCCAATATTGTAAGTCCGGTAGCAACTAAAATTTCTACAATAATTATTACCCGTAAACGAAGAGAAAAGCGTTTTTTATTCTCCATAACAGAGCTCCTTAACATCAAATAAATATTTTTTTTACTATACAAACAATTAATACGCTCAAATCAGTTTTTACCGCTCCCCGTTCATGAATGCTTAAAAAAGAGACCGAGATGATTGCTTTCCGAGCCTGAATTGAGACTTCAAATACTCCTCATTTTCAAGGAGGAATAGAACATGTAATCATTTTTTTCATTTTAGCAAAAGGGCTCCTCACAGTAAGACTGTATAGATTGTATGATAAAACTTACACAAAAACAAGTACCTTTGTACGTTAAAAATACTTGCGCCTTATAAACAATAAACTTTTATAGATGTGTTCAATTATGATAAGTCATAAGGAAACGCCGATTAAAGGCTTGACACGGAAAGGTCGTCTTTTAAAAAGCTAACTCAAATTTTTGAAAGATGCCCTCAATTCTCGATTGAATTAATCAGTGTTTCCTTAAGTTTATAAGTCAAGCACTTTTATTACTTTTTGCTTTATTTACTGCTCCGTTAAGGAAACGCTGATTAAAGGCTTGACGCCGTTTAACAGCGTTTCCTTATTGTTTCTCAATGTTCAGTATAATAAGGTAGAATTCTGGACGTTTAACTTCGCCGCTGAAATAGCGCGGCTCGTTAAACTGACGAGTTTTGAAAAACTTGGCAGTGTTGTGTTTTTCAAAACATCGCTTATTATACCGCCGTTTCTCGTTTTCTCGAAACGACGAAAATTCAGCTCTTTCGTGAACTGAGGTTCACTCATTCGCAGAATTTTAAGGAACATTTGCGAAACAATAGATGTTATCGGAACAATTCGGTAAACAAAAACGCGCTTTCTAAAAAGTCAAGTAAATGAAAAGTTTTAAAAACTGCGCGGGTAAACCGTTTGCCGTTTGGAAGTTTTTTATAACACCGGTAAAACGGCGGAAACATCACCATGACGACTTATACATATTCCGCCGTTTCACAACGCGGTGAACTTGTCCCTCATTAATAAAACGAATACGGGAAAAACTTACACTTTGAATTTATCTACTTCTTGCCCGAGCTTTTCGATACTTTCCTGATTTATTTTCGTTATTTCGTTCACCCCTAAAACGCTTTTATTGATATTAAGAACACTTTCGTTTATTTCTTCCATAGCGTTTGAAATTTCATCGGTTAGTTTTGTAAGATTATTCATCTCGCGCGCTACTTGATTGCTGCCCGTTAACATTTCTTGTGAACCTGCTTTTACTTCACCGGTGATAGCCCCGATATTCTGCATCGCTTTGAGAACCTGATCCGAACCGGCATTTTGTTCTTGCATCGCGTGCATGATACTATCCTCTTGCGTTTTTATATCGGTGGTGAGCGTATGACTTTCCATAAACAAGTTTTGCGCTTTTAAAGCATCGGAAGTAATCACTTCAATTTTTGACTTTAACTCTTTTAGTACCGCACTTATATTTTTACCTTGAATAGACGATTCTTCTGCAAGCTTTCTAATTTCATCGGCGACAACTGCAAAACCTCTTCCTGAATCACCGGCGTGAGCGGCTTCAATAGCAGCGTTCATTGCGAGTAAATTCGTTTGATCGGCAATATTTTGTATAACTGTACTTGCTTCCAATAAACTTTCGGATTGATTTGAAATATCTTGAGTAACTCTCACCGAGTTCTGTGCTGCTGCTTTTACATCATTCGACTTTAGTTGCAGTTCATTAATTCGCTTTGAATTTGTCTGTAAAATTTTGCTAACCGAAGCGATATTTGCGACCATTTCTTCAACGGCCGCAGAACTTTCATTGACTGCCGTAGCTTGATTTTCGATATGCTTATCTAAGTTGTCGATTGTACGGGTTATTTGTTCAATGGCGGATGCAGTTTCAGTTACGCTCGCCGCTTGTGATACCGTTTGGGTTTTTATGTTTTCAATATTTTTAGCAATTTGCTCCGTACCGGAAACCGTTTCATGCATAGAATCCATAAGGATATTTCCATTTTTTGATATAACTTCGGAACCCGTTTTTATTGTCGAAAACATTTTCTGTAATGTATCAAGGTAATTATTAAAGCAAAGCGTAAAATGCCCTGTCAAATCAAAATTGCGAATTGGTATACGATATGAAAGATCAAAACGGTTTCCTTTACCGACCACAGACGCTAATCGAGTGAGCTGATCGATGAGTGCCTTTGATTGCTTATTATCCTGTCTTCTTGATAAGAACGTAAAAGCCACGCCATATACTATTCCAACAAAAAGCACAATTATATTTGCCGTTAAAACGCTTGTTACCGGAGCAAATCCCGTTTTTTGAAGTTCTATATAGTACCATTGTATATTATAAAGGGTTCCAGCCAAATAAAAAAGTTCAGCTAATGCAAAAATAGGAGCTTTATAGTTTATAATAAAATTGAGTCTTCGAGTATCATAGGTGTACACTTTTAAAAGCGCTTTTGTATCGGACAGAAAAATGTCAACGATAAGTATACAGTACAATGAAGCAACTAATGCTGTCGGCAAATAAGTTACAAAAACATTTAAAATCGGCATTGTTTGATCCGTTACTATAACGGAAAGAATTATCTTATAGATAATAATCGCAACAAACCAAAAACCGAAAAGTGACGCAAACACAACTACACTAAATCGAGATAAAGTATCGGTAACTTTTTCCTTTTCTTCTTGAGTCCTTTCGTCCTCGCTTTTTTCTAAAAAAGACCAAAGAGGTCGTAAGGAATAAATATAAACCCCATAGGATATAAAGTTTACAATTGTTATAAAAGCAAGTTGTAAAAAAAACTCTCCATTAAAAAGACGCCCCACAATATTCAAATCGCTATATGGGTCAAAAGCAGCGACGATAAAAGCACTATTAATGACACAAATATATTGAATAACCGTATAGATGAGTAATATTTTTGTTGTAATATTTTTCTTCAATGTCTGTACATCAATTTCTGAGTCAAAAGCCATAAAAACCTCCTGATACTTTTAGGTAAAATTTAGCGGTGAATAAAAAATATTCTATATTTTATCGAAAAAAAAAAAAATAATGTCAAGTGTCGGAATAAAGCAGTTCAGTTAGATAATTTCAAAACTGAATAAATAAATAACAAATGCACAGCCAATATTGGTGATCACATTTGCAAAAAGAGATACAAGAGCGGTTTGCTGCCACCGTATCTTGAGCTTCCGAAAAAGCAAAATATTTATTGGTATTTCAATCAATAATGTTATTACAAACATAAGGAGAAAATAAAAAATAAAGTACGGACTCATAAATTCTATTTCGTGAGCGCTGACCCAGGGGAACCAAAAGACACCCAGCCAACCTCCATTTAAAAACATTGACAACATAAGCCCGAATATTCCGCTCGCAAGATTTGAAACAGTCAACCGCCAATATAATGCACCGAATTTATATGCACGTTTTAGAAAAAAATAAAAAAGACATACTTCTAATGATAATATTCCCGCGATAATCGCCCAGCCCGGCGGCAAAAGAATAAGAATTGCCATTGAAACATTAAAAGTTGCGATTGATAATTTTGCTATTAGCCGATGTAATTTATGGGTATGTACACTCGTCATTCTTTCCTTCCTTGTTCAATATTTTTGATGTGTTCGATGATAGTAAAATTAAAAAATAATGTCAAGCGAATGAAAAATTTTTACACGGAAAGCCATAATAGCAAAAGTGTAGATTTTTTGTATCGGGACTATACCGGATAGTGGAATATGTCCAGTGGCAAGCATTAAGGAAACGCTGATTAAAGGCTTGACGCCGTTTACCGGTAAACTTTGTGAAGCAAAGTTTTTTGCTTCGCAAAGTTTTTTTGCAGAAGCAAAGTATCTCCTTTTATTGTTTCTCAATATTCGGTATAATAAGGTGGCACTGAAAGGTCGCCTTTTAAAAACTTTTAGTTTTGAAAGATGCCCTCAATTCTCGATTGAAGTAATCAGTGTCTTTATAACGGCAGGATAAAAATAATCCCGTTGTATTTTAGGAGACATTATGGCAGAAAAAACAAAAACCGGACCGCAAAAAAGCGACACAAAAAAAAGTACAACCGCAAAAGCAAAAAAAACACCGGTGAAAAAACAAACGGCGGTCGAAAAACGTTTGATTACAAAATTAAATGAAATTCTTCCGAACTTAAACAAAGAAGAGTTAACCTTTTTGTGTGATCAAGCGAATACGATATTGTACAATCGAAGAATAGAAGAGATTGCAGAGCAAGAACGTAAAAAAGCGCTCCAACAACGAACCGAAGCAAAGAAAAAAGAACACTCCGGTATCCAAATTGTACGCGGTGATAATTCGCATGTGTATCACATTATTTGCAACGGAAAATATTCGATGTTCAATGATGAGGAAATGCTTTCCATTATTCGCATCTGTCATGCGGAAGACAGCGACAACGATATAAAAGCCCGCCTCTATCACTGGTTTTTTATCGAACGCCGCGACTTTCTCGGCGATAACGGACTTGCAATTGATGATCCGGAATTTGAGCAGCTGATTACGATCGTAAAAAAACAATTTAAACTTGAAATGCCGTCATAGTATGTGCGGTAGCAACTATACAAGGAAACGCCGATTAAAGGCTTACGCCGGTTTTTAAGGTCATGAAAGATGCCCTCAATTATCGATTGAATTAATCAGTAGCTCCTCAAGGAAACGCCGATTAAAGGCTTACGCCGGTTTTTAAGGTCATGAAAGATGCCC